>DATAWA010000211.1:0-8638 GCA_036267435.1 Xanthobacteraceae bacterium | reverse complement strand
TCCATCGCCTCCGAGGTCTTCGCCAATTCCAGCGTATTCGGCCAATTGATCTCAAGGACGCCGTCGATGGTGGAGATGGCGCAGCCGCGGTCGAGATTGGTGCCGAACGTACCGAGCTTGAGCTTGCGGTCGTTGAACACCGGATTGGTCAGCCGCCGGTCTTGCCGCGCACTCACTGCTGCATCCATGGCACTCCTCCCGCACAGGGCTGTAAAGCTTACGGAGGCGACGCCGCTGTGGCAATCGCCGCGCCGCCGTGTAAAAATTGCGATTGTCGCATGGGGCGGAACGTTCGGAGCCGGATATGTCAGTCTTTGCCGTGAACTTTTTGTGCCGCGAGGTGTTGCGCGATCACGCCTTTCGCGCCGCCATGAAGGCCGATCCGGCCAAGGCGTTGGCCGGCCTCGATCTCACCGACGAGGAACGACGCGCGCTTCTTGCCGGAGACGTCGGCACGCTGTTCCGCATGGGCGTGAACGGCTTCCTGATGGGGTACTTGGCGCGCTTCGAGGTTTGCGGGTTGAACGTGCAGAATTACAACGAGCGGATGCGCGCGGTGAAGGTCGACGAGATCGGCCAGCCGGTGGCGTAAAGCGAAATACGAGACGGAGGCCTCCAACAAATGGCGCAGATCGTTGCCGGTTTCGGCGTGCCGCATACGCCGATCTTCCCGCACTTCGTCAAACGCGACGGGCCCGACTGCGAGATCGCCAAACTATTCGGCGCGCAAAAGGAAGAGCTGGCCGCGGCGCGCCCGGACTTGATCGTAATGTTCGACACCGATCATCTCAATACCTTCTTCCTCAACGACCTGCCGATCTTCGCCGTCGGCGTCGACAAGGATTTCCGGGCGCCCAACGACGAGCCGCGGGACGTGCCGAACTACGTCGTCAAATCGCTGCCCGGCCTCGCCGCGCATATCCGCGCCGCCGCGGTCGCATCGGGCTACGATGTCGGATTGACGCAAAACTTCTCGGTCGATCACTCGATCACGGTGCCGTTGCACTTTCTGACGCCCGACATGCAAGTTCCGGTGATCCCGTTCTTCATCAGCGGCCACATTCCGCCGCTGCCGTCGGCGCGGCGCTGCTACGAGCTCGGCAAGGCGGTGGCGCGCGCCATCGATTCCTGGCCGCAGAACCTGCGCGTCGTGGTCATGGGCTCGGGCAGCTTCTCGCTCGAAGTCGGCGGCCCGCGCATGGCGCCGGGGCGCTCCGACGGCGTGCCCGATCCGGACTGGGCTTTGCGCGTTATCGCTTCGCTCGAACAGCAAGAGATCGACCGGCTGATCGGCGAAGCGACCGAGCATCAGCTCCTCAAGGCCGGCAATGTCGGCGGCGAGCTTTTGAACTGGATCGCCATGCTCGGCGCCATCGGCAATCGCAAGCCGACTTATGTGGCGCCGCAGATGCAGAACGGCCACGCCTACGGTGTGTGGCGGTGGAATTAAAACATCGGATAGGCCGGGTTGAGCGGCAAACCAAATTCTACCCGGCCGAAATTCTCCGCCGGCACGTCCCAGTTCATCACCACATGCGAGGAGATGGCGTGGATGTCGCGCCAGCAGCGCTGCACGGGGTTGTCGTCGAGAAGCCCGCTTGAGCCGGAGATTTTGATCAACTCCTCCATGACATCGCGAAGGCTGCGCACCGCATAAGTGAAATCGCGCCGCAATAGCGTCCGCGTTTCCAGTGTCATGCCGGCATAATCGGCACGCGCCTTGGCCAGCGCCCGCCGCGCCAACAGCTCGGCGGCGTCGATCTGCGCCGCGATTTCGGCGATGCGGAGCTGAACCGGCACGTGCTGGGCGATGGCGAGCTGGGTGTAGGTCAGATAGCGCCGCCGCGTCCATTGCACGAATTCATCATAAGCGCCGCGCGCCAGACCAAGCACGGGGCCGAGCAGCGCATAACTGTGCGCGGCGATAAACGGCGTGCGGTAGATCGGATTGGCGTTGACCTTCGATCCCGGCGAAGCACCCTCGCGCAGCGCCGAAAACGACACGCTGCGATGCTCGGGAACGAAGACGTTGTCGAGCACCGCCGTGTTCGAGCCGCTGGCGCGCAAACCGGCGCAATACCAGGTGTCGTCTTGCTTGAGCTCCGAGACCGGCACCAGATAAAGCCGCATGTCGGGATGATCTTCGCCGTCACGCTGCACCAAGCCGCCGATCATGATCCAGTGCGAATGGCGCAATCCCGAGCACCATGACCAGCGGCCGTCGAGGCGATAACCTCCCGAAGCCGGCACCACCTTGCCGGTCGGCGCCGCCGAGGTGGCGATGCAGGCGGCGCTGTTACGGCTCCACACATCGTGCTGGGCTTCGTCGGGGAACAACGCCAGCATGCAGGCGTGGTCGGCCAGATAATTCAGGCACCAGGCCGACGAGCCGCAGGTCGAACGGCCCAGCTCGACGGCGATATCGAACGCCACCTCATGATCATGCTCGTAACCGCCCCAGCGTTTCGGCTGAAGCGTGTGAATGAGGCCGGCGTCGATGAACTCATCGACGGACTCCTGGGGAATATTGCGGTCGCGCTCGGCGCGGAGCGCGCGTTCGCGCAAGCGCGGCGCCAGCGCGCGGGACCGTGACACGAGTTCCTCGGCGCTCGGAATGGCCGGCGCAGACGCCGGCCGCAGTTCGGCGATGCTCAAGGGTGCTTCCTCCGTTTTGCGAAAGATTGCGCCTCGCGCCGGCGGAGATCAAGTGTCGCACTCAGGCGCGACCGGATGCCGTGCGCAACCGAACCGTCTCGGATTCGTCCAAAGTGCCATCTGCATCCACGGCGACACCGTAATGCGTGCGCGCCGCCGCGACGCTGACCTTTCCATTGCGCACGTCGCGGGCCACCGCGTCAGCCGCGCGCGCGAAAGGATCGCCGTGCCCGCCGCCGCCGGCTTGGTGATGGATGAGGAGTTCACCGCGCTGCATCGTGGTGGTGACCTTACCCGGGATCGCACGCTTGGCATCGTCCCGCACCAGCCAGTTACCCGCCACGCCGCCGGGCTTGCCGCCATTGAGCCCATAGGGCGGAAAGCGCAGCCGATCCGACCGCAGTTGCAGGATGGCTTCATCAGCCAGCAGCCGGTATGAACGCCGCAAGCCCAAGCCGCCGCGAAATTTTCCGGCGCCGCCGGAGTCCGGCACAAGACCATAGTCCTCGATTCGCACCGGGTGTTGTCGCTCGAGAACTTCGACGGGCGTATTCGATAAGTTCTGCGAGGGATTTGTGATTGCTTCGATGCCGTCCTGATCGGGCCGTCCGCCCCAGCAGCCGCTGATCATATCGACGATGATGAATGGCTGGTTGTCGGGATCGCGCCCGCCAAGGCAAACGACCGTGTTGCCGCCCTCGCCGGCCGCGGGAATAATGTGCGGCACGATTTGCGCGAGTGCTCCGAACATCGTGTCCATGACACGATAGCCCGTCAGCGCGCGCGCGGCGACCGCCGCCGGCGGATGCGGATTGAGCACGGTTCCTTCCGGAGCCGACACGTCGATGCAGCGGAACACGCCGGCATTACTGGGAATGTCGCCTCGCAGCGCACAGCGAACGCTGAGAAACGTGTTGGATTTGGTGAAGGAAAGCGTGGAGTTGATCGCCGCCTTAACCTGTTTCGAGCTGCCGTCCCAATCGACTTTCAGCGAGCCGTCCTCGCGCACTGTCACGGCCACCATAAGCGGCACGGGATCGTCGGAGAAACCGTCGCTGTCAATTTGGTCCGCGAACCGGTAGGTACCTGGCGGCCAAGTGGCGATCTCCGCGCGGGTCATGCGTTCCGCATAAGCGAGCAGCGCGTCGAAATACGCCCTTAGCTGTTGGCCGCCATAGCGAGCCACCAGCCGGCCAATCTCACGCGCCCCGACCTGGCACGCGGCGTACTGCGCACGCAAATCGCCGATGACCCGGTCCGGCACACGAACATTCAGCGCGATCAGCGGTTCGAGCGCTTCATCCATGACCCCGGCGTGGAACAGCTTGAGCGGCGGGATTCGCAGTCCTTCCTGAAATATCTCCGTGCTGTCCGCGGCGTTCGATCCGGGCACCCTGCCGCCGACGTCGGTGTGGTGGCAGATCACGACCGCCCAGGCGAGAATCTCGCCGCCGTCGAAGATGGGTAGAAACATGAAGATATCGGGCAGATGCATGCCACCGGAATAGGGATCGTTGACGATGATGGCGTCTCCGCTTTCAAGCTTGCCATTCCATTTAGCGCGCACCGCAGCCATCGCTTCCGGAATGGCGCCGAGATGCTGCGCAATAGTCTTTGCCTGTGCCACCATCTCGCCCTTGGCGTCGCAAATTGCCGCCGAAAAATCCATGACATCCTTGACGATCTCCGAGCGCGCGGTACGGACCACCGTGTAGGCGACTTCATCGACGATGGCGTCCATCGCATTTTTGACGACGGCAAACGTAATCGGATCGTCAAGCAAGGCCGTGGCGTCAGGCATCGAACGCCTCCATTTCGATGGCGATGCAACCGCAGCCGGCCGCGCTTGCGGTGCAATGCGGTGGGACGACGATCGTCGTGTCGTAACTTTCGACGATCGCGGGTCCGGCGATCGGCGCTTTGTCCAAGGCCGCGCGCGCGACGAGTAGCGCCGGCATGCGCGCAGCGCCGCGGATGAACGAGACCGGGCGTTGCCCGGTCTCCCCGGCGAGGGCGCGCGCATCAAGCTGCAGCGCGCCAAAGTCCAGCCTCTCGTTCGCTTTGCCGATGGCTCCAAGCCGCACATTGACGAGTTCAGCCGGTTCTCCCGCGGTTACGTAACCGAAGGTCTCGAGGTAGGTACGCTCGAACGCAGCATGCACTGCCGGCGCGTCGAAGCATGCCGAAATCGGCACGGTGAGCTGAGATGACTGACCGGAATAGCGAACGTCCGCGCTGTAGCGGAACTGCACAGCGGTTTCCGCATAGCCTTCCTTGCCGAGCGCAGTGCGGCCGTCGGCGTTCATGCTCGCGATGGCGCGTTGCACGATGCCGTCCGGCAGAGCCGCGAGTGGCAGCAACAGCGGCCTGACAAATTCATGGATCGTCTCCGCCGCAAGCATGCCGGCCGCAGAGAACACGCCCGACACCGGGCTTATCAGCACCCGCCGGATGCCAAGGAGCCGCGCAACGTCGACCGCATGCAGCGGTCCGCCGCCGCCGAACGCCATCAATGTCAAATCGCGAGGGTCCTTGCCGCGTTCGACCGTCACCGCGCGGATGGCGCGGGCCATATTGACGTTGGCGACCTGCCGTATGCCATGCGCCGCATCCTCGACCGTCAGCCGAAGCGGCCGTGCGACATGGGTCTCTATAGCGCGCCGGGATAGTTCGGCATCGACCCGAAGCGATCCGCCGGCGAGCGACTTTGGATTCAGAAAACCGAGGACCATATTGGCATCGGTTACGGTCGGCAGATCGGTACCGAGACCATAACAAGCCGGTCCCGGATCACCTCCGGCACTCTCGGGCCCGACCACCAACAGGCCGCCGGCATCGATGCGCGCGATCGAACCGCCGCCGGACCCAACCTCGGCAATATCGATTGCCGGCACCTTCAACATGTAACCCGCGCCTTTGATGAAGCGTGACGGTGCGGAAATTCCATCACGAAATTCGTACTCCGTTACGATTTGCGGCTCGCCGCCCTCCACGATTGCGGCCTTGGCCGTCGTTCCTCCCATATCGAAGACGATGAGATCTTTGGCTCCGAGGTTGAGTCCGAGTCGCGCGGCGCCTGCGACTCCGCCCGCAGGCCCGGAGCCGACGGCAAAGACCGGCCGATCGCGGGCGGTTTCGATTCCAATCATGCCGCCGTTGGATGCCATCACCTGGATGGGCGCGGTTACGCCCAGGACCGCCAGCCGCTCCGCAAGGTTGGAGAGATAGCCGCGCATGGCCGGCAGCAGATAGGCGTTTACGACCGCGGTCGACGTCCGCTCGTATTCCTTGATTTCGGGCAAGACATCGCAGGACGCAGTCAACAGAAGCGACGGCGCGCACTCGCGAATGATGGCGGCGGCACGGCGTTCATGCGCATCGTTGACGTAAGAATTGATGAAGCAGACGGCGACGGCTTCCGCCTGCTCCGTGACGAAGGTAGTCACCGCACGCCGGACCGACTCCTCGTCGAGCGGCATCACGACGCCGCCGTCGGCGGCGATGCGTTCCGACGCCTCCAAACGCCAGCGTCGCGGCACCAGCGGTTCGGGCTTGCGCCAGGCCAAATTGAACATGCCAGGAGTGCGAATGCGGCCGATCTCCAGCACATCGCGAAACCCCGCCGTCGTCAGCAGGCCGGTTCGCCCGCCGGTCTTTTGCAGTATCGTGTTCGATGCGACGGTGGTGCCGTGAACGATCTCGGCGACATCGTGCGGATCGAGGCCGGCGTCGCCCAAGACCGCGCCAATGCCGATCGCGACGCCTTCGCCCGGATCGGTAGGCGTCGTCGTCGTTTTGTTCACAAAAATGCGCCCGTCGGGCAGCGCTAAAACCACATCCGTGAAAGTCCCACCGACGTCCACCCCGATCCGCGCATCGCGGCCTACCCTAGTTTCTCGCACGCGCACCGCCTCTAGCCCCGACCTTGCAAGGGCCTTGCCGAATTCGACAGAGCGGTACTTTGACGCGCGCGATCCGATGGCACAAGCCGCCACGGCCGCTCGACGCCGGGCCAAGTTGAGCGCACAAAGCGGCAGGCTACCGCTCTTGGCCGACCCGGTCTGGCCGAGTGCAGCGGCCATGACGTCAATTGACGCGCAACGCCCTGCACAATAGCTTCCTCGGCTTCTATTAGACCCGTCAAACGGAGATTTATCAGGTGTCGACCAACAAGCTGAATGGCGCGCAAGTTATCGTCGACTATCTGATCCAGGAGAAAGTGCCCAACGTTTTCGGCCTGTGCGGGCATGGCAACATCCAATTCATCGACGCGCTTTACGAGCGCCAGAGCGATATCAAGACGATCTCGGTGCATCACGAAAGCGTCGCCGGCTTCATGGCCGACGTTTATTATCGCGTTTCCGGCAGGCCGACCGCCACCTTCACCTCGTGCGGTCCCGGCTCCGCCAATCTGCCGATCTCGCTCACCACGGCCTATCTCGACTCAGTGCCGTTTCTCGCCGTGACGGGCAACGTGCCGACGAGCCAATTCAATCGCGGCGCTTTCCAGGAAATGTATCGCCAGTATCAGGCCGACTTTCCATCGATGGTGCGTCCCTGCTGCAAGAAGGTCTTTCAGCCGACGCGCGGCGAGATGGTGCCGCTTGCCATTCGCCAGGCCTGGAAGACCATGGTGACCGGCCGCCCCGGCCCGGTGGTGCTGGACGTGCCGTTCGACGTGTTCCTGGAAGCGGCCGCCGAAGAAACGCCGAATCCGCAAGAATGGAGCGCCAATATTTCCTGCCGTTGCGGCGCCGATCCCGAAGGCGTGGTGAAAGCGGTTGACATGCTGTTGGGCGCCGAACGGCCCTGCATCCTCGTCGGACAAGGCGTACGCTATGGCGGCGCCGGCGCTGAGCTTTTGAAGCTCGCCGAACGCCTGCAAATTCCGGTCGCGGCGTCGATGAGCGGGCTTGGCGCCATCGACGCCCATCATCCGCTCGCGCTCGGGCTGGTCGCGCGCGGCGGCCACTATCAGGCCAATCACGCCACGCGCCAAGCCGACGTCCTGCTCGCGCTCGGCGTGCGCTTCGACGACCGCACTTCGAGCTCGTGGATACCGGGCTACTCCTTCACCATCCCGCCGACCAAGCTCATTCATGTCGACATCGACCCCGAAGAGATCGGCCGTAATTATCCGGTTGCGCTCGGGTTGATGGCTGATGTGCGCACCTTCCTGCGGCAAGTGCACGCCGAGATCGACCGCCGCAAGGACGCGCAGACGAAGCTCGACGCACGCAAGACATGGCTCGGCATGATCGACGGCTATCGCAAGGAGTGGGACAAGCTGGTCGCGCCCGGCTTTTCCGACGACAGCAAGCCGATCAACCCGCAGCGTGCGGCGGCCGAAATCGACAAGGGGCTGCCCGACGACGCCATCCTCGTCAGCGACATCGGCGTGCATCACAATTGGCTCCTTGGCTATTGCAAGCCACGCCGCCCGGATTCGCTGATCGGCTGCATGGGTTTCGGCGCCATGGGCTTCGGCGTCGCCGGTGTGCTCGGCGCGAAATTCGCCGCCCCCGACCGGCCCTGCGTCTCGGTGTGCGGCGACGGCGCGTTTTTCATGCATGCCAGCGTGCTCGGCACCGCGGTCGAATACGACCTGCCGGTGGTCTGGGTGGTGTGGAACAATTACGCCTATGCCTCGATCCGCGGCTTGCAGCGCGGCTATCTCCAGGGCCGCGAGCTGGCGACCGACTTTCACCATCCCAAGACCGGCGAACGCTACAATCCGGACTTCGCGGCGATGGCGCGCTCAGCCGGCGTCGAGGGCGTGCGTATCGACCGCGCCGCCGATCTCGCCGAGGCGGTGCGCAAGGGTATCGCGGCCAACAAGCCGTATCTGATCGACGTCGATATCGGCGCCGACATCAATCCGGCCGGCGCCGGCATCTGGGAATTGCCTGGACTCGGGCAGAGCAAGCCGTCCATCGGGACGCGCTATCAGCCAGCTTAACTCGCCGGACAGAAACGAGAGCAG
>DATAWA010000210.1:0-3009 GCA_036267435.1 Xanthobacteraceae bacterium | reverse complement strand
GCCACCTTCGCTTTGAAGGCCGGTGTATGGTTCCGGCGCGGTCGTCTCGACATGGTCTCTCCTGATTCACGGGACATAGCGTGCCCGCTGTCAGGCAGAAACTCCACTTATCGTCCTGTGCAGATTTCCGGGACCGGCTCTAGCCTCCCGTTTATGCCGAGTTCGAGGAGCCGCGCACGACGCCTGGGGAAAGCCTGATCGATGTGACCGCCGCGCCGCTCAGCCATGTGACCAAGGCGCGGGCGTCGGGCACGCATTACAGCGCGTCGGCGGCGTTTCCTTTCGTGGCCGGGCTTGACGGCGTCGGCCGGCGCGAGGACGGCGGCCGCGTCTATTTCTTCATGCCGCGCCCGCCGTTCGGCAGCATGGCTGCGCGCACGGCCGTCAATGCGTCGCACTGCGTGCCGCTTCCCGACGATATCGACGACGTGACCGCGGCCGCGATTGCGATCCCGGCCATGTCGTCTTGGGCGGCATTGAAGGAGCGGGCGAAGTTCGTTGCCGGCGAATCGGTGCTGATCAACGGCGCCACCGGGACCTCCGGCCGGCTCGCGGTGCGGATCGCCCGCCACCTCGGCGCCAAAAGAATAGTCGCGACCGGACGCGACCGCGCCGCGCTCGCGGCGCTGTCCTCGCTCGGCGCCGATGCCACAGTCGCGCTGCGGCAGGACGGTGCCGCAATCGTTGGCGCGTTCGCCCAAGAATTCGAGAGCGGTGTCGACGTCGTATTGGATTATTTGTGGGGACCGAGCGCCGATAATTTGCTCACTGCCGCGGCCAAGGTCGGAAAGCCGCTTCGCTTCGTGCAGATCGGCTCGATCGGCGGCGCCTCGGTTGCCTTGCCGGCGCACACCTTGCGATCCTTTCCGCTCGACATCATGGGCAGCGGCATCGGCAGCGTTCCGATGCCGCGCATCCGCAATGCCTTCGGCGACGTGCTGCGCGCGGCGTCCGCCGCCGGCCTGACGACCGACGCCAAGCCCGTGCCGCTCGCCGACGTGGAAAGACACTGGCCGACGCTCGATCCGCGGTCGCGGACGGTCTTTCTGTGCCAGGACGGGTGAGACCGGCAGTCAACCGGCGCCTGTAAACGCTCGGACCATAAGCACTCGGAGCGGTCAACACTTGGATCAGCAAACACTCACCGCCTATGACCGGGACGCTGCTGCCTTTGCGGCCGAATGGGACGCACAACCGCCAGCAGCCGATCTTCAGGCGGCGGTGAAGCGATATTTTGCGCCCGGTCCGACCGCGGACATCGGCTGCGGTAGTGGACGCGACACGGCTTGGCTGACGGAAAACGGCTTTCCCGCTGTCGGCTACGATCCGTCCGCAGGGCTGCTGGCGCAGGCGCGGCGACTGCATCCCGGCATCGAATTCCGCCGCGCCGGCCTGCCGGAGCTTGACGGCATCGCCGATGCAAGCTTCGTGAATGTGCTGTGCGAAACCGTCATCATGCACCTTGATCCGGCTGATATCCCGTCGGCTGTGGACCGCTTGCTTGCCATCCTCCGGCCCGGCGGTACGCTTTATCTGACGTGGCGGGTGAGTGAAGACGGCAACCGCGACAAGCGCGGCCGGCTCTACACGGCCTTCGACCCCTCGCTGGTGCGCGGTGCACTTGCACCAGCGCAACTTCTCCTCGACGAGGAGGCGTTCAGCGCTTCGTCTGGGAAGCTCGTCCGGAGAATAGTCGCCCGCAAAGGCTCCAAGGCATAGCCAGACCAGCGCGGCGTATTCCGTTATTTTGTCAGTGCGCATTGCGGTGGGTTACGCCTGCGGCCGACCCGCCCTACAATACGTTTTCCATCAATCCGCCCCAGCAAAACCGCCGGAAGGAACACCCCATGCCCACCAACCGCGTCTACAACATCGCCGTCATTCCCGGCGACGGCATCGGCAAGGAAGTGATGCCGGAAGGCGTGCGCGTGCTCGAAGCCGCGGCCAAGAAATTCGGCTTCGAACTGCGGCAGGATCATTTCGATTTTGCGTCCTACGATTACTATGCCAAGCACGAGCGGATGATGCCGGAGGACTGGAAGGACAAGGTCGGCCGGCATGATGCGATATACTTCGGCGCGGTCGGCTGGCCGGCCAAAATTCCCGATCACGTTTCGCTGTGGGGCTCGCTCATTCTGTTCCGCCGCGAGTTCGATCAATACGTCAATCTGCGCCCGGTGCGGCTGATGCCGGGCGTGCCTTCGCCGCTCGCCGGCCGCAAGCCCGGCGACATCGACTTCTGGGTGGTGCGCGAGAACACCGAAGGCGAATATTCCGCCATCGGCGGCCGCATGTTCGCCGGCACCGACCGCGAGGTGGTCGTGCAGGAAACGGTGCTGTCGCGCATCGGCGTCGACCGCGTGCTCAAATTCGCCTTCGAGCTGGCGCGCAAAACGCCGAAGAAGCATCTCACCTCGGCGACCAAGTCGAACGGCATCGCCATCACCATGCCTTATTGGGACGAGCGCGTCGAAGCGATGGCGAAGAATTTTCCGGACGTGAAATGGGACAAATACCACATCGATATTCTCACCGCGCTGTTCGTGCTCAAGCCGGACAAGTTCAACGTGGTGGTCGGATCGAATCTGTTCGGCGACATTCTCTCCGATCTCGGCCCGGCCTGTACCGGCACTATCGGCATCGCGCCGTCCGGCAATATCGACCCGGAGCGCCGTTTCCCCTCGCTGTTCGAGCCGGTGCACGGCTCGGCGCCGGACATCGCCGGGCACGGCATCGCCAACCCGATCGGACAGATCTGGTCCGGCGCGATGATGCTCGAGCATCTCGGCGAGACGGAAGCTGCAGCCGCGATCGTCAAAGCGATCGAAAAAGTCTTAGCCGAGCCGAAGCTGCGCACCCGCGATCTCCGCGGCGCCGCCGACACCGTCACTTGCGGCAAGGCCGTCGCCGAGGCGCTTGGCTGAGTGCCGCGCGGATGGACTTTAATTTCCCGTCAGCCACACCGCATCGGACGACAGCTCCGGCCAGCCGATGGCGCGGCTCGCCCGC
>DATAWA010000209.1:0-11816 GCA_036267435.1 Xanthobacteraceae bacterium | reverse complement strand
CGCGCGTTATCAGACAAAGGATATCTGGCACAGCTCGGACGGCAAAGATTTCCGTCCTGGGCTGCATTATTTCGTCGGCGGCAACAGCAAGGTCTATGGCGCGGTGCTGTTGCGGCTGCGCGAGCGGGATTTCGACGAAATCAGGCATCCCGACGGGATATCGCCGGCGTGGCCGCTGAAATATGACGCGTTCGAGCCCTATTATCAGGCCGCCGAAGAACTCTATTACGTGCATGGTCTGCGCGGCGAAGACCCGACCGAGCCGCCATCGCGCAAGCCGTATGCCTATCCGCCGATCAGCCACGAGCCGCGCATCCGGCAGCTGTTCGACGGATTAAAGCGCGAGGGCCACCACCCGTTTCATCTGCCGGTCGGCGTTCTGCTCGACGAGCGCGATGGCAAGGCGCTGCCGCATTCGCCGTGCATCCGCTGCAATGCCTTCGACGGCTATCCGTGCCTCACCAACGGCAAGGCTGACGCGCAGGTCGTCTGTATCGACCCCGCGCTGCGCGCCCACGCCAATTTGACGCTGCTGACCAATTCCTACGTCGACAAACTGACGACCGATTCGCATGGGCGGAGAATTTCCGGCATCGAGGTCGTGCGTGGTGCGAAGCGAACGACCTATTCGGCCGATATCGTCATCGTCGCTTGCGGTGCGCTGTCGTCGGCGCTGTTGATGTTGCGGTCGGCCAGCGACGAGCACCCCAACGGGCTGGCCAACGGCTCGGGATTGGTCGGGCGCAACTACATGCGGCATAATAATTCCGTCGTCCTTGCCGTCTCGCGCACGCCCAATCCGACCAAGTTTCAGAAGACGCTGGGATTAAACGACTTCTACTTCGGCTCCGACGATTGGAATTACCCTCTCGGCCACATCCAGATGGTCGGAAAGTCGGACGGCACGCAGATTCGCGGCGATGCGCTGCCCAACCTCATGCAATGGTTTCCGGAAATGCCGTTCGACTGGATCGCCGAGCACGCGCTTGACTTCTGGCTGACCTCCGAAGATCTGCCGTTGCCGCAGAACCGGATTTTCTACGATGGCAGCCGCGTCATGCTCGATCTTGAGCAAACCAACATGGAAGCGCACCGGCGATTAAAGGAAAAGCTGCGGGCATTGTGCGGCAAGCTCGACATTCATCCGCATCTGTTCGACCGGTCGATCTATCTCGGCCAAAACATTCCGATCGGCGGCACCGCCCATCAGGCCGGCACCCTGCGCTTCGGCTCCGATCCGGCAAGTTCGGTGCTCGACCTGAACTGCAAAGCACACGAGATTGAGAATCTGTATGTAACCGACGCCAGTTTTTTCCCCTCGATCGGCGCGGTCAATCCCACTTTGACCATCATCGCCAATGCTTTGCGGGTGGCCGACCAGATCGTTTCACGACTGAAATAGTCGGCCGGCCAAAGAGTGCGCGCCGCGGCTCAAGCTCATCCGCAATTCCACATAGGCAGTTGCGATGCGATGCGCTCGGGGATTGCCGTTCCGGCGGAAGAACGCCGCCAATGTTTTTATGCCCATGGCGATGGCGCCGGTGAGAGCGGCGAGCAGACAAAAGAAGAGCAAAACTTCGAGCAAAACTTCGAGAATGTGCACGGGATTGCTCGGTGATATCGATCTTCGCCCAGAACGTTGCGCATGACCGGCGACAACCGAGCGGCTGACCCAGCCAGCCCTCGCCGGTCAATGATCCGCGTCCAGGATCGGCCGATGCCTAAGAGTCACAGTCAATGGTGAGCTCGAACTCAACGGATATCGAATATGGTGGCCGATGCGCCGGCGATCTCGACGACATCTCCAAGGCCGTTACCCAACACTGCGCGGGCAAGCGGCGAGACGTATGAGACCGAGCCGCGTGACGGGTCGGCTTCGTCCTCTCCGACGATTTGGAATGTTTGCTCGCGGCCATTGCTTCTCTGCAGCGTGATCGTGCTACCGACGGATGCTTGCTTTTTGTCAAGCGATGGCCTGAGGACTTCCGCGCTCGCGCGTCGCGTCCGCCAGTAGCGAACTTCTCTTAACGCAGCCGCGGCAGCGTGCGCGTCGCCCTTGTCGGCTGCCGCTTTATAAATCGCCTCGAAACGGCCAAGCGCGGCGTCAATGGCCTTCAGTCCCACTTCTGTTACGAAATTGCGATGAGGCGATATCGAACGGTCAGGGAGTTCGATTGTTTGGGGATCGATTTCCTTAACAAAGGCGCGGCTCATGATATCGTACCTAAAAAGCTCCAGCTCCGGCCTATTCAACGCGGCGGCGATTTACGGGTTCCCCACTGCTGCCAACATACGACTGCCATGGCCATCCAGACCCTGCAAACGCCGCTGCGACAAACCCGCCTCTCGACCCCGGCAAGGCTCCGCATCGTCGCGCATTGGTCGCTCCTGTTTGCCACACGGATGCGCTAGATAAGCCGATGAAGCTCGCGACTTTCAACATCAACAACGTCAACCGCCGGCTCCCCAATCTGCTCGCCTGGCTGAGAACCGCCAAGCCTGAGGTCGTCTGCCTGCAAGAGCTCAAATGCACCGATCGAGAGTTTCCGGAAGCGGCATTTCGCAAGGCGGGGTACCGCGCGGTGTGGAGTGGACAGAAGACCTGGAACGGGGTTGCGATCCTTTCCCGCAGAAATGAACCGGTGGTAACGCGGCGCAGCTTGCCGGGGGATCCCATCGACATTCAGGCGCGCTACATCGAGGCCGCGGTCGATGGGATATTAGTGGGCAATCTTTACTTGCCGAACGGCAATCCGCAACCCGGCCCCAAGTTCGATTACAAGCTCGCATGGTTCAGGCGGCTGTCGTCGCATGCCCGCACATTGTTGAAGTCAGGCGCGCCAGTCGTGCTTGCCGGAGACTATAACGTTGCCCCCACCGAGCTTGATATTTATCCGACGAAATCGTGGGACGACGACGCGCTGGTGCAGCCGAAAAGTCGCGCGGCTTATGCACGGCTGGTCAAACAGGGTTGGACAGATGCGTTGCGCGAGCACCATCCTAAAGAGCGCATCTATACTTTTTGGCACTATATGCGGCACCGCTTCGAGCGGGATGCGGGACTGCGTCTCGATCATTTCCTTCTCAGTCCGGTACTCGCCAGGCGTCTCGTCTCCTGCGGAGTTGATAAAGCGGTCCGCAGCAAACCCAACGCGGGCGACCATGCACCGGCTTGGATCGTCCTTGAGTGAGCCTTGATAGGCGTCATTGCGAGGCGCCTGTTAGCGCCGAAGCAATCGAGGGTGGGTCACTGAGAGCGAGCGGTCCTGGATTGCTTCGCTTCGCTCGTAATGACGGACTTGTCGGCTCTCCGTGCGTCTTGGATCGCCTGCCACACTCGTTCCGGCGTCGCCGGCATTTCCACGTGGCGGACGCCCAAGTCCGACAGCGCATCGACAATGGCGTTGACGGTGACGGCGAGCGCCGGAACCGTGCCGCCTTCGCCGGCCGGGCGGATGCCGAGCGGATGGGTGGAGGAGGGCACTTCGCTGATCTCGGTGATGTAATTGATGAGGTCCGTGGCGCGCGGCATGGCGTAGTCCATCAGCGAGCCGGCCAGGAGTTGCCCGGATTCCGGATCGTAATGCGCATGTTCTAGCAGCGCCTGACCGACGCCTTGGGCGATGCCGCCATGCACCTGGCCGTGAATGATCATGGGGTTCACCGCACGGCCGACGTCGTCGACCGCGACATAATTCATCAGCGCGACTTTTCCCGTATCCGCATCGACCTCGACTTCGCAGACATGCGCGCCGTAAGGATAGCTGGCGTCGAGCACGGTCTCGTCGCATTCCGCATGCAGCGGGCCTTGCAGGTCTTGCGGCAAATCCTTGCGCTGACGCGCGGCGCGCGCCACCTCGAACAGGCCGACGGCGTGGTTCGTCCCTTTGACCGCGAAGTGCGCGTCTTTGAATTCGATATCCGCGGCGGCGGTTTCCAGAAGGTGCTCGGCGATCCGCAGGCCTTTCTCGATGATGCGGTCTGAGGACTTTTTGATGACGATCGAGCCGAGCCGCATGCCGCGCCCGGAATGGGCGCCGCCGCCGAACGTCACGCGGTCGGTATCGCCGGCGACGAAGCGCACCGCCTCGATCGGCACGCCGAGCCATTCGGTGACGAGCTGCGCAAAGCTCGTCTCATGGCCCTGGCCTTGCGAGACGATGCCGATGACGAGCTCGACGAAGCCGTCGGGCGAGACCGTCAGCTCGGCTTTCTCGCGCGGCACGCCGGTGGAAATGTCGACGTAATTGCCCACCCCGATGCCGCGATATTTGCCGCGCTTGCGCGCGTCCTTGCGGCGCTTCGGAAAGCCGTTCCAGTCGCCGAGCTTAAGCGCCAGGTCCATGCCGCCGATATAATCGCCGTTGTCGTAGACGACGCCGAACGGATTTTTGTACGGCATTTCCTTTTCGGTCACGAGATTCTTGCGGCGCAGCGCGGCACGGTCATAGCCGCATTCGCGCGCGGCGAGATCGATCAGCCGCTCCATGACGAAAATCACTTCCGGCCGGCCGGCCGAGCGATAGGGCCGCGTCGGCGCGGTGTTCGACAACGTGGCGCGGGCGCGGAAATGCGCCGCCGGCATGCGATAGATGCTCGACATCATCTGCACGCCCTTTTGCACCATGGCGAAATTGGTGGTGTGGGCGCCGAGATTGCCGAGGTTCGAGCCGCGCATCGCCAGGAACTTGCCCTTGTCGTCGAGCGCCAGCTCAGCCTCGACGACGAGATCGCGCGCCTGGTAGTCGGAGAGGAAGGATTCGTGGCGCTCGATGATCCATTTCACCGGCCGGCCGAGCTTTTTTGCCGCCCAGGCGACGACGGCGAATTCCGGATAGATCATGCCGCGGGTGCCGAAATTGCCGCCGACGTCTTGCATGAACACGCGCACTTGCTCCGGCGGCACGTCAAGCATCGTGGCGAGATCGTTTTTCAGCCGCACCGCGCCGCCATTGCCGGCGTAGACGGTGTAGCGGCCGGTGGCGGCATCGAATGAAGCAAGCGCGCCGCGCGGCTCCATCGGCACGCCGGTGACGCGCTGCACCCAGGTTTCGAAGCGGGTGATATGCGCGGCACGGGCGAAGGCGGCGTCGGTCGCTGCCGCATCGCCGAGCTCGGAATCAAAACACACATTCGAGCGCGCCGGCTCGTGCACGATCGGCGCGTCCTGCCGCGCCGCCGCCGCGGTCACGACCACCGCCGGGAGAACCTCGTAATCGACGGCGATCGCCTCGGCGCCGGTCTTGGCCGCGTTGACGGTCTCGCCCACCACCATCGCCACCGCTTCGCCGACGAAGCGCGCCTTGTCGGCCGGCAGCGGCCAGTGCGGCGCCTCGAACGGCGGTTCGCCGCTAGTGTTACGCAGCGTCGCCTCCGCTGGATGCGGCGACCACGGCTTGTGCGGAATAGGCTTAAGCCTGTCGGCAAGCACGTCGGCGCCGGTGAGCACCGCGAGCACGCCGGGCACGGCTTTGGCTTCGGCAGTATCGATCGAGCGGATGCGCGCGTGCGCGTGCGGCGAGCGCAGCATCACTGCATAAACCTGATCGGGGAGATTTTCGTCGGCGGTATAGCGGCCGGCGCCGCGGACCAGGCGTAAATCCTCGCGGCGCCGCACCGGCGCCCCGATACCCGAACCGTTGCTAGGTCGATCCATCGCTATTCCCTGCCGTCATTCCGGTCGACGCGAAGCGTCGAGTCCGGAATCCATAACCACAGCTCTGCGAATATGGATTCCGGGCTCCTCGCTTCGCTCGGCCCAGGAATGGCGGACTTTAGTTGAGGCATTGGCGCGGCGCTACCCATCGTCCCTGCGGCATGGCTGACATTATCATGCGGCGCATGTACACAGAGGCGGGGAGAGGGCGCGCGAGACCATGACCGAGCAACTCGGCAAAAGGATACTGCGCAAGGAAGACCCGGCGCTGCTGTCGGGCCGCGGCCGTTATGCCGACGATCTGCCGGTCGCGGTCGGCACTTTGCATGCCCATGTCGTCCGCTCGCCGCACGCGCATGCCGAAATCCTCGGCATCAATACGGCCAAGGCGCTGGCGCATGACGGCGTCTGGACCGTCATTACCGGGCAAGACGTCCGCAAGCTGTCCGATCCGTTCCTCACCGCAATCAAGACGCCGGTGCAGCAATGGGCGCTGGCGGTCGAGCGCGTGCGCTATGTCGGCGAGCCGGTGGCGCTCATTGTGGCCGAAAGCCGCTACCTCGCCGAGGACGCCGCCGAGCTCATCGAGATCGAATACGAACCGCTCGAAGCGGTGCTCGACCCGATCGCGGCGTGCCAAAAATCCGCGCCGCTGTTGCATCCGCAAGCGGAAACCAACCAAGTCTCGGTGCGCGATTTCAGCTACGGCGATCCAGATGCCGCGTTTGCGCGCGCCGACCGCCGCATCGCCATGACGGTGCCATTTCACCGGCTGTCGTTCACGCCGATCGAATGTTACGTCGTTGTCGCGCACTATAACCCCGCCAAGGGCAGTTACGACGTTCTGGCAAATTTCCAGGGGCCGTTCTCGATCCATCCGGTGATGGCGCGGGCGCTGCGGGTGCCGGGATCGAAGCTGCGGCTGCGCATTCCGCCGGATTCCGGCGGCAGCTTCGGCATCAAGCTTTCGGTGTTTCCCTATGTGGTGCTGATGGCGCTGGCGGCGAAAATCACCGGGCGCCCGGTGAAATGGGTCGAAGACCGTATCGAACATCTGGTCGCCGCGAGTTCCGGCCCGAACCGCGTCACCGAGATCGAGGCTGCCGTCGACAAGGACGGCCGCGTCCTCGGCCTCAAGCTCGATCAGCTCGAGGATTACGGCGCATTCTTGCGGGCCCCGATGCCGGGCCCGCTCTACCGCATGCACGGCGCGGTGACCGGCGCCTACGATATCGCGCATGTCGCGGTGACCAACCGGGTCGTGCTCACCAACAAAATGCCGGCAAGCCTCATCCGTGGCTTCGGCGGCCCGCAGCTTTATCTGGCCTTGGAACGGCTGATGCACCGCATCGCGGTCGAGCTCAAGCTCGACCCGCTCGAGGTGATCAAGCGCAACCTGATCGGCGCGCCGAAATTTCCCTACCGCGCCGCGGCCGGTGCGCTCTACGATTCCGGCGACTATTTGGGCGCGGTCACGGAGACCACAGGCGGCGGCCGGCTCGACGAATTGAAACGCCGCCGCGCCGCCGCGCGCAAGGATGGCCGCCTCTACGGCATCGGCTTCGCCGCGGTGGTCGAGCCGGCGATGTCGAATATGGGCTATCTGTCAACGCTGCTCACGGCACAGGCGCGCGACAAGGCCGGACCCAAGAATGGCGCGGTGTCGATGGCGACGGTCAATGTCGATCCGCTCGGCGCCATCTCGGTAACCGCGGACGTCACGGTGCAGGGGCAGAGCGCGGAGACCGTGCTGGCGCAGATTGTCGCCGGCGAGCTTGGGCTCGAGCCCGGCGACGTCACGGTGGTGCTGGAGATGGATACCGCCAAGGACCAGTGGTCGATCGCGGCCGGCACCTATTCGAGCCGCTTTGCCTCCGGCACCGCGGTCGCCGCCCACATGGCCGCGGTGCAGATGCGCGACAAACTCAAAGCCATCGGCGCCAAGCAGCTCAACGTGCTGCCCGACGACGTCGAACTTGCCGGCGGCAAGATCAGGAGCCGCACCAATCCGGACAATGCGCTGCCGTTCGGCCGCGTCGCCGGCACCTCGCATTGGTCGCCGGTGATGCTGCCGCAGGACATGGCACCGGCCTTGAGCGAAACCGGCGTGTGGTCGCCGCCCGAGCTTGAGCCGCCGGCGCACGACGACCGCATCAACACCTCGCTGACTTACGGTTTCATCTTCGACATGTGCGGCGTCGAGATCGATCCGGTCAGTTATGCGGTGCGTGTCGACCGCTATGTGACCATGCACGACGCCGGCCGCCTCATGAATCCAATGGTCGCGGAGGGGCAAATCCGCGGCGCCTTCGCGCAAGGCGTCGCCGCCGCGCTCTACGAGGAGTTCATCTATAACGAGGAAGGCGCGTTTCTCACCGGCACCTTCGCCGATTATCTGGTTCCGACGGTCGCCGAAATCCCCGAAGTTGAAATCCTGCACATGGAATCGCCGTCGCCGTTCACGCCGCTCGGCGCCAAGGGTCTTGCCGAAGGCAATTGCATGAGTACGCCGGCTTGCATTGCCAACGCGATTGCCGATGCGCTTTCAGTCCGTGACGTCATCCTGCCGGCAACGCCGCGGCGCATCCACGCGCTGCTGCGGCCGCCGCAGGCAGAAAAAGCCGGCAAGCCATGAAACCGCGCAAATGAAACCAAGACCCTTCGATTATGTGCAGCCGGAGACGGCCGAGGAGGCGGTGGCGCTGCTCGCCGACTACGGCGACGAGGCGCGTATCCTGGCGGGCGGCCAGTCGCTGGTTCCGATGCTCAATCTGCGGCTGATCGAGCCGGCGGTGTTGATCGACATTTCCAGGCTCGCCGCGTTCGGCGCCATCCACGACCATGGCGATTATATCGAGATCGGTGCCGCGGTGACGCAGAACACGCTGCTGGCGTGGCGAGAGCTCAAGCTCAAATTGCCGCTGCTGGCCGCGGCGCTGCCGTTCGTCGGCCATTTCCAGACCCGCAACAAAGGCACGGTGTGCGGCTCGATCGCGCATGCCGATCCGAGCGCCGAATTGCCGCTCGCTCTTGCCGTGCTCGGCGGTGCGGTGGTGCTGCGCTCAAAACGCGGCGAGCGCGTGGTCGCGGCGGAAGCGTTCCAGCAAGACATGCTGACCACCGCGCGCGAACCCGACGAGCTTGTCGCCGCGGTGCGCTTTCCGGCGATCGAAGGCAAAGGCGTTGCCTTCAACGAGGTGGCGCGGCGCCATGGCGACTTCGCCATGGTCGCGGTCGCGGCAATTGCCGACAGGCGTGGCGCGGTGATGCTTGGCGTCGGTGGCATGGCCGGGCGCCCGATGGTGCGCGCGGTCGATGGCGACGCGGCCGGCGCGGTGCGCGAATGGGCGGAAGAGCTCGAAGGCTACGAAGATTTGCACGCCAGTGCGGCGCTGCGGCGCGATCTGCTTTGCAATCTGGCGCCGCGCGTCATTGAGGAAGCCAAACAATGCGCCGCGTGAACAAAAACGAAAAGACTCGCGTGACGCTTAACCTCAACGGCCGCAAGCTTGCCGCCGAGGCCGAGCCGCGTACGCTTCTGTCCGACTTTCTGCGCCATCATCTTGGCGCCACCGGCACGCATGTTGGCTGCGAGCATGGCGTCTGCGGCGCCTGCACGGTGCTGATCGATGGCGTCGCCACGCGCTCTTGCCTGACGCTCGCGGTGCAGGCACACGGCCGCGAGTTGCGCACTGTGGAAGGGCTCGCGGCGCCCGACGGCACGCTCAATCCGCTGCAGGCGGCGTTCCGCAACAATCACGCGCTGCAATGCGGCTTCTGCACGCCGGGCATTTTGATGTCGTTCACCGATTATCTCGCCCGCAACCCGCATCCCACCACGGACGAAATCCGTGACGTGCTGACAGGCCACCTGTGCCGCTGCACCGGCTATGCCGGCATCGTCAAAGCGGTCGAGGAAGTGGCTTCTTCTTCCGCCCCCGCGAAAGCGGGGGCGGGTGGTTAGCCCTTCTTCGGCGACCAGCGATAGGCCTTGGCGCAGGCGCCGCCCATCAGCATCGCCCGGTCGCTGTCGCTCAGGCGATCGGTCGCAAGAAACGGCTCGACCGCCTGCTCGAAATTGACCACGGCGTAGGCACGGGTCCAGTCGGTGCCCCACAGGCAGCGATCGAGACCCCAGGCGTCGAATACGCGCGCCAGCGGCTCCCAGATATCCGGGAACGGGTAGGGCTGTTGCGACAGCGTGCAGGCGCCGCTGACTTTGATCACCGCGTTCTTGCGCTTGGCGAGCTCCAGCACTTTCGGCAGATCGGCCCACGGCTGCGGCGGCGCCGGCGGTGTGCGCGGCTGCATGATACCCAAATGGTCGATGATAAAGCGCGTATCGGGATGCCGGTCGATCAGCGCGGTGCCGGTATCGAGGTTGCCCCAGCACAGGATATTGACCGGAAAGTCGTGCTTGACGGCGGAGCGGCAGATGCGATCGAGGCCCGGATGGGCCGGATCGCGGTCGCGGCCCGGCTCCTTGGTCAGCATGATGCGGATGCCGACCGTGCCCGGCGATTTTTTCCATTCGGCGATGACGTCGTCGACGGCCGGATCGTCGGGATCGACCGGCTTGACGATGGCGAAGCGGTCGGGATGCGCGCGCTGCACCTCCACAGCATAGCTGCCGTCATAGCGGTACAGGCCGAAGGCGGAGATGAAGATCGCCCCGTCGACGCCGACCTTGTCCATTGCCGCCACCATTTCGTCCCCGGTGACGTGCGGCGGCCAGTTCGGGATGGTGTGCCAGGGCCGTTTCGGCGTGTTCGCCTCATAAGCATGGACCTGGGAATCGATAATCGTCATTTCGGGAGTCTCCGCATTGCCAAACAGTCCATTACCGCAGCCGGTCGCGCCCGGCGAGTCTGGGACCTTCCGCCCCGCTATGGCGGGGCCGGATGCGAAACGTGACGCTCGGCACGGGCCTTGCTACTAATCCGAGACAGCCAATCCGGCCGGTCGGGGGCCGCCTTAAAGCGGGATCGGGTGCGACCATGAAAGACATCATCGACAAGCTCGACGACCGCCGCGCCAATGCGCGGGCCGGCGGCGGGGCGACCCGCATCGAGGCGCAGCACAAGCGCGGCAAGCTCACCGCCCGCGAGCGCCTCGAATTGCTGATGGACCGCGGCTCGTTCGAGGAACTCGACATGTTCGTCGAGCACCGCTCCACCGATTTCGGCATGGAGAAGAGCCACATCGCCGGCGACGGCGTGGTCACCGGCTTCGGCACCGTCAACGGCCGCACCGTGTTCGCCTTCGCCAAGGATTTTACCGTGTTCGGCGGCTCGCTGTCGGAGACGCACGCGCAGAAGATCATCAAGATCCAGGACCTGGCGATGCGCGCCCGCGCGCCCATCGTCGGGCTGTTCGACGCCGGCGGCGCCCGCATCCAGGAAGGCGTCGCCGCGCTCGGCGGCTATGGCGAAGTATTCAAGCGCAACGTGCTTGCCTCCGGCGTCATCCCGCAGATTTCGGTGATCATGGGGCCGTGCGCCGGCGGCGACGTCTATTCGCCGGCGATGACCGATTTCATCTTCATGGTGCGCGACACGAGCTACATGTTCGTCACCGGCCCCGACGTGGTCAAGACGGTGACCAACGAGATCGTCACCGCCGAGGAGCTCGGCGGCGCCTCGGTGCACGCCACCAAATCCTCGATCGCCGATGGCGCCTATGACAACGATGTCGAGACGCTGTTGCAGATGCGCCGGCTGATCGATTTCCTCCCCGCCAATGCGACGGCGGGCGTGCCGGAATGGCCGTCGTTCGACGATGTCGAGCGTATCGAGCCGTCGCTCGACTCGCTCGTGCCCGACAATCCCAACAAGCCTTACGACATCCGCGAGCTGATCCTCAAAACCGTCGACGAGGGCGATTTCTTCGAACTCTCCGAAGCCTTCGCTCGCAACATGGTGATCGGCTTCGGGCGGATCGGCGGCCGCACCGTGGGCTTCGTCGCCAATCAGCCGATGGTCTTGGCCGGCGTGCTCGACTCTGACGCCAGCCGCAAGGCGGCGCGCTTCGTGCGTTTTTGCGACGCTTTCAACATCCCGATCGTCACTTTCGTCGACGTGCCGGGATTTTTGCCGGGCACCGCGCAGGAATATGGCGGGCTGATCAAGCACGGCGCCAAATTGCTGTTCGCCTATTCGCA
>DATAWA010000208.1:0-12539 GCA_036267435.1 Xanthobacteraceae bacterium | reverse complement strand
ACCCCCGACCTGATCGCCGAGCACGGCCTCACGCCGGAGGAATATGACCGCATCGTCGCGCTGATCGGCCGCGCGCCGAGCTTCACCGAGCTCGGCATTTTCTCGGCGATGTGGAACGAGCATTGCTCCTACAAATCCTCGAAGGTGCACTTACGCACGCTGCCGACCACGGGCCCTTGTGTGATCCAGGGACCGGGTGAAAACGCCGGCGTCATCGACATCGGCGATGGGCTTGCCGTCGTGTTCAAGATGGAAAGCCACAACCACCCGAGCTTCATCGAGCCCTACCAGGGCGCGGCGACCGGCGTTGGCGGCATATTGCGAGATGTTTTCACCATGGGCGCGCGGCCGATCGCCTGCCTCAATGCGCTGTCGTTCGGCGATCCGAAAAATCCGCGGACGCGGTCGCTGGTCGCGGGCGTGGTCGCCGGCATCGGCGGTTACGGCAATTCCTTTGGCGTTCCCACCGTCGGCGGCGAAGTTCGCTTCGACCGCCGCTACGACGGCAACATCCTGGTCAACGCCATGGCTGTCGGCATCGCCGAAAAGAACAAGATTTTCTATTCGGCGGCCTCGGGCGTCGGCATGCCGATTGTCTATCTCGGCTCGAAGACCGGCCGCGACGGCATCCATGGCGCCAGCATGGCTTCGGCGGAGTTCGGCGCCGACGCCGAGGAAAAGCGCCCGACCGTGCAGGTCGGCGATCCGTTCTCGGAAAAGCTCCTGCTGGAGGCTTGCCTCGAAATCATGGCCAAGGGCTGCGTCATCGCCATTCAGGACATGGGGGCGGCCGGGCTGACCTGCTCCGCAGTCGAAATGGGCGCCAAGGGCGATCTCGGCGTCACGCTCGATCTCGATTCCGTGCCGTGTCGCGAGACCGGCATGAGCGCCTACGAGATGATGCTGTCGGAGAGCCAGGAGCGCATGCTCATGGTGCTCAAGCCGGACAAAGAAAAAGAAGCCGAGGCGGTGTTCCGCAAATGGGGGCTCGACTTCGCCGTCATCGGCAAGACCACGCCGAGCCAACGCTTTGTCGTCCGTCACGGCGGCGCGCAAATGGCGGATTTGCCGATCAAGGAGTTGGGCGACCAGGCGCCGGTCTACGAGCGCCATTTCATTGAGAACAAGCGGCGGCCTGTCGTCGATCCGGCATCCGCGCCGGCGCCGGTAAAGGTGGCGGAAGCGCTGGAGAAACTGATCGGCTCTCCCGACCTGTGCTCGAAACGCTGGGTCTGGGAGCAGTACGACCACGTCATCCTGGGCAATACCGTCCAGCGTCCGGGCGGCGATGCCGCGGTCGTGCGCATCAACGAAGGCCCCAAGGCGCTGGCACTGACGTCCGATGTAACGCCGCGCTACTGCGAAGCGGACTCTTTTGTCGGTGGCGCGCAGGCCGTCGCCGAGGCTTGGCGCAATCTCACCGCAGTCGGCGCGCGGCCGCTGGCGGTGACGGATAATCTCAATTTCGGCAATCCGGAACGGCCGGAGATCATGGGCCAGTTGGTCGGCTGCGTGCGCGGCATCGGCGAGGCTTGCCGCGCGCTCGACTTCCCGGTCGTGTCCGGCAATGTCTCGCTCTACAACGAGACCAATGGGCGCGCGATCCTGCCGACGCCGACCATCGGCGGCGTCGGGCTCATTGACGACTTCACCAAGGCGATGACGCTTAGCTTCAAGGCCGAAGGCGAAGCGATCCTCTTGGTCGGCGAATGCCGGGGCTGGCTTGGGCAATCGATCTATCTGCGCGACATCTGCGGCCGCGAGGAGGGCGCACCGCCGCCGGTGGACCTTGCCGCCGAACGCCGCCACGGTGATTTCGTCCGGCAACTGATCAAGGACGGGATGGTCACGGCGGTGCACGACGTCTCGGACGGGGGCTTGGTCGTCGCGCTTGCCGAGATGGCGATGGCATCGGCGATCGGCGCCGTGCTGGAAGGGCAGGCCGATCTTCCCGCTCACGCCTTCTGGTTCGGCGAGGATCAGGCCCGCTATGTCGTGACGGCGAAGGACAGCCAGGCCATCATGCAGCGCGCCAAGTCCGCTGGCGTGCCGGTCATGCGGCTTGGCGCCACTGGCGGCGCCGTTCTGGCGCTCGACGGCGAGCGGCCATTGCGCGTCGACGAGTTAAAGCACCGGTTCGAAGCCTGGTTGCCCGCCTACATGGCGGGGCGAAGCTAAACGCCGGCTTTGGCGCCCCGTCCGCTATGGCCGGCTGACCCGTGCCAGCGCCTCGTAACACGTGGGCGACAGGCTCGCGGCCTTGACCGCGAGGCAGTCGAGCACGGCGGGACCGATCGGCGGCAGTCCGGGGCATAATCTGAACGCATCGCCGCGGCAGATCCCCATTATGATCATGCGCCGCTGCGGCAGCATTGGCCGCAACACCAAGGGCGGCACTGTAGGGGCTGCCGGCGCCACGGCGACCGGCGGTGGGGGCGCCATAGGTGCGCGGACCGCTGACTTTGCCGCCGGTGCAGGCTTGGGCGCTTGCGGTTTGCTCGTGCCCGGTGCCGGCGGCGCCGAGGCCACCGGCGCTGCCGGTGCCGATGCGGCGGGCGGCGGTGGCGGCGCAGGAGCCGCGACTGCGGCCGGCGGCGGGGCGGCCGGGGGCGAAATTGCGCTCACCGCGGCTTGGCATCCGCCGGATAGCTTGGCCAGATTGTGCTTAAGGCACTCGAGCGCATCCTTGCCGCCCGGCTGCACGCCCGAGCAATTTGCCATGAAGTCGGAACGGCAATTGGCGCGAATGGCGCTCGTCTGCGCCGATGTCGGTTGCTGCGCCTGGGCGCAAGCCAAGCCCAGCGTCAACATAAAGGCCAACGCCAGCCCTGCGCGGCGAACTGCTTGGATTGTGAAATCGCTATCGACCGCGAATCTCGAACTATCTCCGGTGAATGCCATAATTGCCCCTTAACTGCACCAATAGCGCGTTGAGAATGCGACGGCCGGAGCGTTTTCGCCAGTCGCCAAGTTGCCGCTGGCCGAGTGGGTTTTCTCTTATCGGCCGATCTGATAAGCCGCAAACTGTCGGGCAAAGCGCATGGAGGCGGACGCCAATGGCCATGGCGGCAAGCGACATCGAGAGTCTGATCAGAGCGCGCATTCCGGACGCGAAAGTCACGATCCAGGACCTCGCCGGCGACGGCGATCATTACAAGGCGACGGTCATCGCCGAATCGTTCCGTGGCAAATCGCGGGTCCAGCAGCACCAGATCGTCTACGAGGCGCTCAGGACCGAGATGGGGGGCAAGCTGCATGCGCTCGCCTTGCAGACCGGAACTCCATAGCGGCGGCTTTTTCGGCTCAGCCATTCTCCTGAAAGGCCGAATCCGGAGAACGGCTTGCGTTCCCATGCCCGTCGGTCATGTCGGCACCGCATGCTGCCGATTTGGGCTTTGCCGGCGTCTTGGGGTACATATATTGCACTGAGGTGGCGAGATTCGGCGCCGGACGCGAGTGTTGGCGGTGCGCGCAAAGCCAAGGGTGATTTCCATGTCCATCGAGCAATTCATCGACAACGAGGTGAAGGCCAATGAGGTTGTGCTCTTCATGAAGGGCACGCCGCAATTTCCGATGTGCGGGTTTTCCGGGCAGGTCGTCCAGATTCTCGATTATCTGGGCGTCGCCTATAAGGGACTTAACGTCCTGGAGAACGACGACCTGCGCAACGGCATCAAATCCTACTCGGAGTGGCCGACCATTCCGCAGCTCTACGTCAAAGGCGAATTCGTCGGCGGCTGCGATATCATCCGTGAGATGTTCCAGGCGGGCGAGCTGCAGTCGCTATTGAAGGAGCGGGGCGTTGCGGTGAAGGAAAGCGCCGCCGCGTCGTAGGAATAACCTCACTGTCTTCGGTGTATGTCCTGACGGGACGCTCCGGAGGTTTCCATGTCGATGACAGGTGTGGCCGCCGCAACGATGCTCAAGCGCGGGATGGCGGTCATCTTGACCGCCGCCGTGGTGGTGGCGGCTACGGACGCCACCCAAGCCGCGACCAAGAAAACCAAGCACGCAAAATCGGCGCCCGCGGCGCATAAGTCCGCCGATCCGAGCGCTGCCCAGCCGGCCCCGCCCGGTCCGCCGGACCCCGGCAATTACAAGTAGACCGCCGGCCAATCGCCGGCGCGCCCGTCGTCAGCGCGAATAATATTCGACGACCAGATGCGGCTCCATCTGCACCGGATAGGGCACATCGGAGGGCGCCGGAACGCGGCTCAATTTGGCCGTCTGATTCGAGTGATCGACCTCGATGTAATCGGGCACGTCACGCTCGCCGAGCGCGTTGGCTTCCAGCACCAGCGCAAGCTGCTTCGACTTGTCCTTGACCTCGATCAGGTCGCCGACTTTCACCCGATAGCTGGAGACCGTCACGCGCTTGCCATTCACCTTGATATGGCCGTGGCTGACGAATTGGCGCGCGGCGAAGACCGTCGGTACGAATTTGGCGCGGTAGATCACGGTATCGAGCCGGCGCTCGAGCAGCCCGATCATATGGGCGCCGGTGTCGCCCTTCAGCCGCCGGGCTTCGTCGTAGATGCCGTGGAAGTGGCGCTCCGACATGTTGGCGTAATAGCCCTTGAGCTTCTGTTTGGCGCGCAGCTGCACGCCGTAATCCGACAGCTTGCCCTTGCGGCGCTGGCCATGCTGGCCGGGGCCGTATTCGCGCTTGTTGATGGGAGACTTCGGGCGGCCCCAGATGTTCTGGCCCATCCGCCGGTCGATCTTGTACTTCGCCTCATGGCGCTTGGTCATTCGCGTCCTCGTGTGTGTTTGGGCATGATCTGGTCCGAGAACCGGAAACCCGATTCTCGGGATCGTGCCTTGCTGAGGATCGCGCCCTCCTCCTGTTCCGGCTTGTGGCACGGAACCGACAGGTTTTGAGCCGAAGCGCCGGCTGAAAACCGCGGGTCGCGAAACACTGCGCGGGCCATTACGGCCCGCGAAGTGCGCGGTTTTTAGGGGGAAAGCCCCCGCGTGTCAAACAGCGACGGCGGTCGGGGACTTAGCCCGCCGCAAGGTGTTTGGCCCGCATGGGCCGCAGCGCGGTTATCGCGAGGAGCGCCGTTACCGCGTCAAGCACGGCTACCACGATGAAGACGGCCGTCCAGCTTCCGGTTTGCTGCTTTAGGAACGCCGCCGCGGGACCGGCGAGGATCGAGCCGACGCCCTGGGCGATATAGAGAAAGCCGTAATTGGTGGCGGCGTATTTCGGCCCGAACGTATCGGTCAGGGTCGACGGAAACAGCGAAAAGATCTCGCCCCAGCCGAAGAACACCAGTCCGCTGAGAACGACGAACAGCGCCGGCTGATGGATATAGGCGAACAGGACAAGGATAGCGGCGCACTCCAGCGCGAAGGCAAGCGCCAAGGTGGGCTCACGGCCGATCCGGTCGGACACCCAGCCGAAGAACGGCCGAGTCAGCCCGTTGGTGAAGCGCGACAGCGTGAGCGAGAGCGGCAGCGCTGCCATGCCGAGCACCGGCAGATTGGCAACGCCGAAATCCTTGGCGAACGGTCCGACATTGAACACGACCATCAGCCCTGAGGTCGACATCATGCTCATCATCAGGAAGAGCAGATAGAAGACCGGGCTTTTCAACATTTCGGCCGGTGCGTAGCTGCGGCGCGCTTGTGGAACGGCGACGGAAACGGGCGCGGCACCGGGTGCGGCAAAGTCCTCCGGGGGCAGGCGCAAGCCTTGCGCGGCCAAAATGCCGATGACACCCTGGATCAATCCCCAGACGATCAATGTTTGGGCGTAGCCTGAGCTTTTGATCATGGAGTCGATCGGAAAGCTCGTGAAAACCGCGCCGAAGCCATAGCCGGCGGCGGCTATTCCGGCGGCGAGGCCGCGGCGGTCGGGAAACCAGCGGACCATCAGGCCTACGATGCCGACATAGATGATGCCGGTACCGAAACCGCCGATGACGCCGTAGCTGAGATACAGCGCCCATACATTGCCGGCATAGGCGGCCATCACCCAGCTGCCGCCGGCGAGGAATGCTCCGATCGAGATCAGCAAGCGCGGGCCGAAGCGGTCGACCAGATAGGCTTGGAACGGCGAGAACCAAGTCTGCAGGATCACCAAAAGCGACACGGTCCATTGCACCTCGGCAAGGGTGGTGCCGAGCTTCTGGTTGAGCGGACCGGTGAACAGCGTCCAGACATATTGCGGGCTGGAGATCGCCATCATGGCGATGACGCCGAGAATGAGCTGGTTCCATCGATTGGGATGCGATGCCGCGCGTTGCGTCGGAATGGCGATCGTCATGGGTCATCTCCGCTTATTCGAGCATGGATTTGTCCGCACGGCGGACATGGCCTTATCCGCACGGCGGCAACCATGCTCGCGAGCCTCCCGACATCGGCCACGGCTAATAAAGTCGCAGGATCGCGGGCCGAGTAAAGGCGATATTAAAAGCAGGGATTGATCTGAGATTAGGCACGGCCGCGTGCGGACGCGACCGCGGGCGGCTGCTCATCCGACTTAATTCCCATCCGCGCCAAGACCGCGTGGCGGGCCCGGCCGGAGGTGAAAATCGCAACGGTCGTGCCCGGAACGCCGGATGAGGCAGGGCGCCCGAGCAGATCGCCGACTCGCCGGGCGATCGCCGGCGCCGGATCGATGAAATTCACCGGCCATGACGCAAGCTGGCGCAGCCGCTCAAGCAGCAACGGGTAGTGCGTGCACGCGAGCACCACGGTGTCGGTGCGCTTGCCGTCGTCGACGAAGGCCGGCGCAATCTCCTCGCGCAGCGCCGCGTCGCTCACCGGCACGCCGGCGAGATGGTCCTCGGCATAGCTCGCCAAATGCTTCGAACCGACCAGCGTGACCTGACAATCCCCGGCATAGTCGCGAATAAGCGCGCGGGTATATTCGCGCCGTACCGTCGCCTCGGTGCCGAGTACGGAAACGCGGCGCGTCACCGAAGCGGCACAGGCGGGCTTGATCGCCGGCACGGTGCCGACAAACGGCAGAGAGAATTTCTTGCGCAGGTCCGGCAGCACGATAGTCGAGGCGGTATTGCAGGGAATGACGACGAGATCGGGCCGGTGCGCCTCGATCAATTCGCCCATCAAGGCGACGACGCGGGCGACGAGTGCGGTTTCCGCGATGGCGCCGTAGGGAAACGCCGCGTCATCGGCGACATAGACGTAATCGGCCTGCGGACGTGCGGCCGCGACCTCGCGATAGACCGTGAGGCCGCCCAGACCGGAATCGAACAACAGGATTTTTTCGCGCGACGCCATGGCTTGAAACTCACCACCCCTTTTCAAGGAAGGCAACGCCAGGGAGGAGTTACCAGCGCAGAAATTATGAGCGCAGGAGTTGCCAGGGCAGGAGTCTATTTGAGGCCTTCGACCAGCCGCGGCCCTTCCTTGGGCGTGGCGTTCTTCTGTTCCGCCGCAGCCGGCTTGTCCGCCACCGGCGCAACCAGACCGCTTACCGCGGTGAAGGTCAGGATCAGGATCGCCGCGAGGTTGCCGTCATGGAATTTGGCGAAGGCCACCGTGCCCATCAGATAAGCCCAGAACGGAAAAGCGATCGTGGAAACGATGGCGTTGACCATCCAGGCGTCGCCGTCCTCGCGCACGTACCAGCAGAACAAGGGCGTCAGGATCAATCCGACCAGCAAAGCGCCGGCGGCGATGGTGGTGACCGAAAGTCCCGCCATGGTCGCTGTTCCGTTTCCGGAAGCTACGGCCTGCGCCAGGATGGAATTGACCAGCATCGAGCAGCCGATGATCTCGGCCGGAATATATTTCACCATCCGCGTCAGATAATCGTCGCCCGGTTGGCCAGGGGTCGTGACTGCCTGGACGCGCGATTGGATCATGCCGCCAAAGTCGGAGGTTTGCGCCGGCTGCGACTGCGTCTCGGCCAATCTCGGTTTGCGTACCAGACGGCTCATGATCCTCTCCCCGAATGGTTGCACGAACCTACGTCACACCGTTGAGTCGGGCAAGGCGACGAAAGCCCCTAGACGACGGGCCAGACGCGCAAATTAAATATGGTTAACGCCGGTCAGGGCCGGCCAAACACGCGGGCGAAGATGGTATCGACCTGCGTCATATGGAAATCGAGATCGAAATTGGCGGCAATCTCCGCTTCGCTCAAATATTTGCGCACGTCGGAATCGGCTTTCAGAAGCGTGAGGAAATCGACGCCGCCGGCCCACACTTTCATGGCGTTGCGCTGCACCATTTGATAGGCGTCCTCGCGCGCGGCGCCTTTCTGCGCCAGCGCCAACAGCACGCGCTGCGAATGGACGAGGCCGCCGAGCCGATCGAGGTTCCTGCGCATGGCGTCGGGATAGACGATGAGCTTGTCGACGATCCCGGCCATCCTGTTGAGCGCAAAGTCGAGCGTCACCGTCGCATCCGGGCCGATCATGCGCTCGACCGAGGAGTGCGAAATATCGCGCTCGTGCCACAACGCGACGTCCTCCATTGCCGGCGTCACATAGGCGCGCACCATGCGGGTGAGGCCGACAAGATTCTCCGACAATACGGGATTGCGCTTATGCGGCATCGCCGAAGATCCCTTCTGGCCTTCGGAGAAGAATTCCTCGGCCTCTAAGACTTCGGTGCGCTGCAGGTGGCGGATCTCGGTCGCCAGCCGCTCGATCGAGGCGGCGACGACGCCGAGGGTGGCGAAATACATGGCGTGGCGGTCGCGCGGGATGACCTGGGTCGAGACCGGCTCGACGGCTAACCCCATTTTTTCGGCAACATAGGCTTCGACGCGCGGATCGATCTGCGCGAAGGTGCCGACGGCGCCGGAGATGGCGCACGTCGCAACTTCCTTGCGGGCGGCCCCCAGGCGCGCCCGGGCCCGCGAAAACTCGGCGAAAGCGACGGCGAGTTTAAGCCCGAACGTCGTCGGCTCTGCGTGGATGCCGTGCGACCGGCCGATGGTCGGGGTGAATTTATATTCGCGAGCGCGCCGCTCCAGCGCCACGAGGAGCGCATCGATGTCGGCAATGAGAATGTCGGCGGCGCGCACAAGCTGAACATTCAGGCAGGTATCGAGCACGTCCGACGACGTCATGCCCATATGCACGAAGCGCGCGTCGGGGCCGACAATCTCGGCGAGATGGGTGAGGAATGCGATGACGTCGTGCTTGGTGACGCGCTCGATCTCGTCGATGCGCGCGGTGTCGAATTTGGCGGCGCTGCCCTTGTCCCAGATCGTCTTCGCCGCCGACTTCGGGATCAGCCCGAACTCGGCCATGGCGCTGGCGGCATGGGCCTCGATCTCGAACCAGATGCGAAAACGCGTCTCCGGCGTCCAGATCGCCGCCATCTGCGGACGGGTGTAGCGCGGGATCATCGTTTGCGCTTCATGTTCACGCCGCGAACCGCGCGCGGTCGTGCGGCTGCCGATAATCGACCGGCGTGCCCTTGGGGATGATGCCGGTCGGATTGACCCGCGCGATCGAATAATAGCCCATCACGTAATAGCGCGGTTTGACGGTCTCGGCGACGCCGGGCACCGCATAGAGTTCGCGCATATAGTTAAAAAGGTTCGGAAAATCGGCGATGCGGTTTCTGTTGCACTTGAACAGCGAGAAATAGGCGACATCGAAGCGCACCAGCGTCGGGAACAGCCGCCAATCCGCCTCGGTGATCCGGTTGCCGACGAGGTAGCGCTGGCGGCCGAGCCGCGCCTCGATGTCGTCGAGGGTGGCGAACAGCGCGTCAAAGGCCTCCTCATAGGCGGCTTGCGATTTGGCAAAACCGCAGCGGTAAACGCCGTTGTTCACATTGGCGTAAACCTGCGCGTTGATGCGATCGATCTCTTCGCGCAGCGGCTTCGGATAATAATCCATCGGGTCGGCGCCGATGCCGCCGAACTCCGCATTGAGCATGCGGATGATTTCGGAGGATTCGTTGTTGACGATCCGCTTGGTTTTCTTGTCCCACAGCGTCGGCACCGTCACTTTGCCGGTATAATGCGGGTCGCTCGCGGTGTAGGCCTGATGCAAATAGTGAAAGCCGTTGACGCGATCGGGCGTGCAGTCCGGGAAGGCGGAATTATCCTCGAATGTCCAGCCTTCCGTTTTCAGGCCCGGAATCGCGATCGAGACGCTGATCGCGCCGCTGAGCTTTTTCAGCGCCAGATAGATTTGCGTGCGGTGCGCCCACGGGCAGGTATAAGCGACGTAGAGGTGGTAGCGCCCGGCTTCAGCTTTGAAGCCCGATGAACCGTCTGCCGTGATGCGATCGCGAAACACGCTGTCGACGCGCTGGAAATTACCGGCCTTGCCGGTTTCCGCGGGCAAATCCTCATCGCGCCATTGGCCGTCGACCAGTATTCCCATTATGCAGCCTCCCCGCGGACCAGCGCCGCCGCCTGGCGGATCGCCGCGATATTTGCCCGATAGCTCTCGGGCGTCTTGTCCTTGAACACCGCCGAGCCGGCGACGAAGGCGTTGGCGCCGGCGCGCGCCGCTTCGGGCGCGACCTCCGGCGTAATGCCGCCGTCGATTTCGATGTCGATCGGGCGTGCGCCGGCCATGGCGCGCAGATTGAGAACCTTGCCAATGGCATCGGCGATGAATTTTTGGCCGCCGAACCCGGGATTGACCGACATCACCAGGATAAGGTCGACCAGATCGATGACGTGCTCGATGGTGGTCTCGGAAGTGCCGGGATTGAGCGTGACGCCGGCTTTCTTGCCGAGCGCGCGGATCGCCTGCAGCGAGCGGTGGATGTGGGGCCCGGCTTCGACATGCACGGTGATGTGATCGGCGCCCGCTTTGGCGAAGGCTTCGAGATAAGGATCGCACGGCGCGATCATCAGGTGCACGTCGAGCGGCTTTTTGGTGTAGGGCCGGATCGCCTTGACGATGTCCGGGCCGATGGAAATGTTCGGCACGAAATGGCCGTCCATGACGTCGACATGGATCCAGTCGGCACCGGCGGCATCGACCGCGCGTACTTCCTCGCCCAATTTCGCGAAATCGGCGGCGAGGATCGAGGGGGCGATGATCAGCGGACGGGGCACGGCTTTCTCCGGGCTTACGCGTTCTGCTAACACGCTGATCCAACGCGGGCAACGTAACCCCTTCGCCGGTCGGCGCGCCGGAGCGGCCCGCTTGCCGGCAGCGGGGCGGCTCGCCAGATGTCTATGCGTAATATTGCGGTGGAGGTTTTGTGGCGCGCACCGATGTCATTGTCTTGGGTGCCGGGATTGTCGGCACTTCGGTCGCGCTTCACCTTGCCAAGCGCGGGCTGGCGGTGGCGCTGGTCGACCGCGCCGGCACCGGGGGGGCTACCTCCTATGGCAATGCCGGCATCATCGAGGGCAACACCATTTTTCCGGCGGCATTCCCGTCGGACTGGGCGACGCTTCTTGCCGTCGCATTCAAACGCTCGCCGCTCGCCAACTATCATCTGACGTTTCTGCCCAGAATCGCGCCGTGGCTCGCGGCCTTTCGCGCTTATTCGCAGCCGGCGAAGCTTCTTGAGACTTCGCGAGTCATGCGGCCCTTATTTGCCCGCGCGGTCGCCGAGCATGAGGCACTCGCGGCCGAAGCAGCGGCCGAGCAATATTTTCGTCGCACCGGCTGGCTGAAACTCTATCGCAGCGACCGCGGTCTCGCCGGCGCAAAGCGCGAGCTCGATCTCGCCAAGGAGCTTGGCATCGCCAATGTGGCGATGGACGCCGACGCCGCGCGCGCGCTCGAGCCATCGCTTAGGCCGGTCTTTCGCCACGCGGTGCATTGGAGCGGGGCGGTGAGCGTATCGAATCCGTTGGCGGTGACGCGCGCTTATGCGGCGCGTTTTGCTTCCCTCGGCGGCCTGTCGTTCACCGGCGATGCGCGCACGCTGCATCGCACCGGAACGCAATGGCGCGTCGATACTGATGCCGGCCCACTCGATGCCACCCAGGTTGTCATCGCGCTGGGGCCGTGGCTCACCGACGTGCTCGATCCACTCGGCCTGAAATTGCCGCTTGCGGTGAAGCGCGGCTATCACAGCCACTTCCGCCCGCAAGGCAATGCCGGCTTGTCCCGTCCCGTGCTCGACGCCGAGAACGGCTACGTGATGACGCCGATGGAGCAGGGCATCCGGCTCACCACAGGCATCGAGTTCGCTCCCCGCGACGCGCCACCAACACCGGTGCAATTCCAGCGGCTGTTGCCGGCGGCACGCCAACTGTTTCCGCTCGGAGAGGCGGTCGAGGCTCGGCCTTCTGAGGGCGATATCGGCGGCAAAACCTGGCTCGGCGCCCGGCCGTGCTTTGCCGATTCCCGTCCGGTCATCGGCCGCGCACCAAAACTGCCCGGATTATGGCTTGCGTGCGGACACGCGCATTGGGGCTTGACGCTCGGTCCCGTGACCGGCCGGCTGATCGCCGAATTGATGACTGGGGCCACGCCGTTCTGCGATCCGGCGCCTTATGCGGCGGAGCGCTTCGTAACGTAAGTCTCGGCCTCAGCGCTTCGCGCCGCCCGGACGACGAGGGCTAGTTGCTGATCGTCTTGATGACGCTGTTTTCCGGCCGCGTGTTGTTGCTGGAGGAGAATTTG
>DATAWA010000207.1:0-4976 GCA_036267435.1 Xanthobacteraceae bacterium | reverse complement strand
GCGCTGGTAGAAATCGCAATAGGCAAAGCCGAGCCCGGCAACCGAACCGCGGAAGCTCCGGTAACTCAGCTTCTGCACCCTAAAGCACGGCGTGATCGGCAGGCCGGGCAGATGCGCACACATCGACCCGCCGTCCACCTTTATCGTTCCGGCCGGCAAGGTCGCGAACCGGGTCTCGCCCTGGCCGCGAAATTTGACGGTGCCGACCACCGAGCCGTCGGCAAAGATCCGGCCGCTCCCGGCGGTGCCTTCGAAGCAGGTATAGGAGAATAGCTTTCCGACCACGAAGGCGCGGGCCTGATCGGGACCGAGGTCCTCCGCCATCGCCAAGCCGGTCCCAACAATCCCGGCCACCACCACGCAAGCACCAACAACACCTACGCGCCGCAACATTGACCACCCCACTGTCGACTTAAGGGCCATGTTAACAAGACTTCTTAACTGTCTCCTTACCATAGCGCCCTCGCAAAATGGCTCAAAAATTGTAAGCGAAGTTCGCGGCCTTTACCCGATTTTTACCACAATGCGCCCGCGTACCTTTCCCTCGACGATACGCTGGCCCGCAGCGACGACGTCCTTAAGTCCGATCTCCTCGGTCATCCCGGCGATCTTGTCGCGGTCGAGATCGGCCGCGAGCCTGAGCCAAGCCTCCTGGCGGACCGGCAGCGGACACATCACCGAGTCGATGCCGAGGAGCGAAATCCCGCGTAGAATGAACGGGGCGACCGAGCCCGGCAAGTCCATCCCGCCGGCCAGTCCACAGGCGGCAACGGCACCGCCATAGCGGGTCATCGACAGCACATTGGCGAGCGTGGTCGAGCCCACCGCATCGATGCCGCCAGCCCAGCGCTCCTTGCCGAGCGGGCGGACGGGGCCGGTCAATTCCTTGCGCTCGATCACCTCGGCGGCACCGAGCCCTTTCAGATAGGGCGCCTCCTCGGGCCGTCCGGTCGAGGCAACAACGCCGTAGCCGAGCTTGGCGAGAATCGCGACCGCAACGGAGCCGACGCCGCCCGCCGCGCCGGTGACGACAATCGGACCCCGCGACGGCTCAAGACCGGCGCGCTCCAAAGCCATGACCGCGAGCATGGCGGTATGGCCCGCGGTGCCGATCGCCATGGCGTCGCGCGCCGTCATGCCCGGCGGCAGCCCGACCAGCCAGTCACCCTTGACGCGGGCTTTTTCCCCATAAGCGCCGAGATGAGTTTCGCCGAGACCCCAGCCATTGAGGATGACCTGGTCGCCCGGCTTCCAGCTGGGATTCGACGATGTCTCCACCGTGCCGGCGAAATCGACGCCCGCGATCATCGGAAAGCGGCGCACCACCGGCGCCTTGCCGGTAACAGCGAGCCCGTCTTTGTAATTCACCGTCGAATAATCGACCCGGACGGTGACATCGCCATCCATCAGCTCCGTGTCGGCGAAATCGGTCAGCCGCACGGTCTGGCCGGCATCGGCCTTATCGATGACGATGGCTTTGAAAGTACTCATGCAATACCCCGCTCGTGATAGTCGGATTTGATCCGACCATCCGCGTTTTGCGAGCGGCGGAGTGTGGAAGACGTGGATGCCCGGCACAAGAGTCTACATCCGGGCCCTTCGAAGCCGGGAGCCAAGCCCAGGCAAGACGATTAACGGCACTACTAACGGAAGGTCGCTTATTCCGCCGGCACCAGCGCCATCCGCGGCACCGGCCGTTCCACGATCGGCACGTTGATCAGCGCCGAGAGGAGCCCGAACAGGATCGCCAGCCACCACACCGCGTTGTAGGAGCCGGTGCGGTCGAACACGAGGCCGCCGAGCCAGACGCCAAGGAAGCCGCCGACCTGATGGCTGAAAAAGGCGAAGCCCGAAAGCGTCGCCAGCCAGCGCGTGCCGAACATCAGCGCGATGATGCCGTTGGTTGGAGGCACCGTCGACAGCCACATGAAGCCCATCACCCCGCCGAAGGCGATACAGGTCGTTGCCGTGACCGGGAACGAGATGAAGGCCAGGATCGCCATGGCGCGGGTGAAATAAATGATCGACAGCAGATAGCGCTTCGGCATGCGGTCGCCGAGCCAGCCGGCGAACACCGAACCGACGATATTGAACAAGCCGATGGTGGCGATGGTCCAGCCGCCGACTTCCGCCGACAGGCCGCGGTCGACCAAATAGGCCGGCATATGCACGGTGATGAACTGGAGCTGGAAGCCGCAGGTAAAGAAGCCGAGCACCAGCAGGATGTAAGAACGGTGGGCAAAGGCTTCCTTCATTGCCTGCCGCAGCGACTGCGTCGCGCCCTCATGAGTGGCGTGTGACGGCGGCGTCGCCAAAGCGAGCGACAGCGGCAGCACGCCGAGCATGGTCACGCCGAAAATCAACAGCGTCTGTTGCCAGCCCAACGTATCCATCAGCGCGACGGCGACCGGCGAATAGAGAAACTGCCCGAACGATCCGGCCGCGGTGCCGAAGCCGAAGGCGCGCGAGCGCCATTGCACCGGCACGGTCTTGGCAAACGCCGCGATCACGACCGGGAACGAGCAACCGGCAAGCCCGAAGCCGACCAACACGCCGGCGGTGGCGTCAAGCGACGTGCCACTTTCGGCATGCGCCATCAGCACCAGACCGAGCGCATACATCAAGGCGCCGGCGCACAGCACCCGGACGGTGCCGAAACGATCGGCGATCATGCCGCCGAGCGGCTGGCCGATGCCCCACAGCAAATTCTGCAGCGCCAGCGCAAACGCGAAAACGTCGCGTCCCCAATGATGCTCGGTCGACATCGGCGTTAGGAAAAAGCCGAGCGTCGAGCGCGGTCCGAACGCCAGGATAGCAATCACGCAGCCGGAGCCGATGATCAGCGACGGCGTGCGCCAAGCGCCTGACTGTGTGGAACTGATTTTCATGTCGCCCGGCAATTGGATTCGAAAACCGACCGAGCATAAGTCCTTACCCAGGATTGCCCAAACAAAACTTTCACCCGCAGATCGTTGGACGCATAGCTGACCCGCACGCGGCGGCGGGAATAACCAGGAAGTTTGCCATAGGCACCAGTTCTGACTATGGAATCTGCCGCGCTCCGCAAGGCTGACAAGGCCGACCGACGAAAGCTCTTTGACAAAAAAGCTCACTGGCGAAAGGCCTCATTGGTATGTCGTTACTCTGCGCCGACGCCTTTCTCTCGCCGCTCGAACTCGGAGCGGCGGTGACGCGCGCGCTCGAGGAAGATTTGGGCCGCGCCGGCGACATCACCTCGACCGCCACCGTGCCGGAGGACGCGCCGGGCCACGCCATGCTCAATGCCCGGCAGGCCGGCGTGATTGCCGGACTGCCGCTGGCCGCGGCCGCCTTCCGCCGGCTGTCGCCCGACATCGAGATCAGCGCCGCCGCGCGCGATGGCGCGGCAATCGGGGCCGGCACCAGGCTGATGACGATTACCGGCGATGCCCGCGCCATCCTCGGCGCCGAACGCGTCGCGCTCAATTTCCTCGGCCACCTGTCAGGCATCGCCACCGCGACCGCGGCGTTCGCCGCGCGCATTGCCCACACCAAGGCGCGGGTCGTGTGCACGCGCAAGACCACCCCCGGGCTGCGGGCGCTGGAGAAATACGCGGTTCGCTGCGGCGGCGGCTCCAATCACCGTTTCGGCCTCGACGACGCCATGCTGATCAAGGACAACCATATCGCGGTTGCAGGCGGCATAGCAGCGGTGCTCAAACGCGCCAAACAAGCCGCGGGACATCTGGTCAAGATCGAAATCGAAGTCGATTCGCTCGATCAATTACGCGAAGTGCTCGACGCCGGCGGGGCCGACGTCGTGCTGATCGATAATTTCGATCTCGACTCCATGCGCAAGGCGGTCGCCATGGTCGCCGGCCGGCTTGTCATCGAGGCCTCGGGCGGCATTACGCTCGATACCGCGGCGGCGATCGCCGAAACCGGCGTCGATTATCTGTCCTCGGGCGCGCTGACCCATTCGGTAACAAATCTCGACATCGGTCTCGATATCGAAATGTGACCGCTGCCGTCATAGTTTCGCCGTCTGCACGCTCTTGCCAACAGCAGGCGATACCGCAGCTTGCGGCGCTTTGACATCGGCGCTTGGCGCCGGCGCGGCCGGCGGCGCCGAACCGGCGGCAGCTTGCGGCTTGTCGGCCGGCGCTTCGGCTTTGACCGCAGCCGGGCTCCAGTTCAGCTCGTCGTCGCCCCAGGCACGCGGGCGATAGAAGGTATGGACGCCGAGCCGGTACAGTCTCACCATCTCGTGCACCCAGCTCGGATGCACCCAGTAGGCGTGATAGTGCGTGGCGTGGCCAATATCGGCGAGCCAGATTTTGCCGTCGAGCTCGTCTTTGGCGATCTTTTGCGCCTGCTCCCACATATCCGGCTCGTCGATGCGGCTGAGATCCTTGCCTTCGCAGGCAAAGGTGAATTGGCAGGCCAGGTGCCTGTTCTTGTTCTGGAAGACGACGCCGCAAACGTCGTGCGGATAGTAGCCGGAGAACACGCGATTCATCACCACTTGGGCGACGGCTTCCTGACCTTGAAACGGTTCGCCGCGCGCCTCAAAGTAGATCGCTTCGGACAGGCATTTCTCAGCATGGGCGCGCCCGTCGCCTTGTAGTCCGAGCCGCTGCGCCGGACTCTCCAGGCGGCTGACGTCGTCTTTGCCGGCAACCGATTCCCCGCCCACATCCTGGCCGCCGACGTCTTGGCCAGCCTCTTCTGATGAATAATCGGCACCTTCGAGCGCCGAGAGCTTAATGCCGGAATCCTCCGCGGGCAGCGCCAGGATCGGCGCGGCGCCCGGCGCCCAGCTCTGCAGCCCCTCGCGCGAACCGAGCCGGCCGGTGCCGAAATAGATTGCGGCGCTGTGATCGCCGCCATTGTCGTCGAGGAACGACATTTCCGTCGCAGAAGAAGAATCATCGTCGGCGGCAAAAGCCGCGGTGCCGTCGGGCGGACGATCGTGCACGACCAAATCATCATCGCCA
>DATAWA010000206.1:0-1808 GCA_036267435.1 Xanthobacteraceae bacterium | reverse complement strand
TCAGTCCGCTGGAGAGTACGCCGTAAGCAACCAGCGCCATGCCGAGTTCGCGTAGCGTGGGCAAAATGTCGCGCTCGATGCCGCGCGTGAACAGCGAATATTCGATCTGCAGCGCCGCGATCGGATGCACCGCCGCCGCCTTCCGGATGGTCTTGGCGGAGGCTTCCGACAAGCCGATATGCCGGACATAGCCGGCCTTCACCATGTCGGCGATGGCGCCGACCGTGTCTTCGATCGGCACATGCGGATCGACCCGCGACGGCTGATAGAGGTCGACGTAATCGGTGTTGAGCCGTCGCAGCGAATAGCTGAGAAAATTCTTGATCGCGGCCGGCCGCGCGTCGTCGCCTATGATCTTGCCGTCGGGGCTGCGCATCGATCCGCACTTCACCATGATGAAGGCGCGTTCGCGCTTGCCGCCCTTGAGCGCGTCGCGGATCAGCATTTCATTGTGGCCCATGCCGTAGAAATCGCCGGTGTCGATTAACGTGATGCCGGCGTCGAGCGCCGCCTGGATGGTGGCGACGGATTCGGCGTCGTCCGCCGGGCCGTAAATGCCCGACATGCCCATGCAGCCGAGCCCGAAGGCGGAAACGAGCGGCCCGTTACGGCCGAGTTTTATCTGCTGCATTGCCTGTTTCCATTTCTGTCATGCCCGCGGAGGCGAGCATCCAGTAGTCACAGGCAAACCTGTGAGACTGGTGACTACTGGATCATCCGCCTTCGCGGATGATGACAGCTAGCGGCGCGAGAGCAACGTCACTCCGCCGCCAGCCGCACTTCCGGCGCGGCGGCGCGCACTTCGGCGTCCACGGTGCTCTCGTATTTGGTGAAGTTCTTCTGGAACATGCCGACGAGCTTGCGCGCGGTCTCGTCGAACGCGGCTTTGTCCTTCCAGGTCTTCATCGGATAGAGGATGTGCGGCTCGATGCCCGGCACCGAGGTTGGCACCGCGAAGCCGAAATACGGATCGGTGCGGTAGCTCGCGTTCTTCAGCGAGCCGTCGAGCGCGCCGGTGACGAGCGCGCGCGTGACTTTGATCGGCATGCGCCGGCCGACGCCGTAGATGCCTCCGGTCCAGCCGGAATTGACCAGCCAGCAGTCGACCTTGTGCTTGGCGATATAGTCGCGCAGCAGCCGGCCGTATTCCGCCGGCGGCCGCGGCAAAAACGGCGCGCCGAAACAGGTCGAGAATTCCGGCTCGACGCCGACCAGGCCCTTTTCGGTGCCGGCAACTTTCGCGGTATAGCCCGACAGGAAGTGATACATCGCCTGCGCCGGATTGAGCTTGGCGATCGGCGGCATGACGCCGAAGGCGTCGGCGGTGAGGAAGATGATGTTCTTCGGATGTCCGGCGATGCCGGTCTTCGATGCGCTCGGGATGAAATCGAGCGGATAGGCCGAACGTGTGTTCTCGGTCTTCTTGTCGCTGTCGTAGTTCGGAATGCGTGTGACCGGGTCGAACTCGACGTTTTCCAGCACGGCGCCGAAACGATTGGTGGCGTCCCAGATCTGCGGCTCGTTCTCGGCCGAAAGCTTGATGCATTTGGCGTAGCAGCCGCCTTCGAAGTTGAAGATGCCTTCGGGCGACCAGCCGGTCTCGTCGTCGCCGATCAGGATGCGGTTCGGATCGGTGGAGAGCGTCGTTTTTCCGGTGCCGGACAGGCCGAAGAACAGCGCGCTGTCGCCCGCTTTGCCGACATTGGCCGAGCAGTGCATCGGCATCACGCTTTGCGCCGGCAGATAGAAATTCAGCGTCGTGAACACCGACTTCTTCATCTCGCCGGCATAAGAAGACCCGCAGATCA
>DATAWA010000205.1:0-17991 GCA_036267435.1 Xanthobacteraceae bacterium | reverse complement strand
GCCGACCGCATAGAACGCGACATAGCCGAGATCGAGCAGTCCGGCGAGACCGACCACGATATTGAGCCCCCAGCCGAGCATCACATAGATCAGTATCTGGATGCCGAAATTGTCGATCCATTTCACGCCGCCGCGAAAGCCGGCCGTGGCCAGCACGATCGCCGGATAGGCGACGACGAAGGCGATGGCGAATGGCACGAACCAGCGGCCGAGGCGAACGCGCCAGGCCGGCTGTGTCGCGGCAACCGGCGCCAGCCGGCGCCGCTTGAGGCGCGGCTCGATGACCAGCGCATAGGCCAAACGGCCGGCACCGACGGCGGCGACGATGGCGAACAACAGCGGCCAGCGGGTAGTCAGGATCAACTGGTTGTCGCCATTGACCCCGGTCTTGAAACCGATGAGCGGCAGGAACAGGCCGAGCGCGATCAATGCGGTGATGCCGGCGTCGCGCAGCGCTGCGGCTGTGTCGGCGTGTGAAGGCTTGAGCGGCGCGCTGCCGCGGGTGACACCACGATCGTCGCCCGAGGAATTGGCGAGCGCGGTCACCTCACACCTTTTCGACGTCCGGCCGGCCGAATAATCCTTGTGGCAGGAAGATCAGCGCGATCGCTAAAATCGAAAACGCGGCGACGTCCTTGTAGTCGATGGAGAAGTAGGCCGACCACATGGTTTCGATCAGGCCGATCAGAAGCCCGCCAATGACGGCGCCCGGCAGCGATCCGATGCCGCCCAGCACCGCCGCGGTAAAGGCCTTCACGCCAGGCACGAAGCCGTCGGAAAACGTGACGACGCCGTAATACATCAGATACATGGTGCCGGCGACGGCGGCGAGCGCGGCGGCGATTACGAAAGTCGTGGCGATGGTGCGGTCGACATTGACGCCGACCAGTGCCGCCATCTTGCGGTCCTGCTCGCAGGCGCGCTGGGCGCGGCCGAGCTTGGTTCTCGACACCAGGTACCAGAACGCGAGCAAGAGCGCCGTGGTGACGCCCCAGATGATGAGCTGCTTGTAGGACAGCGTGACCGGGTAGTTGTTCCTGGTGAACAGCACGAACTCGCCGTTTATCATCGGCGGGATCGATTTGTTGCGCGGGCCCTGGGTGACCTGGACGAAATTCGACAGGAAGATCGACATGCCGATCGCCGAGATCAGCGGCGCCAGCCGGAACGAGCCGCGCAACGGCCGATAGGCGACTCGCTCGATCACCCAATTGGTGAGCGAGGTGAACAGCATCGACACGACCAAGACGATCAATAGCGCCAGCACGATCGAGGAAATTCCGAGCCACGCGGTCACGATGAGAAAGGTGATCAGCGCGATAAACGCCGACACCATGAACACGTCGCCGTGGGCGAAGTTCACCATGCCGATGATACCGAACACCATGGTATAGCCGATGGCGATCAGCCCGTAGATCGCGCCGAGCGTGATGCCATTGATAAGCTGCTGTACGAAGACTTCCATGCGCCTTATGTGCCTCCGCATGGCTGCCCGGCCGACAACCGTCCGAATCCACCGGCAGAGCTAGGCTTAACAGGGGCGCTCCGGCGCGGCAACGCCGCGGACCGTCTGCCGCAGCACGTCCCCGTGCAGGGCGCGGTATTGCCGTGACGTTTGGCGCGGGCTACCCCATGTCGGAGAGCGTGCCCATTAAAGATGAGGGAGCGGCCCCGATGGACCGGATGAAATCCGAAGACGTCATCGCCGACAAGAACCGGCCTTTCACCGGCGCCGAATATCTCGAAAGCCTCCGCGACGGCCGCGAAGTCTATATCTACGGCGAGCGGGTCAAGGACGTCACCACCCATCCGGCGTTCCGCAACGCCGCGCGCTCGATCGCGCGGTTGTACGATGCACTGCACGCGGAAAAGACCAAGTCGCTCCTGACCTGTCCGACCGATACCGGGTCTACGGGGTTCACTCATAAATTTTTCCGCGTCGCGCGTTCGCGGGAGGAATTGGTGGCGCAACGCGATGCCATCGCGGCGTGGGCGCGCATGTCCTATGGCTGGATGGGCCGTTCGCCGGATTACAAAGCGTCGCTGATGAATACGCTCGGCGCCAATTACGATTTTTACGGCAAATTCGCCGATAACGCCAAATCCTGGTACCGGCGCGCGCAAGAGCACGTGCTGTTCATGAACCACGCCATCGTCAATCCGCCGGTCGATCGGTCAAAGCCGGTCGATCAGGTCAAGGATGTCTTTATCACCATCCAGAAGGACACCGACGCCGGTATCTATATCTCCGGCGCCAAGGTGGTGGCGACCGCCTCGGCGCTGACGCATTACAACTTCCTCGGCCAGAACGCCGCGGTGCCGCTACACGATACCGATCTGGCGGTGATGTTCATCGCGCCGATGAACGCGCCCGGCGTGAAATTGTTCTGCCGCACCTCCTATGAGATGTCCGCGAGCGTCATGGGAACGCCGTTCGACTATCCGTTGTCGTCGCGCTTCGACGAGAACGACGCCATCTTCGTGTTCGATAACGTGTTCATTCCCTGGGAAGACGTGCTGCTGCATCGCGATCTTGAGAAACTGAAAGTCTTCTTCCCGCAATCCGGCTTTCTGGCCGGCTATCAGTTCCAGGGCTGCACCCGGCTCGCGGTGAAGCTCGACTTTCTCGCCGGCATACTCGCCAAGGCGCTGCGGGTCGCCGGGTCCGACGAGTTTCGCGGCAATCAGGCGATGCTCGGCGAAGTCATCGCCTGGCGCCATCTGTTCTGGGCGCTGACCGATGCGATGGCAATGAATCCGACGCCGTGGGTGAACGGCGCGGTGCTGCCGAATCTCCAATCGGGGTCGAGCTATCGAGTCTTCGCCGGCGACGCTTACGGGCGCGTCAAGGAAATCGTCGACAAGATCGTCGCCTCGTCGCTTATTTATCTGCCGTCATCCACGAAGGACTTTAAAAACCCGGCGATCGACAAATATCTGGCGCGCTACGTGCGCGGCTCCTACGGCATCGATTACAAGGAGCGCATCAAGGTGATGAAGCTTTTGTGGGATGCCATCGGCACCGAGTTCGGCGGCCGGCACGAGTTGTACGAGCGCAATTACGCCGGCAACCACGAGGATATCCGCATCCAGGCCCTATGGAATGCACGGGGTTCGGGAACGTTCGATCAGATGACCGCGCTCGCCGATCAGTGCATGGCGGAGTACGACGAGAACGGCTGGACCGATCCGGCGTGGCTTAATCCGGACGACGTCGCTTATCCGGGGTTGCCGGAAGAACGCCGCGCCGCCGAGTGACGATTGGACGAACACCCATGAGCTGGATCGATCAACGGCCCGACGATGCTATGGACGGCGCCTTCACGGCGGTGGCGCCGGGCCCAATCAAGACTGTTGACCCGCTTGAGTTCCGCGAGGCCATGGCCCGTCTTGGCGCCGCGGTGCACGTCGTCACCACCGCGGGACTTGCCGGCAAATCGGGTTTTACCGCGACCGCGGTGTGCTCGGTGTCCGATGCGCCGCCGACGCTTCTGGTTTGTCTCAATCGCCGCAGCAATTCGGCGCCGCTTCTGGCGCAGAACGGGGTGTTCTGCATCAATACGCTGCCCGCCAGCGAGGAGAAGCTGGCCGATCTGTTTGCCGGCCGCAGCGGCGTGCATCTCGACGAGCGCTTCGCCCAAGGTGAATGGCTGACGCTGAAAACCGGCTCCCCGGTGCTTGCCTCCGCCGTGATCGCGTTCGATTGCCGCACCATCGAAACCCGCGCGGTCGGTTCGCACAACGTCGTCTTCGGCGCCGTCGAAGCCGTTCGGGTGGGGCCGCCCGGGCCGGCGCTCGTCTATCATGACCGCGCCTATAAGCCGCTGTAATCACTTTAAATTCACCGGAAAGCCACTAACCAGCGGCATAATTAAATCAATTTTCTTCTGTGATTTCAGGCTGTTGCTCATATTTGCGGCAGCAAGACCTGGGAACCCCGGCCGGTCTGGACGGTTGTCCCAACTGGGCGGGGTTCTCAGTCTGATTAACCCACTCAAACATACGGAGTGCGTCCCAATGGCGAACGAGCAGCAAAATCCGCAGCACGGCCAGAGCAACCCGCAACAGGGCGGACAAAACAAGCCCGGCCAGCAGCAGGGTGGCCAGAATAAACCCGGCCAGCAGCAAAGCGGCCAGAACCGGCCCGGCCAAGGCGGTCAGCAGGGCGGCCAGGGCGGTGGCCAGCAGGGCGGTCAGAGCGGCAACCGCTAAGGCCTAGCGCGTTTCGGAAAAGCGGCAGCCTCGGGCTGCCGCTTTTTTTGTTGCAGATTTTCAATCGCGGTCCACAGCCGGGCACTTCTGCATTATGCTCGCACCAAGTCGACTGCCAACCAAGTCGACTGCCAATATCGGCAGCCCGTGTCGGGAGCCATGTCGAGAGCCTTGTCGGGATCCTTGTCGCACGGCGCGGCGAGCGCGCTGCCGCTTTTCCATCTTTACGGCGATCCGCCGGACGATACGGCATTCGATTTCGTTCACGTCGAGACCATCGCATCACGCTCCTCGATCCACGATTGGACTATTCGCGCGCATCGGCATCGCAACCTGTTTCAGATCCTCCTGATCGAGCACGGCGGCGGCGAAATGACTTTCGATGCCTCCAAGCTTGCCTTCGCTGCGCCGGCGGCGATCCTGGTTCCGGCGGCCGTCGCCCATGGCTTTCGTTTCGAACCGGATGCGACGCGAGGCTGGGTGGTGAGCTTCACCGAGGACGCGGCCGGCGCCCTGACCGATCGGGAGGCGATGGCACGGCTGCGCACGCTGGCGGGCCAGCCGATCATACCCATCGGCGGCGCGGCCGAGCTTAACCGGCTGTCGGCGCTTTGCCGGGATCTGTTCGAGGAGCACGGACTGGCGCGTGAAGGCTACCGGCTGGCGATGCGCGGGCTTCTGGTCCAGATCGCGGTCGGCGTGGCGCGGCTCGCTGCAAGCCGCGCGCGATCCGGCGCGGTGACTTTGCACCCCGCTGATGCCACGGTGGCGCAACTGCGCGCGCTGGTCGACGAGTTCTTCCGCAAGGAGCGCTTACTCGACTTCTATGCCGATAAGCTCGGCATGACGGTCGATCGGCTCAACGATCACGTCAAGCGCTCGACCGGCGTGACCGCCGGCCATCTCATCCGCCAGCGCGTGCTTACCGAAGCCAAGCGCCAGCTCGTCTTCACTACGCAGCCGATTCACGACATCGCCGAGGAGCTCGCCTTTGCCGATCCCTCGCATTTCGCGCGGTTTTTCCGCAAGCAGACCGGCACGACCCCGCACCAATTTCGCGATCAGGGCGGCGGCTGAAGATGAGATGCGACAATCGGCCAAACCGGCTAGTTTGGCCTCGATACTGACATGCCCCAACAAGGTCACAACGGCTGCTTATTGGGGGGCACGAACGACGGGGGAACATCAATTGCTGCTAGCGCGCCGCTTGCCTGTGCCGGCCTTGTTGCTGAGCGCTGCCGCATTTTCGGTCCTTCTTTGCCCGGCGGTGCCGGCGCGGGCGGAGACCGCATCGGCAAGCTGCGAGGACGCCATCGGCTTTGCCGTCATGCCGGCGCCGCTCGCGCCGTGGTCCGGTGCGCCGCTGCGCGTCATCGCCGCCGCGGAAAAGCCTGTTGACGGCAATCTGACGCTGATCGGGCCGGATGGCAGCGTGGCGGCCAAGGCGGAGGGCCGGCACGGCGGCCCACCCTATTACTGGTATGCCGACGTGGCGACGCCTGCCGCCGGCACCTGGCACGCCACTCTAACGCTCAGCGGGACATCCGCGCCGTGCCCAACGATCACGCACGACATCGTCGTCAGCGCAAAGAAGCCGCCGCCGCTGCGCAACGTCGCCGGCACTATGTGGCCGATCCGCAACTCATGGAACCGGGCGACGGAAAATCTCTATTCGGCGTGGATCGCCAAAATGTTCGACGCGCCGCTGGATCAGGAGCTGTCCTGGAAGGCGTGGTACGACGTGCTGCGCGACCGCTCGCGCAACATGCTGTTCGACTATCTGGGGCTCAACGAAGACAACGTGGCGATGAGCCTGCGCCCGGACTGCGCCGACTTCGTCTATTTTCTGCGCGCCTATTTCTCCTACAAGATGGGATTGCCGTTCGGCTATTCGAATTGCTCGCGCGGCACCGCCGGCCGGCCGCCCAAGTGCTACCAGTGGTTCAACATCGAACATCCGGAGCTGACGCGTCCGGCGCCACCGCCGGAGCTCGCAGCCGCGGCCGATCAGACCGCCGCCTCCGCCGCGCCGCCGCCGCCACCGCAGCAGAACCCGTTGCAGCGGATGTTCGCGCCGCAGCCGCCGCCACCGACGCCGGTTGCCGCACCCGCTCCGCCGCCGCCGCCTAAGCCGAAACCGGTCGGAACGCCGGCGGCGTTTGCGTCCTATTTGCGCGACGTCGGTGACGTCGTTCACACCGGCTCGGTGCGCGTGGCGGGCAACGACGACAACACCGATTTTTACATGGTGCCGCTGACGCAAGCGACACTGCGTCCCGGTACGGTCTATGCCGACCCTTACGGCCATGTGCTGATGCTGGTGCAGCGGGTGCCGGAGGTGGGTGGCGCGCCGGGCGTCTTCCTCGCCGTCGACGCCGAGCCCGACGGGACGGTCACGCGCAAGCGGTTTTGGCGCGGCAATTTTTTGTTCGTGCACGATCCGGCCCTCGGCAGTCCCGGATTCAAACGCTTCCGGCCGATCGTGCGCGAAAAGAGCGGCGGCCTGCGGCGGCTCACCAACGCGGAAATCGCCAAGGACCCGCAATACAGTGATTTCTCGCTCGAACAGACGCAGATGAGCGTGCAGGACTTTTACGATCGCATGGATGACGTGATGTCGCCCGAGCCGCTCGATCCGGTGAAGGCGATGGAGGACGCGATCACCGATCTCGACGAGCAGGTGCAAACGCGGGTCACGGCGGTCGAGAACGGACGGAAATACCAGGACAAGGCCCGCGGCGACGTCGACATGCCGTCCGGCCCGTCGATCTTCGAGACAACCGGGGCTTGGGAGGACTATTCGACACCGGCGCGCGATTTTCGGCTCTTGATCGCAATCGACGTGGTGCGGGGTTTTCCCGATCATGTGGCGCGGCGGGCTGCGCGCTACGCGATCCCGGCCGGCAAGAGCATCGACGACGTGAAAGCACAGTTGCAGAGCGTGCTGGCGCAGGAACTGGCATCGCGCAAGTTCAGCTACACGCGCAGCGACGGCTCGCAGTGGACCCTCACGCTCAAGGACGTGGTCGATCGCGCCCCGGATCTGGAGATGGCGTATAATCCGAACGATTGCGTCGAGTCACGCTGGGGCGCGCCGGCAGGCAGCGAGGAGGCGTCAACCTGCAAGCGCCACGCGCCTGCGGCGCAACGCGCCAAAATGACGGACTATCGCGACTGGTTCCGCGACCGCCATTGGCCGCATGCTTGAACGTGGCTGCGTCTGAACGCAGCGGCTCGCTTCACTGGGTCTGATAAAGCTCTTCGCCGCGGGGATTGAGAACGCGAGCGCGGGTCGCTCCCCTGCCGCGCCACGCCTTCAATAGGCGGTCGGCATCTGTTTTCGCCCGTCGCGGACTGATCTCGTCGACCGTCGTCCGGTGCAAAACGTGGTGGCCGTCCGCCTCGACAGTGCGGACCACTTCAATTGTGAATTTCATAGAGAAACGGCCCCTCGTGTGAAGCGACAAAGTCGCACGCCGCACTTAGTTCCTTTTAGCTGCTGTAATTCCTGATTATTTTTCGGTGGACGGCGGCAGCGCCCAGCTAACCCTACTGGAACTTTTTTCCGCGGGCCGTCGTTAGCCGCCGGGAGGGGCCTGTCCCGATCTGAAATCCTCTGCAATAAGTCGGCGGCTCGTCCTCTGCCGTGCGAGAGCAGGATAGCTTTCGCTGTCTTTTCAGCGAATTACCGGTTCCGCGTCAGTCAATAACGCCGGGATTGAATCTCCGGCGGCGAAACAGGTGACGATTTCCCGACGAGACGATTTCGGAGACTAAAATGTCCGCACATGAAACGACAACCCTGGCCACGATGGTCAGCGATCATGAAAAGGCGATTTTGCCCGAGTGGGTCGAATTGCAGAAACGGGCGGGGTCGCTGCAGACCGGCCGGATAACGGAAGCCGAGTTGACCGCTCAATCCGCGGAGTTTCTTAAGCTCCTGCGCGCCGGGCTCGCCAAGGGGGCCGGCGAGGCGGCGAATGCCGCCTATACGCCGGCGCGCGAGTTTCTCGCCAATCTGTCGCGATCCCGCGCGATGCAGGGCTTCTCGCCGTCCGAAACCGCGGCCTTCGTGTTCTCGCTCAAGCAGCCGTTATTCAATACGCTCAATCGGGACAAGGCACTGTCGCCCGCCGACGTCGCCAAAGCCACTGTGACCGTCACCGTCCTGCTCGACGAACTCGGGCTTTTGACCTTCGAGACGTTTCAGAAGGGTCGCGAAGAGGTCATCCTCCGCCAGCACCGCGAGATCAGCGAACTGTCGACGCCGGTCGTTCGGTTATGGGAGGGCATTCTGGCCCTGCCGATCATCGGCACGCTCGACAGCGCGCGAACGCAGGTCGTCATGGAAAATCTGCTGCAGCACATCGTCGACGACGGCGCCGAGATCGCCATCATCGACATCACCGGAGTGCCGACCGTCGATACTCTGACCGCGCAGCATCTTCTGAAAACGGTTTCGGCGGCGCGCCTGATGGGTGCCGATTGCATCATCAGCGGCATCCGGCCGCAGATTGCGCAAACCATCGTGCACCTCGGCGTCGAGCTCAACGTGATCTCGAAAGCGACCTTGGCCGATGCCTTCGCCGTCGCGCTCCGCCGCACCAACCGCACGGTGACCAAGATAAAATCCGGCGCCGGCGAGGGCGCCAAGCCGAAGTTCGCAGCCGATAAGGGCGAGTGACAATGGACCGTATTCCGATCCTCAAGCTTGGGGATGCGCTGCTCGTCACCATCCAGGTCGATATGCATGACCGCCTGGCAACGGCTCTTGAAGAAGACCTTACCACCAAGATCGTCGCCTTCGGCTCCAAGGGCGTGCTGATCGACATCTCGGCTCTGGAAATCGTCGACAGCTTCATCGGTCGCATGCTCGACAATATCGCCGCGGTGTCGCGCATCCTCGACGCCGAGACCGTCGTTGTCGGCATGCGGCCGGCGGTGGCAATCACTCTGGTCGAGCTCGGCTTGTCGTTGTCGGGGGTAAAGACGGCGCTCAACGTCGAACGCGGGATGGCGATGATCCAAAAGCGCCTAGGGGAAGTTGATGCCGACGACGAGGGCTGACCGCCTCGATATCCGTTCGTCGGACGACGTCGTGAAAGTGCGGCAGCAAACCAGGACACTCGCAGTCGAGGCGGGGCTAAGTCTGGTCGATCAGACAAAGATCATCACCGCGGCCAGCGAACTCGCCCGCAACGCGCTCGACTATGGCGGCGGCGGCGTCGTGAACATCGATGTGGTCGAGGACGGCGGCCGCCGCGGTCTGCGCTTGACGTTCGAGGATCGCGGACCGGGCATCGCCGATGTTGCGCAGGCCATGCGGGACGGGTTTACGACCGGTTCGGGGCTCGGACTTGGGCTCGGCGGCGCCAAGCGGTTGTCGAACGAGTTTTCAATCGATTCGAAACCCGGCGTCGGCACCAAGATTAGTATCGTGCGCTGGAAAGCATGATGATCTCCATGGCCGTCAACGATGTGAGCCAGGTCGCGGAAGCGCGTCGCGAAGCCGCGGCGATTGCCGCCCGCAGCGGCTTTGTTGAGGCCGACGCCGGCCGCGTCGCGCTCGTCGCCACTGAGCTCGGCACCAATCTGATCAAGCACGGCCGCGGTGGCGAGCTGCTGATCGGTCCGTATGAGGATGCCGATGGCGGCGGCATTGAAATCCTCGCGCTCGATCGCGGGCCGGGTATCGCTAATGTGCAGGCCTGCCTCGAGGATGGCTATTCCAGCACCGGTACCCAGGGTAACGGCCTCGGTGCCGTTATGCGGCAATCGCACGAGTTCGACATCGCGTCGTGGCCCGGCCTCGGCACCGCCCTTCTGGCGCGGCTGAAACCGGGCAAGCCCAATCCACATCGCGCGCCATCGCGTTCGGGGTGGGGCGCGGTATCGGTCGCCTTGCCGGGTGAAGACGTGTGCGGCGATTCCTGGAGCGTACTGGCGAACGGCAGCATCACACTTATGCTCGCCGACGGGCTAGGCCATGGCCCGGAGGCCGCCGACGCCTCGGTCGAAGCCGTCCGCTTGTTTCACCGCTTCGGTGGCCATCAAGTGCCGACGCTGCTCGATTACATCCACGGCGGGCTGCGCAGCACGCGCGGCGCGGCCGTGTCGATCGCCAGGTTCGACCCGCAAACCCGCCGGGTCGCCTTTGCCGGGGTAGGGAACGTGGGCGGCGCGCTCGCCTCGGCTGACGGGGGCCTGCGCCGCATGGTGTCGATGCCCGGAACCGCGGGGCACAACGCCCGCAAGATCCAGGTTTTCGACTATCCCTTCGATCAAGGATTGATCGTGCTGGCGTCCGACGGCATCAGCACAAGCTGGAACCTCGGAAAGTATGCCAATATCCAAACTGCCCATCCCACGCTGATTGCGGCTATTCTCTATCGGGACTTTGGGCGCCGCCGCGACGACGCGACCGTCCTGGTGGAAAAATGGGTCGCGTGATGGACCGGTGTAATGGTGAGCTTCGTATGACGAGTTTCATATGACTTGGCCCATCGTCACCCTGCCCATCGACACCGAGAGCGATGTGGTCGCGGTGCGCCAGCGCGCCCGCCGCATTGCCGAATTGCTCGGCTTCGAGCGCCAGGATCAGACGCGCATCGCCACAGCGGTGTCCGAGATTGCGCGCAATGCTTTCGGCTATGCTGGCCGCGGCCGCGCCGAGTTCGCGGTGGAGGCCGACGAGCCGCAATGTTTTCGCATCCGCGTCAGCGACAAGGGCAAAGGCATCGCCGACCTGCAGAGCATCCTTGACGGCCAGTACCGCTCGCAGAGCGGCATGGGCCTCGGGCTCGTTGGCGCCAAGCGGCTGATGGATGACTTCAAGATCGACACCGCACCGGGCAAGGGAACGGCGGTCGAGCTCAAGCATTATTTGCCGCGCCGGGCCGGCCGCATCACCCGCAATACGGTCAATGACATCACCGCGGCGCTGAAGCAGGACACCTCAGCCGATCCGATCGCGGTGCTGCGCGATCAGAACCGCGAACTGTTGCAGAGTCTCGAGGATATTCGCCGCCGCGACGAGGAGAGTAAGCAGCTCAATCAGGAATTGGGCGATACCAATCGCGGCGTCGTCGCGCTTTACGCCGAGCTCGACGAGCGCGCCGAGCAGTTGCGCAAGGCGAGCGAGCTCAAGTCCCGCTTCCTGTCGCATATGAGCCACGAGTTCCGAACGCCGCTAAATTCGATACTGGCGCTGTCGCGGCTCCTGCTCGACCACATCGACGGCGAGCTTGTACCCGAGCAGGAACGCCAGATCGGCTATATCCGCCGTTCCGCCGAAAGCCTCTTGGAACTCGTCAACGATCTGCTCGATCTCTCCAAAGTCGAAGCCGGCAAGATCGAGGTCAAGCCGACGCGCTTTACGGTGGCGAGCCTGTTCGGCGCCTTGCGCGGCGCGCTCCGCCCGCTGTTGACCGCGCCCGCGGTCGAATTGATCTTCGACGCCGCCGAGGATATGCCGGCGCTGCACACCGACGAAGCCAAAATCGCGCAAATCTTGCGCAATCTCATTTCCAACGCGCTGAAGTTCACCGAAAGCGGCGAGGTCCGTGTCACCGCCCGCCACCGCGAGGCGGACGGCATCGTGACTTTCACGGTGCGTGACACCGGCATCGGCATCGCGGCGGAGAATCTGGAAAAGATTTTCGAGGAATTCGCGCAGATCGACAATCGTTTGCAGCGCAAGGTCAAAGGCACCGGGCTCGGCCTGCCGCTGTCGCGGTCGCTCGCCGAGCTGATCGGCGGCACCATCGCGGTCGAAAGCGTGCCCGACCAGGGTTCCGTGTTCACCCTCGCCATTCCTGCGTTGTTCGGCGAGATGACCGCGGCCGCTCCCGCCATCGTCCCGGACGACGCGCGCAAGCGCGTGCTTATCATCGACGACGATGACACCTTCCGCTACGTGATGAAGCAGATTATCCGTAACGAGCCGCGCTACGAGGTATTCGAGGCCAATGACGGCGGCGAGGGCTTGCGGCAGGCGCGCGACACCCGTCCCGATGTCATCGTGCTCGACCTGCAGATGCCCAACGTCGACGGCTTCACGGTGCTGCAGGAGCTCACCGCCGACAAGCACACCAGTGTCATCCCCGTCATCGTCGCGACCTCGCTTGCGGTCAACGCTGAGCTGAAGGCCCGTTTGCCAACCGGCACGCGGGTGATTTCCAAAAACTTGATTTCACGCGACAGCGTTTCGTTGTTCCTGCGCGAGGCGACGAGCCCGCAAAGTGTGTTGTCATGAAGACCGGCGAAACCATCCTCAACGTCGACGACACCGAACCGCTGCTTTACGTCAAGCGGCGTGACCTCGAGGCCGCCGGCTTTCGTGTCGTCGATGCCAGGAGCGGCGCCGATGCGTTGCGCCTTATCGAGGAGATCAAGCCGCTTGTCGTGCTGCTCGACGTGCAGCTCCCCGACATCAGCGGTTATGACGTCTGCCACTACATCAAGAACAAGTGGCCCGAGGTTATGGTGTTAATGACCTCGGCGACCTTTACCACTGCCGAGCATCGCACGCGGGGGCTCGACGCGGGCGCCGACTCGTATCTGGTACAGCCCGCTGAGCCGATCGAGCTTGCCGCCGCGATCAATGCGCTTCTCCGCATTCGCCGCTCCGACGACGTCTTGCGCAGCATTAATGCGACACTGGGCGCTCAGGTCAAAGAGCAAGGCATCGAGCTGTCGCGTGCCATCAATGCGCTCAAGGCCAGCGCCGATCGGATGCGCAGCCTGTTGCAGACGACCTACATCTTTCAGGGCTACATGACTTTGGATGGGACGTTGCTCGACGCCAACCGGGCGTCGCTGGAAGGAATTCACGCCAAGGTCGAGGAGGTCGTCGGCCGTCCGTTCTGGGAAACGCCGTGGTTTTCCGGCACGCCGGGAATGTCCGAAGAAATTCGCAACGCCGTCGCCCGCGCCGCCGCGGGAGAGACCATGCAGCAGTCCGTCGTGCTGAACTTGCCGGACGGCGAGCGCACCTTCGACATGTCGCTGCGTCCCGTCAAAAATGAAAAGGGCGCGGTCATCGGCATCGTCCCCGAAGCCGTCGAGACGACACAGCGCGTCAAGGCGGAAACGGCGCTGCGGCAGTCCATGAAAATGGAAGCGATCGGGCAATTGACCGGCGGCCTGGCGCACGACTTCAATAATTTGTTGACCGCGGTGGTCGGCAATCTCGATCTCATCCGCACACGCAGCACCGAGCAGAACGTGCGCAAATGGGCGGAGAACGCGTTCAAGGCTGCCGAGCGGGGCTCGAAACTGACATCGCAGCTCTTGGCTTTCTCGCGCACCCAAAAGCTCGACACTGCGCCGGTCGACGTCAACGCGCTGATTGCAGGAATGAAGGACCTGCTCAACCAGTCGCTCGGCGCCAACATCACGGTCAAGTTCGATCCGGCGCCCGATCTGCCGCCGGCGGTGGCCGATACCAACCAGCTCGAACTCGCCGTTCTCAATCTTTCGCTCAACGCCCGTGATGCGATGCCCGATGGCGGCAGCCTGGCGATCAAGACGGCGCTTTCGGCCGATGATGCCAAGTCGATCGTCGTTTCGGTCGCGGACACCGGCACCGGCATGGAGCCCGAGGTGATAGCGCGTGCCTTCGATCCTTTCTTTACCACCAAACCGACCGGCAAAGGCACCGGTCTCGGCCTATCGCAAGTTTACGGCATTGTCCGGCAGGCCGGCGGCGAGGTCCTGATCGATAGCAAGGTCGGCAAGGGCACGATCGTGACACTGCGCCTGCCGCGTGCCGCAGGCGACGGCGCCAGGCAAAAAAACGCCGACGAGGCGCCATCCCGCTCCGCCAATTCCGAACAGCTGTTGCTGGTGGATGACGATCCCGACGTGCGCGACATCGTCTGCCGGGTGCTGACCGAGCTCGGCTATGCGGTGCGCGAGGCCGGCGGCGGCCAGGAAGCGCTCGCCGCGCTCGCCGATTTCAGTCCGGACTTGTTGATCGTCGACTTTGCCATGCCGAATATGAACGGCGCCGAGCTGGTGACCACTGCGCGAAAGCGAAATTCCGATTTGAAAGTTCTTTTTCTCAGCGGCTATGCCGAGACCGCGGTGCTGGAATCGGCGGTCGGCAATGCGCCGCTGTTGCGCAAGCCGTTTCGCCCCGCGGAATTGGCGACGGCGGTGCGCACGGCGCTGGATTCCTGATCGGCTGCGGCTTTCGATTTAATTGAGCAGAAAATCCTGCACCGTATCGGCGTAGATTTTCGGCTGCTCGAGATTGGCGATATGCGCCGCCTCGATCACGGCAAGCCGCGCGCCGGGAATATGCTGCTTGATGAATTCGTTGCCTTCGAGCGGGGTGGCCGGATCGTGCCGTCCGGCGATGACCAGCGTCGGCGCCGTTATCTTGGCCAGCAAGGGACGATGATCCATGTCGCGGATCGCCTCGCCGCAGCCGCAATAGCCGTCGATTTTGGTGGCCAGGAACATGTCGCGCATCTTCGCCATCGCCTGTGGATTATGGTCGCGAAAGCCCTGGGTGAACCAGCGCTCCATATTGGCGTCGACAATGCCTTCCAGGCCTTTTTCGCGGACCATCTTGAGCCGGCCGTTCCACACCGCCGGGTCGGGGAAATAACAGGCGGTATTGGAGAGTATGAGCTTGTCGATCCGGCTCGCGGCATTGGCGCCGAGCCACTGTCCGACCATGCCGCCCATCGACAGCCCGCACCAATTGATCCTGCCAATATTCAGCGCATCGAGCACGCCGACAACGTCGCGCCCAAGCCGCTCCATGGTGTACGGTCCCTTCGGCGCGCTCGATTGGCCGTGACCGCGGCGGTCATAGCGCACCAGGCGGAAATGCTTGGTCCAGGCCGGGACTTGCTCGTCCCACATATGCAGATTGGTGCCGAGCGAATTCGACAGCATCAGCACCGGCGCCGCTTGCGGCCCCTCAATTTCGACATGGATGATGCAGCCGTCGTCGACCTTGATGTCAGGCATCCGGGCCCTCCCTTATGCAGGGACCCTCCTAGCACCCTTTTCAGCCTTCGCGCGAGGCGCTAAGCGGTTCTGACGGAAATGGTCGGCGCAGCCGGCGAAGCCCAAGGAGTATGGCCATGGCGATGACGATGAACGGCGAGGTGCAACTCGCGGCCACGCCCGAAACGGTCTGGGAGAAACTCAACGACCCGGCGACGCTGAAGGCTTGCATTCCCGGCTGCGAGCAGCTCGACAAACTTTCCGACACCGAAATGCAGGCCGTGGCGACCGTCAAAATCGGTCCGGTGAAGGCCAAGTTCAAAGGCAAAGTCACCTTGTCCGATCTCGACCCGCCGCACGGCTACAAGATCTCCGGGCAGGGCGATGGCGGCGTGGCCGGGTTCGCCAAGGGCGGCGCCACGGTCAAGCTGACGCCAAAGGATGGCGGCACGCTATTGAGCTACGACGTCGATGCGCAAATCGGCGGGAAATTGGCGCAGCTCGGCCAGCGGCTGGTCAACGGCGCCGCCAAGAAAGTCGCCGACGATTTTTTCGGCAATTTCGCCGCCGCCGTTAATCCGAAGGCCGCATAACCCGGCCGGGCGGGGTGTTTCCCGGCAGGCCGTTTTGGCGGTCCCCGAAAGCCGCTTTTGCCGTATTGCCGGGCTTGCGCCGTCCGGGGCATGGCGAAACTCCCTTGACCGAAAGGCGGCCCTCGGTTCAGAGTAATTCCTGTTCCAAGCTGCGAAATCGGCAAAATCGCCTCGATTTCGCAACGGGACCTGGCCGGCGGGCCAGAACGGCCGGCGAATCGTAACGTTTGACCGGAATATTGAAGGGGAGGAGTCCCATGGCGGCAACCGACACGGTAGCGGTTTCTATGACCGTGAACGGCAAACCCATCAGCGCCAATGTTGATCCGCGCACATTGCTGGTGCAATTGCTGCGCGAAAATTTGCGGCTGACCGGCACTCACGTTGGCTGCGATACCTCGCAATGCGGGGCCTGCGTCGTCCACGTCAACGGTCAGGCGATCAAATCCTGCACCGTGCTGGCACTGCAGCTGGAAGGCGCCAACGTGCTGACCATCGAGGGGTTGGCTCCCGCCGACGGGCCGCTGCATCCGATGCAGGAGGCCTTCCGCGAGAACCACGGCTTGCAATGCGGCTATTGCACGCCGGGAATGATCATGACCGCGGTCGACATGGTGCGGCGCAAGGGCAACGATCTCGAGGACCGCACCATCCGCGAGGAGCTGGAAGGCAATATCTGCCGCTGCACCGGCTACCATAATATCGTGAAGGCGATCGCCGCCGGGGCCAAGGCCATGCGCGGCAACGCCGCCACGACCAAGGCCGCCGAATAGGGAGAAGAAACGCAAAAAAAGCACTGCCGGCGGGCAGTTCAGTTTCAAGGACATTGCCGAGGGGCAATGCCGGAGGAAACGACTATGAGCGGAACCGGTATCGGCGCTGCGGTGCGCCGCAAGGAAGATCACCGCTTCATTACCGGCAAGGGCCATTACACCGACGACATCAACCGGCCCGGCCAGGCTTATGCGTATTTCTTGCGCTCGCCGCACGCGCACGCGAAAATCAAATCGATCGACACCAAGGCGGCGGCCGCCGCGCCCGGTGTTGTCGCGGTTCTGACCGGCACCGAACTCGCCACCGACAAGATCGGCAACCTGATCTGCGGCTGGATGATCCATTCCAAGGACGGCACGCCGATGAAAATGTCGGCGCATCCCGCGCTCGCCACCGGCAAAGCCAACCACGTAGGCGACGCGGTCGCGGTGGTGATTGCCGACACGCTGTCGCAGGCCCGCGATGCCTCCGAGAAAATCAAAGTCGATTACGAAGTGCTGCCGGCGGTCGCGGACCTGGCCACGGCGCAGAAGCCGGGCGCGCCGCAAATTCACGACGTGGCGCCGAACAACACCATCTATCAATGGCATCTTGGCGATCCGAAAGCGGTCGAAGCGGCCTTCGCGGCAGCCAAGCACGTCACCAAGCTCGACATCGTCAACAACCGCCTGGCGCCCAACGCCATGGAGCCGCGTGTCGCGATTGCCGAGTATGATTCCGGCAGCGGCCAGTTGACGCTGTGGAATACGTCGCAGAATCCGCACGTGGCGCGCCTCGTCATCGCCGCCTTTGTCGGCATGGCGCCGGAGCACAAGCTGCGCGTGATCGCGCCGGATGTCGGCGGCGGCTTCGGCTCGAAGATTTTCATCTATCCGGAAGAGGTCGTGGCGCTGTGGGCGTCGCGCCGCGTCGACCGGCCGGTGAAATGGACGTCCGACCGCTCGGAAGCCTTCCTCACCGATGCGCATGGCCGCGACCACGTCACCCATGCCGAAATGGCATTCGACGGCGACGGCAAGATTCTGGCGCTGCGCGCCAAGACCATCGCCAATCTCGGCGCCTATATGTCCACCTTCTCGTCGTCGGTGCCGACTTATCTCTATGCGACGCTGTTATCGGGACAATACGGCACGCCACAAATCTATTGCGAGGTCGACGCCGTCTACACCAATACGGTGCCGGTCGACGCCTATCGCGGCGCCGGGCGCCCCGAAGCGACCTTCGTGGTCGAACGGCTGGTCGAGGTCGGCGCGCGTGAAATGAATATGGATCCCGCCGAATTGCGCCGGCGGAATTTCGTCAAAACGTTTCCGCACCAAACGCCGGTCATCATGGCCTATGATTCCGGCGATTACGGCGCGTCATTGAAAAAGGCGCTGGAGATGGCCGACTACAAAGGCTTCGACAAGCGCAAACGCGAGGCGGCCAAGCACGGCAAGCTGCGCGGCAT
>DATAWA010000204.1:0-6075 GCA_036267435.1 Xanthobacteraceae bacterium | reverse complement strand
ACGAAACGCTGATCGAGGTCATCAAGCAGAACATGCGGTTGCCGCGGCTCGCCATGGGCGATCTGCGCGCGCAAGTGACCGCGGTGAAGACCGGCGAGCGACGCTTCCTCGAACTGGTCGAGCGTTACGGCCGCAACGAAGTATTGGGCGCGATCAAAGCCATCATGGATCATTCCGAGGCGATGGCGCGCGCCCGCACTCGCTCGATCCCGGACGGCGTCTATGAAGCGGAGTCCTATATGGACGACGACGGCATCGACATCGGTAAGAAGGTGCCGATCCGCGTGCGCGTCACCGTCAAGGACGACGAAATGACGGTCGACCTTTCCGAGGTGTCGCGCCAGGTGCGCGGGTTCTATAATTCCGGCATCACGACGGGCTTTGCCTGCTCGCAGGTGGCCTATAAATGCCTGACGTCGCCGACCGATTATCCGATCAATGACGGCTCGTTCCGCAGCCTCAAGGCGATCGTGCCGCCGGGACGCATCATCAGCGCGGTGCGGCCGGCGCCGATGCGCTGGTGGATGACCTATCCAATGACCATTGTCGACACCGTTTTCAAGGCGCTGGCGCCGGTAATCCCGGAACGCGTTATCGCCGGTCATCACGCCGATCTGCTGATCGCGGCGCTGCACGGCATCAACCCGAAGACGTCGGAGTTCTTTCTTGCGAATTTCGGGCCGCTCGGCGGCGGCTGGGGCGCCAAGCGCAGCGAGGATGGCGTGTCGGCGACGGTGTGCATCAACGACGGCGACACCCATAACGGGCCGAGCGAGCAGTCGGAGGTCAAGTTTCCAATTGTGGTGGAACGCTATGCGCTGGTTCCGGATTCCGGCGGCGCGGGGCGTCACCGCGGCGGGCTTGGGGTCGAGCGGGTGGTGCGCGCCCGGGTGCCCATGACGTTTAACACCCAGGTCGAGCGCGCGCACTGCAAACCGTGGGGCCTGGATGGCGGCGGCGACGCCACCGGCAACGCGGTGGCGCTGCGGACCGACGGGCGCTGGAAGGCCGACTTTCCCAATGCCAAGGTTCTGGTAGCGATGCTCAAGCCCGGTGATGCGTTCCGGCTACGCTCGGGGGGTGGCGGCGGCTATGGCTCGCCGCTCCAGCGGCCGGTGGCTGACGTCGCGGCGGACGTCAAGCAGGGCTATATTTCGCCCGCTGCAGCGCGAGACCTGTATGGCGTGGTGCTGGACGGCGATACGTTCGCCGTAGATATCGCTGCTACCGAAGTATTGCGCGCGAGCTTGCAGGCCGCTGCCGGCGCGACAAGCGGGCGCAGGGTGCAGGCTTGACGGCCGCGGAGCTGCCCCCACGGTTCTTGAACGCTTAATTTGGCATTGCCATATTGTGGACAGGCCGGGCCGACGCTTTCACCCGGCCAGCGGGGGCGCCGTAAGGGCCCCATACAAAGTCGCTTAACGAGGACTTTGCGGCCATGTCCAGGGTTTCGTCGCTTTCGTCACCTTTTCTGCTTGGCTTCGACGAGATCGAGCGGGTGCTCGATCGAGTGGGCAAAGCCGCAGACGGCTATCCCCCCTACAACATCGAACGTGTTCCTGGTGCCGGGAACAGTCCCGAGCGCTTGCGAATTACACTTGCAGTCGCAGGCTTCACCCGCGACCAGCTCGATGTCACAGTAGAGGAGAGCCAACTCGTCATCCGCGGCCGTCAGCTAGACGACAAAAGCCGGCAATTCATCCATCGCGGCATCGCCGCGCGCCAATTCCAGCGTACTTTCGTGCTTGCGGACGGCATGGAAGTGTTGGGTGCAGACTTGAAGAATGGATTGCTGTCGATCGATTTGGTGCGTCCCCAACCGGAGCGCATCGTTAAATCGATCTCAATCAAAGAGTGCGATTAACGAAACCACAAGGACTCGACCAAAGTCTCAAGAAAGGAGTCGAGGGCCATGAACAGCATGAACCACAGTGAAACGAAACTCCCGATCTCGCCGGAAGCGCTCGCCCAGCTCGGCGATGGCCGCATCGCTTACGTGAAAACCGTCCGCTCCGAGGACGTGCGCGCCCTGTTTCCGGATGCCGAGATGCCGCAGATGCCACCCGGCCAGATCCTGTTCGCTTTGCATGCCGCGGACGGAACGCCGATCATGCTCACCGACAGCCGCGAAGCCGCAATTGCCAACGCCTGGAGCAACGAGCTGGAGACCGTCAGCGTACACTGATCAGTAATCAGAAATCGGTAATCTGAATGCAGTCATCAGAACGGGGCCGGCGACGATGCGCGGCCCCGTTCCTGTTGGATCTTCCGATTAGTGACGACTGATATCCGGTATCCTGCCGCTATGCGGCAGATGCCGACGGCAGCGCCAGCACCGCGTAAAGCGATTCGGCATCATGCGAGCCGCGCAATTTGTGCGCCATGTTGGGATCGCGCAGCAGCCGGGCAATGCGCGCCAGCGCCTTGAGGTGATCGGCGCCGGCTCCTTCGGGCGCCAGCAGCAGAAAAACCAAGTCGACCGGCAGATTGTCCAGCGATTCGAAATCGACCGGCCGCTCAAGCCGGGCGAACAGTCCAAACAAGCGGGTAAGACCCGGCATTTTGCCGTGCGGGATGGCAATACCGTTGCCGACCGCCGTGGAACCAAGTTTTTCGCGCTGCATCAGCACGTCAAAGACCGCCCGCTCGCTCTGCCCGCTCAACACCGCGGCACGGGCCGCAAGCTCGTGCAGCACCTGCTTCTTGCTGTTGACTTTCAGCGCCGGGAGAATCGCGTTCGGCGCAAGCAGATCGGTAAGCGGCATGAATTGGAACCTGCGAGTGCGGCCGTAGAGCCTAACGCTTATCGTCTATTGGGGTTCGGTCGGTTGTGCATGCGGATTGAGCATGATCTCCATCCGAAAAGCGGGCAACCTTTATTCCGGATCAGGCTCAAAGGCGGCGGACCATAAGGGACCCCCCGCCACCGCGTCAATGGGCATCCGGCCGGTGATCCTTGAGGCGACGATGATAGCGCCGCAGCTGCTTTTCGAGCTTGGTGATCGCTTGATCGGCGCTGAGAGACGCGTCGGCGGCTTCGCCTTCGGCATGCAGCACCACCTTTGAATCGAGATGGACGGCGCATTCGGTGCGGAAGCCGATGCCGTCCTTGGCCAAAGTGGCGTGCCCGGAATAGCCTCCGTCGAAGTACTTATCCAAGGTTTGGGCGATCCGGTCATTGATGCGCTCGCGCAGCGCTTCACCAATGTCGAGATTTTTGCCTGACACACGAAATGACGCAGCAGAGCCGTCTGGCGGAGCCATTTTGGCGTTCCCTCGGAATAAGTTCCTCTGCGCAACTAGGTATCGGCGAGCACCAAGTCAACGTCACAAGTCGACGCCGTAGGTCGCCGCAGCAACTCAACGCTCAAGTCGACGGACGGATATCAGCCTGCTGCCGCAGCCTGCTTCTCACGCCGTCGCTGCACCGAGGAAGGTATGCGCATTGCCTCGCGGTATTTGGCGACGGTGCGCCGTGCTATATCGATGCCGGCGTCGCGCAGCCGCTCGACGAGCGTATCGTCGGACAATATGCCGGTCGCACTTTCACCGTCGATGAGTTGTTTGATGCGGTGGCGAACGGCCTCGGCCGAGTGCGCTTCGCCGCCGTGGGAAGCCGCGATTGCCGAGGTAAAGAAATATTTCAATTCGAAAATGCCGCGCGTGGTAGCCATGTATTTGTTGGCGGTGACGCGCGAAACGGTCGATTCGTGCATACCGATGGCCTCAGCCACGGTCTTAAGATTGAGCGGACGCAAATGCGCGACGCCGTGAGCAAAGAACCCGTCCTGCTGACGCACAATCTCATTTGAAACCTTGAGGATGGTGCGGGCGCGCTGATCGAGCGCGCGTACCAGCCAAGTGGCGCTTTGCAGGCATTCGGCGAGATAGGATTTCTCGGTGTCGCGGCGAGCGGTAGCCGAAACCTCCGAATGGTATCTCTGATTGACCAGAACCTTGGGCAGCGTGTCGGAATTGAGTTCGACGATCCAAGCCCCGTTAGGCGCGGGTCGTACAAAAACGTCCGGCACGATCGGCTGCACCGGCGCCGAGCCGAACGCCAGGCCGGGCTTGGGATTAAGCCGCCGCAGTTCGGCGATCATGTCGGCAAGGTCCTCGTCGCCCACGCCGCACACCTTCTTCAGGGCGGCGAAATCGCGTCTGGCGACGAGGTCGAGGCGCGATACCAGGGCCTGCATCGCCGGATCGTAGCGGTCGTTTTCCCTGAGCTGGATCGCCAGACATTCGGCGAGGTCGCGCGCGCAAATGCCGGGGGGATCGAAACTTTGTAGAATGGTGAGAACTGCCTCAACCTCGGCGATCGACGCGCCCAGCCTCTCCGCCGCGCCGCCGAGATCGCCGGAAATGTAGCCGGCCTCGTCGACGAGATCGATCAGATACTGACCGATCATGCGCGCTGCGGGCTCGGTGATGGCAAGCGTCATTTGCTCGCGCAGCCAATCCGCCAGGGTCGTTTCCGAGGAAACGAAAGCTTCGAGATTGTAGTCGCCGTCGTCGCGACCGCCGGTGCCGGTTCCCGCCCATTCCGAGTAGCCGGCCGGCGTGTCGGAGGTGCGCGGCCGGATCGATTCGTTGTCGTCGGGCGAGGTGTCATCCAGCGGGCTCTCGCGCCGCTGCTCGGCGGCCGGAGCATCGGCCTCGGCGTCGGGACCATTGGCCGTCGGGCTGGTCGCCTCGCTGCCTGAATTTTGGGCAGTGGTTTCGCCGGCCACCGTCTCGCCTTCCGTCGGGCGGTCGAGCAGAGGATTGCGCTCCAGTTCGGCTTCGACATAGGCCGCCAGATCAAGATTCGACAGCTGCAGCAGCTTGATGGCCTGCATCAGCTGCGGCGTCATAACGAGCGCTTGACTCTGCCGGAGCTGAAGTCTCTGCGTTAACGCCATGCGGGGGGGGCTACTTGGTCCGATTCTTGCTTGTCAGTCCCCTTGTACAGCAGTTCATCCTGTCTGTCGTCAACCGAATTCGGACAGCCTTAAAGGCGGAATTCCTCGCCGAGGTAGAGCCGGCGCACCTCCGGATTGTTGACGATGTCGTTCGCGCGGCCCTCCATCAGCACTTCGCCTGAATAGATGATGTAGGCGCGGTCGGTCAGTCCGAGCGTCTCGCGCACGTTATGGTCGGTGATAAGCACGCCGATGCCCCGATTGGTGAGGTGGCGCACCAGCGCCTGGATGTCGCCGACTGCGATCGGGTCGATGCCGGCAAACGGCTCGTCAAGCAGCATATAGCTCGGTCGTGTGGCGAGCGCCCGGGCGATTTCGACGCGTCGGCGTTCGCCGCCGGACAGCGCAATTGCCGGCGTCTTGCGCAAGCGTGCGATGTTGAATTCCTCCAGCAGCGCGTCGAGATCCTGGTTGCGCCGCCGCGCGTCGGGTTCGACGACTTCGAGCACGGCGCGAATATTTTCTTCAACCGTGAGACCTCGGAAAATCGAGGCTTCCTGGGGAAGATAGCCGATGCCAAGGCGAGCCCGCTGATACATCGGTAAGCCGGTGACATCACGGCCGTCGAGCTCGATCCGGCCATGGTCGGCCTTGATGAGGCCGGTGATCATATAGAACACGGTGGTCTTGCCAGCGCCGTTGGGGCCGAGCAGCCCGACCGCTTCGCCCTTGCGAACGTAGAGACTCACGCCCTTGACGACTTTGCGGCCGACAAAGGTTTTCTCCACCGCATGCACGGCCAGCAGGCCCTTGCGCTCACTCGCCGCCTTACCATTGCCGTCGGCGCGCCGGCGCGGTTGCGTGGGCTGACGCGCACCGTTGTGTGCGCCATTTTGCGGCTGGCGCTCCCGGTTCGGCGGGCGTTGCGGTCGCGATGGCGCCGGCGGCGGAACGGGGATCGGCTGTGGTTCAGGCGAAGGCGAAGGGGACGGAGGCGTTTTGGCACGGATTTTTTTGGTCCGAGGCGGCGGGCTCGCAATATCGAGATAGATATTGCTGATGGCGCCGCCTATCGATTCAAGCTCGATACGCTCAATGGCGCCCGTCCCCCCGCCGGCAAGCGCTTCGCCGCGCGGCGGCGGCGCGCGACGGCGAAAATATGAAAACAGGT
>DATAWA010000203.1:0-8888 GCA_036267435.1 Xanthobacteraceae bacterium | reverse complement strand
GTTGAGCCAGAAGTCGGGGCTGTTGCCGAAGACGCGCGCGAGGATGAGCGCGGTCGCGGCCGTGATCTTCCTGCGGTCATTGCACAGTTCGTTGACATGCTTGCGCTGAACGCCCATCGCCTTGGCCAGCGCGGCCTGGGTCAACGCCATCGGCTGCATGAATTCCTCGACAAGAATCTCGCCGACCGTAGCCGGCTTACGCTTGGTCATCAGCATGGTTTGGCCTTATCTATAGCTATGATCGTCAAGATAGACGCCTTCCGCTTCGCCGCGGCCGCCGTGCCATCGGAACACCAGCCGCCACTGCTCGTTGACGCGGACCGAATGAAATCCCGCCAGGTTGCCGCGCAGCTTCTCAAAATGATTGCTCGGCGGTATCCGCAAATCCTGATCGGTCCTCGCGTCATCGATCATCTGAAGCTTGCGGAACAGCCTACTTTCGAGATCCGGCGGGATGTTCCGCGACCGTATATCGGTGACGAAGAATGCACGCAGCCACTCGTCACGAAAGTTCACGATCATGGCCACCCTCGTTGTAACTATGTACCACTCCGTGGTACATATTGGCAAGGGTCGCGTTTCTCAGAATGGCGAGTGTGCTGCGCGTAGGATAGATGGATCGAAGCCATACCCCATCATAGGGCGGCGAGGCTGAATACGTAGGGCGGATTAGCGAAGCGTAATCCGCCGTTTTGCCGCGAGACGGTGGGTTACGCCGCTTCGCGGCTAACCCACCCTACATTTTTGTCACCCCAGCCTCCGATCGAACTCCAGCACCGCGTTGAGCAGCACCTGCGCGCCGGCGGCGCATTCGTCGTGGCTCGTCGATTCCGCTTCGTTGTGAGAAATGCCGCCGGCGCACGGCACGAAGATCATCGTGGTGGGCGTGACGCGGGCGATGTAGGCGGCGTCGTGGCCGGCGCCGGAGATCATGTCGCGCGAGGCGAAGCCAGACTTTTGCGCGCCGATCCGCACGCAATCGATCAGGTCGGGCGCGAATTTCACCGCCGGTGAATTCCAGATGCGCGTTTCGTTGTAGGTGAGCCGCAGCGGCGGCAAAATATCGGCGAGCGCGGCGCGGAAGTCGGCCTCCATGGCGTCGAGCACCGTCTCGTCGGGATGACGGAAGTCGACGGTGAAGAACACTTCGCCGGGAATGACATTGCGGCTGTTCGGCTTGTTGTCGATGAGCCCCACCGAGCCGACTGCGTCGGGCGCGTGCGCGCGGGCGATGGCATCGATGCGCTCGATCATCCGCGCGGCGCCAAGGAGCGCGTTCTTGCGCAGCCGCATCGGCGTCGCGCCGGTATGCGCCTCCTGGCCGGTGACGGTGACCTCGTACCAGCGCATGCCCTGCACGCCTTGCACGACGCCGATCATGCGGCCCTCGTCTTCCAGGATCGGGCCTTGCTCGATGTGCAGTTCGAACAGCGCGGAAAATTTGCGCGCGCCGGACTTCTCCTCGCCTTGGTAGCCGATGCGCGCCAATTCGTCGCCGAAAGTTTTGCCGTCGCGATCGGTGCGGGCATAGGCGTAGTCGGCCGTGAACACGCCGGCGAAGACGCCCGAGGCCAGCATTGCGGGGGCGAAGCGCGAGCCTTCTTCGTTGGTCCAGTTGACGATCTCGATCGCGGCGTTGGTTTCGTAGCCGGTCTCGTGCAGCGTCCGCATCGCTTCGAGCGCGCCAAGCACACCGAGCGTGCCGTCGAACTTGCCGCCGGTCGGCTGGGTGTCGAGATGCGAGCCCATGGCGATTGGCGCAAGGGCAGGGTTCTTGCCCGGGCGGCGCGCAAACATGTTGCCGACCTCGTCGACGGCAACGCTGCAGCCCAGCGCTTCGCACTGCGCCTTGAACCAATCGCGCACCTGACGGTCGAGGTCGGTCAGAGAGAGCCGGCAGATGCCGCCCTTCGGCGTGCCGCCGATCTTGGCCGTGTCCATCAGCGAGTCCCACAGCCGCTGAGGGTTGATGGTGAGGTTTTGCAGCGTTTGCATTCGCTCAACTCCCGTTCGCGCCACCGCGCATTCCCCCTCCCCCTTGTGGGGAGGGGTTAGGGGTGGGGGTCGTGAGGTCAAACATGCGCGCAGACGAGTGCACTGTTTCCGTCCCCATTTGTGGCTCGCCTCCCGACCCCCCTCCCTGACCCTCCCCCACAAGGGGGGAGGGACTTCTACGGTGTCACCTCGGCGCGCGTCACGGCCCGCGGAGCGGTGCGTTCGCGCCAGGTCGCGTTGGCGACATGCACGGCGGGGAAGGGCGGCCGCGCCACGTAGCTGCCGGTGCCGGCCTTTGCGCGCAGATCGCCGTCGATGAAGGCGAGTTCGCCGTGCGTCAGCGTCGCCCGCGGCAATCCGGTGCAGGCGAAACCTTCGAACACATTGTAATCGATCCGGCTGACCTGGCGCTTGGCCGCGATGGTCTTGGTCGCCGCCGGATCCCAGATCACGAGATCGGCGTCCGCGCCGACCGCGACGGCGCCTTTCTTCGGATAGATGTTGAGGATGCGCGCCGCATTGGCCGAGGTCACGGCGACGAATTCCTCCGTGGTGAGGCGTCCGCTGTTGACGCCCGCGGTCCACAGCACCGGCATGCGGTCTTCAAGTCCGCCGGTGCCGTTCGGAATTTTGGTGAAGTCAGTGCGCCCGAGGCGCTTTTGTTCGGTGGTGAAGGCGCAATGATCGGTGGCGACGACATGCAGCGAGCCCGACTGCAAGCCCGCCCACAAGCTCGCCTGATGCTCCTTCGGGCGAAACGGCGGCGACATCACGCGCTGCGCGGCATAATCCCAATCGGGATTGCGATATTCGTCTTCGTCGAGCACCAAATGCTGGATCAAGGGTTCGCCGAAAACCCGCTGGCCGGCGGCGCGCGCCCGCGCGATCGCCTCGTGGGCGTGGCGGCTTGAGGTGTGGACGATATAGACCGGACAACCGGCCATGTCGGCGATCATGATGGCGCGGTTGGTGGCCTCGCCCTCGACCGCGGGCGGCCGCGAATAGGCGTGAGCTTCGGGACCGGTCACTCCGGCGGCGAGATAATGCTGCTGCAGGTGCCAGACGACGTCGCCGTTCTCGGCGTGAACGATCGGCATGGCGCCGAGCCCGGCGCAGCGCTGGAACGAGTGGTAAAGCTCGTCGTCATTGACCATCAACGCGCCCTTGTAGGCCATGAAGTGCTTGAAGGTGTTGATGCCGTAGGTTTTGACGCAGGTTTCCATCTCGTCGAAAACCGGCTTGTCCCACCAGGTGACGGCCATGTGGAAGCCGTAGTCGCAAGCGGCGCCCTCGGCCTTACGGCGCCAGTCCTGATAGGCGGCCAGCATCGACTGGCCGGGATTGGGGATGCACATGTCGACCACGAGCGTGGTGCCGCCGGACAGCGCGCCCTTGCTGCCCCATTCGAAGTCGTCGGCCGAGACCGCACCCATGAACCACAATTCGAGGTGGGTATGCGGATCGATGCCGCCGGGCATGACGTAGCAGCCGCCGGCATCGACGATGTGGGCGCCCGCTGGCGCCTCGACTGCGGCGCCAATCGCGACAATAACGCCGTCGCGAACAAGGACGTCGGCGCGGCGCGAATGGTCGTGATTGACGACGGTGCCGCCACGGATGAGCGTGGTCATGTGTTCTTTCCCAATACGGCCCGGCGGGCAATTGTTTACGCCGAGAAGCCGCCGATGCAAACGGTGTGGGTGGCGCGCGGGGACTCAGGCGTGAACCGAACGCATCGTGGCGGCGACATTCGGAGCAGGCTTAGGCGATGCTCCAAACGAGGAACTCCATGACCGGTCCAGGATTTTCACGCGCCCTTTGCGGCTTCGTTCTTGTCGTCGCGGCTTCGGCGGCAGGCGCGGCGCATGCGCAATCGCGCACGCCGACCGCGCAGGAGGTCAACGCCATCCGCGGATGTGCCAGCAAAAACCAGGACGACCTCGATGCCGGCGCGCAGCAATGCCTGTTCAAACTGGTGGCCGACCCTTGCATGGGGGATCCCGGCTCGAAGAGCGACGGCCAAATTGCGGACTGCTACGAAATCGAGGGCGTCATTTGGGACGACCTGCTCAGTGCCAATTACAAGACGCTGCTGGACGAGCTCGACGACCAGCAGACCGCCAAAGCGCGCACGATGCAGCGCGCCTGGCTCGCGTATCGCGACACCACCTGCCAGTTCTATGACGATAAGATTCAAGGCTCGATGGCGGGGATGATGATTGCCGCCTGCGTTACCCGCGAAACCGCGCGGCGCGCCATGCTGCTCGCATTCTTCAGCCGCTTGTGAGCCGGTTTTGGGGTTCAATGGCCTAATCGGCCGTAAGCCGACTAAGCCATTGGCAGGATTTGCGACGCTGGCCTACTAACTCATTGGATTCACGACGAATCAGCTATGATGCCGGCCACGCCCAAAGACCGGGGCACCGCCGGAACCAGCGCCATGCTGCGCGTGCGACTGAAAGCGGACGGACGTTTGGTCGAGGTGCTGCCCGACGGCAGCGAACGCGCCATTGCCACCGATCCGCGCGCCATTGCCACGGCGGCACACAATGCGGCCCGTGCCGCGGAGCGGGTCAATGACGCCGTCTACGCCCGCAATATCAGAAGCCGCACCGGCTTGACCCAGGCGGCTTTCGCCGCTCGGATCGGCGTGCCGGTGGAGACCGTGCGCAATTGGGAGCAGGGCAAGCGCTCGCCGCGCGGGCCTGCGCGTGCCTTGCTCAAAGTGCTCGAGCAAGCCCCCGAGGCCGCGTTCGCGGTGCTCGGCAAGGCACGCTGAGCTCTGTCATGTCGTCGGGAGGAGCCAGCGCGCGAAGCGCGCGCACCGATGTCAGGCGCCGCGACGAAGCCATCCGGTCCGCCGTGGGGGATTGCGGAAGCCGCCCCCGGTTGCTTGGCTGTCGCTCGCAATGACGAAGGCCGGTAATTCCATGGATACGATCGAAATCCCCAGCATCGAGGCCAACGGCGCCAAAATTCCGCTGGTTGGGCTCGGCACCTGGGAACTGCGCGGGCGCAGCTGCGCGCGGATCGTCGAGCAGGCGTTGCGCCTTGGCTACCGCCATATCGACACCGCCGAAATGTACGACAACGAACGCGATGTCGGGGACGGGATTCGCGCCTCCGGCGTCAAGCGCGGCGAATTCTTCGTGACCACCAAAATCTGGCCGTCGCATTTTGCGCCGCGGGCGCTGGAGCGGGCGACGCGCGACTGCCTGATGCGGCTGCGCTTGAGCGAGGTCGATCTGTTGCTGCTGCACTGGCCCAATCCGCAAATTCCGCTATCGGAAACGCTGCCCGCGCTATGCAAGGTGAAGGCCGACGGGCTCGCCCGGCACATCGGCATTTCCAACTTTACCGTGGCGCAGATCGAAGAAGCGCTGCAGATCGCGTCCGAGCCGCTGGTCTGCGACCAGGTCGAATGCCACCCCTATCTCGACCAGTCCAAAGTGATCGCGGCGTGTCACGCCCACGGCATGGCGACGGTCGCCTATAGCCCGATCGCCCGCGGCAATGCCAAGAACGACGCGGTGCTGGCGCGCATCGGCGCCGCGCATAAAAAGACCGCGGCGCAAATCTGCCTGCGCTATCTGGTGCAGCAGGACATCGTCGTCATTCCGCGCACCGGCAAGCTCGAGCGGCTGTCGGAGAATGCGGCGCTGTTCGATTTTGCCTTGAGCGAAGCGGAAATGGCCGAGATTGCCGCGCTGGCCAACCCAAGTGGCCGTATCGTCGATTGGTCCTATTCCGGCAGCGCCAAGTGGGATTGATCCGTCATTTCGGGGCGCCATCAAGTCTTGCAGCACTCCCGCGATAGTTCTGCGACACTGGGACTATGATTCCCGGCTCCTCGCTGCGCTCGGCCCGGGAATGACGAGGAGGGACGCGCAATTACGCCGCCTTGCTCTCCGCCGCCACCGTGCGCGCCATGAATTCGGCGAAGACCTGCGCGATCTCGGGCTCGTAGGCGCCCCAATCCGGAAATGAAATCAGCGGCACGTCCTGATCCTCGATCGGCAGCCGATGCAGTTCGCTGCCGGCGATCAGGTCGTGGGCGACGAGGCCGCTTTTGCTCGAATGGGTATTGTCGTTGCCGGGAATGATCAGCGTCGGCGCCGCAATGGACCGCAGCTGCTCGGCGGTGACGCCCATCACCGGATAATGCGCGCCGGCGACGAAGACGCCGTGCCACCGCTTCATCACCTCGAGGAATTGCTGCACCGGCAGCCGCGCCATGTAGTCGGCGCCCGCCGCATTGGCCGCGAACCGCTCTTTCCAGGCGTCCATGGCGCAGACCGCGGCCATGCCGCCCTGTTCGGCGGTGCGGATGAACTGCCCGTAATATTGTTCAGGCAGCCGTCCGGCAGCGAACGGGCCGCCGGTTACCCTTAACAGCAGCAGCCCGCGAACGTCCTGCGGGTAATTCAGGCAATACAGCATCGAGGTGCGGGCGCCGGCCGAGGAGCCGCTGAAGAAGGCCGGCAGCGCGTTCTGCTCGGCAAGCAGCGCATGCATGTCGCGCGTCCAGATGACTTCCTCGCTCTCGTCGCCGGCGATCAGGATGTCCGAGGCGCCGGTGTTGCGGCGGTCGTGCAGCATTACGCGATAGCCGTAAGCCGCGATCTTTTCGGCGAGCGGAATGAACTCGTCGTGGCCGCGCCGGCCGCCGGTCGTCATCACCACCCAAGGATGATTGTCTCTGCCACGGTCGCCGACGAGGCGCCAATTGATGTTCACGCCATTGATCTTGCTGACCGGCATCGTGGGTTTCCTCCGTTTGAATGACAGTTCAGCACACCGGCGGGACGACGGAAAGCCGGGCAGGCGAGGCAGGCGAGGCAGGCCGACGGCCTAACGGGCGGGTCAAAACTCGACGTCGAGCTCCTCGAGCTCATCCGGCTCGGTTTTGGCGCCGGCGATCCAGTCCTGCATCAAGGGCATGGCCATGATGGTGCGGCAAAAACTTTTGGCTGGTCCTTCGAGCGCGACGTCGTAGGTGGCAAAGCGCGAGCATACCGGCGCATACATGGCGTCCGCCGCACAGGGCTTGGTGCCGAACAAATAGGGCCCGCCATATTGGCCGATGCACTCGCGCCAGATCGTGGTAATGCGCTCGATGTCGCCGCGGGCGCCGGCCCAGGATTTGAAGCCGGGAAAGTGTGCCTTGATGTTCATCGGTAGCGCGGCGCGCAGGTTGGCGAAACCGGAATGCATTTCGCCGCAGATCGACCGGCAATGCGCGCGCTGCGACTGATCGGCGGGCAAAAGGCCGGCGTGCGGATTGATCTCGTGGAGATATTCGGCGATCGCCAGCGTGTCCCATATTTTCAGGCCGTCGTGGATCAGGCACGGCACCAGAAACGAGGGCGATAACAGCAGGAGCTCCGCCCGTGTCGACGGGTCGTCGGTCGAGACATGCTGTTCCTCGAAATCCAGGTTCGCCATTTTGCATAGCAACCAGCCGCGCAGCGACCAGGAGCCGTAATTCTTGCTGGCAAGTGTCAATATGGCCTTGGACATTCCGGTGCTCGCTTTGAAAAATCGGCCCAACTCAATCACTTAGCGACCAAAGCACGGATTCGCGGCGGTCTGCTGATCCTTCTTTGGGCAGCCTCGACCTCGCCCCCGTCCCAGATGTGCAGGATGTTCATATTCTTGTCGCAGCGCAACAAAAAATGCACTAGCGTGGACCTTTAGGGGGGTAGTGTGTTCGCTGTCGGGGCGAACGCAGCACCCGTGGGACCTGAACTGTACGCCGGGATGCTGTATCTCGCTTATCAGCTGCAATCCGACATTATGACGCCGGTCCGCGCTTGGGCCAGCATGGCGGCTGGCTCGGGCATCGCGCCGTTACTCTCCGACCATCCGGCGCTGCGCAATCTGACTGCGGTCTATGAGCTGATCGCGCGGGCAGGGCTCACCCATACCCGGCCGCCGTTCGGCATTGACAGCGTTACCGTCGGCAACCGCGAGGTCGAGGTCCGCGAGGAGGCTGCGGCGGTGACCCCGTTCGGCACGCTGTTGCATTTTAAGAAGGATATCGCGACCGCGCAGCCGCGGGTGCTCCTGGTAGCGCCGCTGTCCGGCCACTTCTCGACGCTGTTGCGGGCCACCGTGCGCACCATGCTGCCGGACCACGACGTCTACATCACCGACTGGCACAACGCGCGCGACGTCCCGCTTACCGCCGGCCGTTTCGGCATGGACGAATATACCGATCATCTGATCAAGTTTTTGGAAACGATGGGGCCGGGATCGCATATCCTGGCGGTGTGTCAGCCTTGCGTTGCCGTGCTCGCCGCCACCGCGGTGATGGCGCAAGCCGGCAACCCGGCGCAGCCGCGCTCGATGACGCTGATGGCCGGCCCGATCGACACCCGCATCAATCCGACCAAGGTCAACGAGCTTGCCAAGACGCGGACCATCGAATGGTTCGAGCGCACGCTGACCGCGTCGGTGCCGCTGCGCTACCCCGGCGCCTTCCGCCGCGTCTATCCGGGCTTCGTCCAGCTCGTCGCTTTTATGAGCATGAACATCGAACGCCATGTCAAGGCGCACAAGGAATTGTACGACAATCTCGCCGCCGGCGAACTCGAAAAGGCGGCGGTGACCAAGGCATTCTACGACGAATATTTCGCCGTGCTCGATCTCACCGCGGAATTTTATCTGGAAACGGTGCAGCTTATTTTCCAGGACTACGCGCTGCCGCAGGGCAAGCTGGAGTGGCACGGCGAGCGCGTCGATCCGAGCGCCATCCGCAAGACCATGCTGCTGACGGTCGAGGGCGAGCGCGACGATATCTGCGCCGTCGGCCAGACGGTGGCGGCGCACGACCTGTGCAGCAAGCTGCGGCCGTATCTCAAGCGCCACCACATGCAGGCCGGCGTCGGCCA
>DATAWA010000202.1:0-12316 GCA_036267435.1 Xanthobacteraceae bacterium | reverse complement strand
GGTCAGGTAAAGCGGACGGTTGCTCTTCGTCTTGGGCGTCGTGGCGCGCTTGGCTTCATTCGAAGGCTGGCGCGACGACCGGGCTTTGGCGGCGTGTGGCTTGCCGGCCGCTTTAGCCGGGGTCTTGGACAATGTCCTGATCGCCGACCTCAGCTTGGATTTTGCGGGTTTGGATTTTACGGCTTTGGACATGCTGTCATTCACGGTTGGGTAGGCGAGGCTATCATCGCCGTATCGGTGAAGGTATCCCATGGGAGCAGCGACGGAGTACCGACCGCTGCGGGCGGGCCGGCGGTCTTCGGATTCGGGATTATCGCTTTAGACGAAGGCGCGCTGCTTCCACGGTATCAGGACCTGCTCGGCCCAATTGACGCCGCGGTTCAAAAGGACCGCGAGCGCCGCGATGACGATCAGCGGCGCAAAGTATTTGGCGAGCGAAAGCGTCTCGCCGTAGAACTGAAACATGTAGCCGATGCCGGTCGCCACGATCAAAAGCTGTCCGACGATGATGCCGACCAGCGCCCGGCCGACCGCGATGCGTAGTCCGGCAAAGATGTAAGGCAGCGCCGACGGCAGCACCACGACGTGGAGAATCTCCCGCTTTGTGCCGCCGAGCGAGCGCGCCACCTCCACCAGAAAACTGTCCGCTTCTTTGGCGCCGGACTCCACGGTGAGGAGCTGCGGGAAGAAGGCCGAAACGAACACGAACACGATGAGCGTCAATTCACCGACACCGAACCAGGCGATGAACAGCGGCAGCCAGGCGATGTTGGGGATCGACCAGAACACGAAAATATAGGGATCGAGAATGCGCGCCGCGGGACGGAAAATGCCGAGGATGAGGCCAAGCCCCGTCCCGAGGATGAAGGCGAGAACGAGCCCGATCAGGAACGGCCAGACCGTTTGCAAGGTGGCACGGATCAACTCCCCCGATGCGGTCAATTGGACGAAGGCCACGGCCACCTGAGCCGGGCCGGGCAGAATGATCGGCGACACGTTCATGCTGATCACCTGCCACAGCGCCAAGAAACCGATCAGTGAAAGTGTCGCCAGAACGTAGTGATTGGCAGCGACGGCGGCGAGCGGCGACTTTGCTGCCTTGGCGGAGTCCCCGCGGCGTTCGGCCAACTGGGTCATAGCTCCTCCTTAAGGCTGCGCCAAGCAATGCTGCGCATGCGAGCGAATTCCGGTTCGGCACGCGCGTCGTAGCTGTAACGCGGCTGCGGCAGCTTTACTTCAAGCACCTGCTTGATGCGGCCCGGCCGCCGGCCCATGATAACGACGAGATCGGAGAGATAGATGGCCTCGTCGAGGTCATGCGTGATGAACAGGACGGTGCTCTTGACCCGTCCCCAGATGGTGAGAAGTTCGTCCTGCAGTACGGTGCGAGTCTGCGCGTCGAGCGCGCCGAACGGCTCGTCCATCAGCAGGATTTCAGGCTGGCGGACCAGCGCCCGCGCCAGGCCGACGCGCTGCTGCATGCCGCCGGACAATTGATGCGGATAATAATGCTCGAAGCCCTTCAGCCCGACCATGTCCAGCGTCCCTTGGATGCGCTGGAATTCGGCATCCGTGAGCTTGCGGCGGTGGGCCTGCAACTGCAGCCCCAACGCCACATTGCCCTCGACCGTCTTCCACGGCATCAGACCGATGCCCTGGAACACCATCGACATTTTCGGGCTTGGCGATGCGAGCAGACCGCCGTCGAGCCGGATCTCGCCGCCGTCCGATGGAATGAGGCCGCCGGCCATGCGGAGCAGCGTTGTCTTGCCGCAGCCGCTCGGTCCCACGACCGAGACGAAGCGGCCGCCATCCACCGTGAGGCTGAAATCGGCGAGCGCAAGCAGGTCTTGGCCGCTCGGACCACGATAGGTCTTGCGGACGTTGACGAATTGAAGGTCGCGCATGAATGCGGTCCCGAGCCGGCGCTCGCCTGCGGGCGATCCGCCGGCTGGCCGGATTATTTTGCGGCTTCGGCTTTGGCTCCGTACCAGTCCGGAACGTCCGGCAGGCCGGGAGCGCCCTTGACGACGCCCATCTTGTCGAGCGCCGCCTTGAGCGGTCCGGTGTCGTAAACGTCCGACGGCTTGGAGAGCGTGTCGTTGGGGCTCTCGCTCCTTAGCTTGAAGAACAAATCCATGATTTTCTGCGTGGCCGCGAAGTTGATACCGCCGTTGACGGAGAAATAGCCACCGCTCTGGAACAATTCCCAGGCCTTGTGGAACTGCTGATCGTCCAGACCGCTGTCCTTATAAATCTTGGCGGCCGCATCGACCCAGGAGCTGGCGTTGTTCTGCCATTGGCGGTTGGCGTCGAGCATCATCTCGACATAGCGGGTCGCGACGTCTTGGTGATCCTTCAGCCAGCTGGCCTGCGCCACGACGACGAGCCGCGGGATCGGCGGCGTTTGCTGCGAGGAGTGCAACACGACGACGTGGACTTGCTTGGTGAAACCTTTGGCTTCGGCGGTCACCGCACCGAGGTGCGAGAGGCTGGTGAGCTGGGTGCGGCCGGTATCCAATGCTTCCAGGCGCGCCGCGTCGGCGCCGGATACGGCGACCCACTGGAAGGAATCGGATTTGAAGCCCATTCCCTCCGCGGTCATCTGCGCGTTGAAGCGCTGGGCACCGCCGAGACTGGCAACGCCCCAGGGCTGACCCACGGCATCTTTGAGCGTCTGGTATTTGTTCGTGGCCCAGGCTTCTTCGTCGCCATAGGGCGTCATCACCATCAGGATTTTGATCTTGGCGCCGGAATAGATGCCGCCGAGCACGGAAATGATGTCGCTGGTCGCAACGTCGGTGTTGTTGGTCACGACCGCCTGAACGCGGGCCGGTCCGCCGCCGCCCAGCGCCGGTCCGAGGTCGAGCTTCAGCCCGTGTTTCTCGAACAGGCCCATGGCGTCGGCCATTCGGTTGAAGGCGAGCGAAGGATCGGGCGGCGGCTCGAGCTCCGTCGCCTTGATACTGGTCGGGTTTCGGGCGTTCTGGGCGAGCGAGGCCGGTGCGCCGGCGACAAGCGCTGCGGCCGCCGTGAGCAGAACGATAGCTGCGCATGGCAATACGGATAGCCTGGACATTCTTGCCTCCCTGGGTCGGCTTGCGTCGGACGCCTGTTATTCGTGGCGCCGATCACAAGCCGCGCGCCCTGTGCGCGGTTCTCGATTGCTTTGCGGGTCCTTATAGCCCGACTTGCCCGGCAAAGGGAATTGCTTGCGGGTGCGGCGTGATGGGCACGTGACGAGGGACTTAGCGTCAGTGCTTCTTTCGCATCTCGCCGGACGAATTGACGGTCGCGTGCAGGTTGCGCGCGAATTCGACCGCGCCATACACCGCCATGTCGGGCGCCGTCTTGACGTATTCCTTGACGCCGAGGATCGCCGGCCGCGGCGCCTTGAGGATGGCGGCGCACAGCGTCTCCACCGCCGCATCGAGCTTTGCCGCCGGCACGACGTCGCTGACGATGCCGAAACTCAGCGCCCGTTCGGGCGTGATCTCGGCGGTCGAATAGACGAGATAGCTGATGGCTTTGCGCGGCAGGCGGTCGACGAATGACGACATCACCATGGTCGGCAGGATGTTGTGCGCCATTTCCGGAACTTGAAATACCGCCTGGTCGCTTGCCAGCGTGATGTCGCAGGCCGCCGCAATCGCGCAGCCGAAGCCGATCGCCCCGCCTTGCACGACGGCGATAATCGGCACCTTGGCGTTACGCATCGCGCCGTAGCAGTTGAACACGACGTCGCTGAAGCTGCGGCGCTCGTAGGCGTCGGGCTCCGTCGGCGGCCGCTGTCCCATCACTGCGCGGCCGACGCAGAAGTCCTTGCCGGCGCCGCGCAGCACCAAAACGCTCGAGGTGTCGTCCGCGGCCTCGATGATGCGCGTCAGCTCGGCAACCATTTCGTCGGAGACCGCATTGCCGTGATCGGGCCGGTTGAGTGTGATGCGCAAGATGGCGCCGTCTTGCTTGGTCAAAATGTCAGGCATGGTGCTCCTCAGGGTTATTATTTTTTTGCCGCATGGATCGCGCGCCAGATTTTCTCCGGCGTCACCGGCATTTCGATGTGAGTAACGCCGAATTCGGCGAGGGCGTCGACCACCGCGTTGACGACGGCGCCGAGCGCGCCGGTAGTGCCACCTTCGCCGGCGCCGCGCACGCCGAGCCGGTTGGTCGGCGTCAGCACTTCGGAGATGGCGGTGGTGAATGACGGCAAGACGTCGGCGCGCGGCATGGCATAATCCATGAACGATGCCGAGAGCAGCTGGCCGTGCGCGTCGTAGGCGCACAGCTCCCACAGCGCCTGACCGATGCCTTGGGCGGCGCCGCCGTGCGTCTGGCCGTGCACGACCATCGGATTGATGGCGCGGCCGACGTCGTCGACGGCGGTGTAGCGCACGATCGCGACCGCGCCGGTCTGCGGATCGATTTCGACCTCGCAGACATGCGCCCCATAGGGAAAGCCGAGTTGCTTGATTGTCTCATCGGATGTTGCCGAAAGCGGGCCGCGCAAATCTTCCGGTAAATTTGCGCCGCTTGCAGCCGCCCGCGCCGCGTCGAATAGGCCGATCGAACGGTCGGTGCCTTTGACGGTGAAGCGGCCGGCGGCGAAAGCGATATCGTCTTCGGCGGTCTCGAGCAGATGCGAGGCGATCTTCTTGGCTTTCTCGATGACAAGGTCTGCGGCATTGCCCATGACGATGCCGGCAAGCCGCATCGAGCGCGCGGAATGCGAGCCGCCGCCCTCCTTGACGATATCGGTGTCGCTTTCATTGACGTTGACGTCGTCGAACGGCACGCCGAGCCACTCCGCCACGCATTGCGCGAAGGTGGTCTCGTGGCTTTGCCCGCTCGACAGTGTGCCGACGACAACGTCGACCTTGCCCTCGGCCCGCACGGTGATGTCGGCGCGCTCGCGCGGATAACCGCCGGTGGTTTCCAGATAACAGCATAGCCCGATGCCGCGCAGCCGCTTGCGCTTCTTCGCCTCGCCGCGGCGTTTTTTGAATCCCGGCCAATCGCCGAGTTCCATCGCACGATCCATGACGGCGCGATAGGTGCCGTTGTCGTAAGTAATGCCTTGCGCGTTCCTGTAGGGGAGCGCCGCCGGCGGAATGAGATTCTTCCGCCGCAAACTCACGCGATCGAAGCCATGCTCCTGTGCCGCTTTGTCGATCAGCCGCTCGATGACGTAAATGACCTCCGGCCGGCCGGCGCTGCGATAAGGCGTGGTGCTCATCGTGGTCGAGAGCACCGCGCGGGCGACGATGTGCGACACCGGGATGCGATAGGCCGACGTCACCAGCCCGACGCCTTTGACCAGCGGCACGTAGGAGCCGGAATGGGCGCCGACATTGCTGAGATTGTCGGTGCGTAGCGCCAGGAACTTGCCGTCGGCGTCGAGCGCCAGCTCGGCCGAGACCGTGAGGTCGCGCCCCATATAGTCGCTGACGAAGGCCTCGCTGCGATCGGCGGTCCATTTCACCGGACGGCCGACGCGGCGCGAACCCCACACCACCAGCGCGAATTCCGGAAAAAAACTGTTCTTGGTGCCGAAATTGCCGCCGATTTCGCGGGCGATCACGCGCACATTGTCGAACGGCACGCCGAGGATCGCCGCGACTTCCTTCTTCTGGCGCACGATGCCGCCCGAGCCGGCGTAGAGCGTGTAACGGCCGGTTGTTTGATCGTAAATACCGACGGCGGAGCGCGGCTCCATCGGCACGCCGGTGACGCGATTGACCCAGGTGTCGAGCCGGGTGACATGGGCGGCGCGCGCGAAAGCGGCGTCGGTCGCCTTGGCGTCGCCGACCTCGGCGTCGATCATGATGTTCGGCAAGTGGTCGTAGAGCCGCGGTGCGTCCGGCGCGGCCGCGGCCTTGGCATCGATCACGGCCGGCAGCGGCTCATAGTCGACGATAACCTTTTCCGCTGCGTCCTTCGCCTGCGCCGCCGTCTCGGCAATGACGAAGGCGACCGCGGTGCCGACGTGGCGGGCGCGGTCGGCCGGCAATACGAAATGCGGCGCTGCCGGTACCGGCGAGCCGTCGCGATTGCTCAGAACGATGTCCGGCGCCGTGCCGGGCGCCGTCAGATGCGGAATGCGCGTCAGCCCGTCGGCGAGCACGTCCTGACCGGTAAGTACGGCAAGCACGCCGGGCATAGTGCGCGCTGCAGCGACATCGATCCCGCGAATGAACGCGTGCGCGTGCGGCGAGCGCACTGCCACGCCATGGGCCTGATTGGGGAAATTGAAATCGTCGCTGTAACAGCCATGGCCGGTGACGAGGCGCAAGTCCTCCTTGCGGCGTACCGTAGTTCCGATGCCTGATTGCATGTGTTCGTTAATCGGCGAGGGTGGGGGAGACCGGCGGTAAAGTGCTATACATTCACGTGCGGAGCAATTGCCGTATGCGCTTTGATCCAAGGATGTTTGCATGACGAGCCATCGATTGGATGCCGGACCCGCAACGGTCCACTGGGGCTATTTCGACGCGGCGCTCAAACCCCTGATCACCGTCGATTCCGGCGACGAAGTGGTGATCTCGAGTGTGTCCGGCCCGCCGGAGGCTGTTCCGCCGGCAAGTTCCGGGCTCGCCGTGCCGGACGCATTGCGCGCCATTCACGCCAAGGTGGTGCCGAAACTAAACGGGCCTCATATCCTCACCGGTCCGGTCGCGGTGCGCGGTGCGAAAGCTGGGCAGGTGCTCGAGGTGCGCATCAAGGCGATCGAGCTCCTCAACAACTGGGGCTACAACCTGATCCGGCCGCTGCTCGGCGCTCTACCGGACGATTTCCACCAGGCGCGCATCATCCAAATCCCGCTCGATGAGACGCGTATGGTCGGCCGTCTGCCGTGGGGGCTCGAACTGCCGCTGAGGCCCTTTTTTGGCATCATGGCGACTGCGCCGCCGGCGGCATGGGGGCCGGTGTCCTCACCGCCGCCACGGCGTAACGGCGGCAATATGGACAATAAGGAGCTGGTCGCCGGCACGGTGCTCTATCTGCCAATACACGTCGACGGCGCACTGTTCTCGGTCGGCGACGGACACGGCGCGCAAGGCGACGGCGAGGTTTGCGTCACGGCGATCGAAACCGGCTTGGTCGGAACATTCGAACTGCATGTGCGCAGTGACATGACGCTGGAATGGCCACTGGCCGAAACGCCGACCCACATGATCACCATGGCGTTCGATCCCGATCTCGACGATGCGGTGGTGATTGCGCTGCGCGATATGATCAAGCTCATCTGCGCACGCACCGGACTTTCGCGCGAGGACGCCTATACGCTGTGCAGCCTGGCGGCCGATCTGCGGGTGACCCAAGTGGTGAATGGTTCTAAGGGCATCCACGTGATGTTGGCGAAGGCCTATCTCGCGCGCTAGCGCGTACTACGATTAACCGAATCGAGTTACGCGCTAGCTGCTTGTTCAGCATGTTCTTTTCGCAAAACCGGCTTCTACTTTTGCGGGACATGCTCAATGCGCGGCGGACGCTTGGCCTTCGACCCGATGAAAACCGAGCCGCTGCATGACCGGCTCGTCCGACACTCGCAGCAACAGCGCATCCTCGGCCGCCTCGTGAAAATGCGGCCGCCACGCCGGCGCCGCGATGACGTCGCCGCGGCGCCAAGCGAAGCGTTCGCCATCGACGGTCGTCACGCCCGAGCCGTTGACCGCCGCATAAATATTATTCGCCGTGGTCCGATACGGCGCCGTTTTGGCGTGCGGGGCGAGTCGCATCATGGACAGCGCGATCGTGTCCATGGCCGGCTCGCCAAGCGCGACATGGGTGCCGAGCGGGCCGGTCGGGTCGGGTGTGGCGGCATCGAGTCGATTGAGCGTCTCGCGCAGCGGAAAAACGAAGGGCGAGTCTTTGGTGGGCGCCGGGGTCGTGGACGTCTCGGCGGCGCCTTCGTCTTCCGCCGGCTCGAAGAACATCGGCTCGAGCAATTGCACCAGCGGGACGTCGAGGAAATCGAGCCAATAGGCGCTGGCCCGGCTGTCATTGCCGTGGCCGTGGCTCGACCAGTTGGGGGTCAGCAGCACATCGCCGGGTTCCATTGCCAGCTTGACGCCATTGACGTCGGTGTAGACGCCGGGCTCGGCGTCGACGATGAGGCGGAGCGCATTGGGCGTATGGCGGTGTGCGCGCGCCCATTCGCCCGGCAGAATCATCTGATAGGCGGAGACCAGCGTGCGGACCGTACCGTAGCTTTCGCCCGAGGCCGGATTGGACAGGATGAGATTGCGCCGCTCGGCGAGCTCGGTATTGATCAGCCGGCCGGCGGCATCGAGCGCCCCGCGCGCCCGCTCGTAGCTCCAATGTGCTGGCGCGAAATTCTTCTTCGGGGCCGGCCAAAGCGAGGGCGTCTTCTTGTTCCATCCCGGCGCGATACCGACGCGCTCGAGCTTGCCGTAGAGCTCCTCAAGCGTGCCGGAGCCGGCGAGATCTTCTCGGGTCGGGGCCTGCATGGCATTTCCTTTTTTACTATGCGTGGTCCGAGTTGGACCATCTTACAAGCTTTTTAGGCGCCGCGCACGACATCGATCAGGGCAGCGGCGTCGTGCGCAATGCTGTCGCCCCGCCAAACCACGTGGCCGTCAGGCCGTACCAGCACGAACTTGCGTTCGTAGAGAGAGGCGATTTGCGGCTCCACAATGCGGTGGAAGGTCATCGGCACGCCGCGCCGCCGCGCCGCCGCCAAGAGTGGCGTGGCCTCGGCCGCATCGCTGCCGAAACCGAGCAGCGTAAAGCCGCGGCCGAACAGATCGAGCGTGGAACGCCCGTCGTCGAGCCAGGCATGGGGCGCCCGATGCCCTGGCCGCGCCGTTGGCGCATAGCTTTTTGCATCGTCGGGCGGCGGCGACGTTCCGTCGGGCCAGCAGATCGGCGAGCCTTCGTAGCGGTAGCCGAGGTGGATGCCGAGCGTGAACCATTCGCGCCGCATCGTCTCGGAGAATTCGTGTCCGACTTTGGCTCGCGTCGCCGCGCCTTGCGGCGTGGGATCGAGCAGGTCGGGATGCGCGCCGACACCGAGCATGCGGCGCAGATTGCCGCTGGCTTCGACCACATTGCGCGCACCGACCGGCTGGCGCTCGATGCCGTAGGACTTCAGAAGCCTATCGCCGCCCCAGCCTTCGAGCACCGCGGCAAGCTTCCAGGACAGATCGACGGCGTCGGCAATCCCGGTGTTCATGCCGAAGCCGCCCGTGGGCGACATCACGTGCGCGGCATCGCCGGCGATGAAGCCGCGGCCTTTGTCGTAGCGCTCGGCGACCAGTTCGCGCCGTACCCAGGGCAGCACGCTCAGAATTTCGAACGCGAAATCGCAACCAACCACGCGGCGGATGGCCGCTTCAATCTCTTCGGTCGTATAGTCCCGCTGTTCGGCGCCGCCGATGATCGAGAAACGCCATTCGTCGCGGCCGTTGATGGCGACAATGGTCGCCCAGGTGCCTTGCGGTCCGATGAAGATGTGGCGGTAGGCTTTGCCTTTGTCGTGCAGCGCGAGCAGATGCGGACAGCGAAAGATCACATTGGTCGTGTAAGTCAGGACCGGATTGCCTCGCATCGCGATGCCGAGCGTCTCGCGCACCGTGCTGCGCGCGCCATCGCAGCCGACGATATATTGCGCCGCGATCTCCTCGCGGGCGCCGGTCGCCGCGTTCTCGACCACCGCAACGACCCGCGCGGCGCTTTGCGTGAACGATAGAAGCCGCATGCGGTAGCGTAGTCTCACGCTCGGCTGCGAGGCGGCAAAAGCCCGCAAGATCGGGTCAAACATGTTTTGCGGGCAGCGCTCACGTCGCTGTGGACTCTGCGGCGGCGGTGGCGCCTCACCAATGCCGGGAAACCGCTGACGACCGAGCTCGTAGCCGGTAAGGCTCGTCAGATAGACATTGTCCTGGGCGTAATCGCGCGGATACGGCGAGCCCTCGACCGCAGGGACCAAACCCCAGCGCCGGCAGAACTCCATGGTGCGGACGCCGACGAGGTCCATCCGGGGCTGGCCGATCGAGCCGTCCGACTGTTCGATCAGCACGCAGGAAATGCCACGCCAGCCGAGATCGCCGGCGAGGGCCAGGCCCACCGGCCCGCCGCCGACAACGAGCACCGGTTCGACGCTTTCCGCCATGTTCTTTCACCCCGGCGCCAGGCTTGCGGTTCGATCTCTATTGTAACGGGGAGCGGGTCAAGTATCCTCGGCAGGTACGGTAGAAACGGCTTAGCCGATGGCGTTGTTGGGGTTTTCGCATCATGCCGCGTCGAAAGTTCCCGTGGGCCAAGCTGGCCGATGACGAGTTGCTGGAGGTCCGGCTCAAGGACCTCAAAGTGACGGTCGAGGGCACCTGGCTCGAGAAATGCCTGCATACGCTTTACGGCGAGCTTGCCGACCACGACATCCGCGTGCGGCCGCATGCCTGGATTTCGAGCGAATGGTTTTCCCCGGACAGTACGCCCGGCATCGCCATCCCGTTCTATCTCGCTCATCCGCGCCTGCTGCGGCTCGAAAAGAAAATGATCTTCGACGTCGAGGGGGGCACCAACTCGGAATGCATGCGCATTCTGCGCCACGAATGCGGTCACGTCGTCACTCACGCCTATCAGCTTCATCATCGCCGCCGCTGGCAGCAGATATTCGGCCCCTCGTCGCGGCGTTATCCGCGCTACTATCGCCCCAATCCGGCGAGCCGCAGCCACGTGCAGCATTTGCGGCTGTGGTACGCGCAGAGCCATCCCGACGAGGATTTCGCCGAGACGTTCGCGGTATGGCTGCGGCCGCGGTCGCATTGGCGCACGCGCTATGCCGGCTGGCCGGCGCTGAAGAAGCTCGAATATACCGACGAGCTGATGGGCGAAATCGCCGGCAAGCGGCCGCTCCTCACGTACCGGGAAAAAGTCGATCCGCTCTCCACGCTCACCCAGACGCTGGGGGACTACTACAAGAAGAAGCGCGCGCTTTACGTGGTCGACACGCCGAAAACCTACGACCGCGATTTGCGGCGCTTGTTCTCGGACGACCCGCGGCATCGCCACAGCGAAGCCGCTTCGTTGTTCATCCGGCGCCACCGCGCCCGGGTGCGCGAACTGGTGGCGAAATGGACCGGCGAGTATCAGCTCACTTTCGACGTCGTGCTTGACGACATGATTCAGCGCTGCCGCGAGCTCGATCTGCGCGCGGTCGGTTCCGAGCGCAAGCTGATCATGGAATTCACGGTGCTGCTCACCGCCAAGACCATGCATGCTTTGTTCGGTCCGTCGCGTCGACGATGGATCGCGCTATGAAACGGCTGCGGGTCCTGGTGCTGGTTCATCCCGATCTGATCCCGCCGGAATCGAGCAAGGGCTACACCGAGCAGGAAATAAACGTTTGGAAGACCGAATACGACGTGGTGTCGACGCTGCGCGCCGCCGGCCACGAGGTCCGCCCGCTCGGCGTGCATGACGAGCTCAAGCCGATCCGCGAAGAAATAGATTCGTGGAAGCCCAACTTGGTATTCACGCTGCTCGAGCAATTTCACGGCGAGGCGATCTATGACCAGAACGTCGCCAGCTATCTCGAACTCATGCGGGTCCCCTATACCGGGTGCAATCCGCGCGGCTTGATGCTGGCGCGCGGCAAGGATCTGTCCAAGACCTTGGTGCATTATCACCGCGTTCCGGTGCCGGCCTTTGCCGTTTTTCCAAAAGGCCGGAAAGTCAAACGCCCGGCGCGGCTTGCTTTGCCGCTCATCGTCAAAAGCGTCAACGAGGATGCCTCCTTTGGTATTTCGCAGGCCTCCGTTGTCGACACCGACGAAAAGCTCGCCGAGCGGGTGACTTTCATCCACGATCGCATCGGCACCGCCGCCATCGCCGAGCAATATATCGAGGGACGCGAGATTTACGTTGGCATCGTCGGTAACGACCGTCTCGTCGTGTTGCCGGTGTGGGAGCTCACGTTCCAGAATATGCCGGAAGGCGATTGGCTGATCGCCACCGAGAAGGTCAAGCACGATCCCGATTATCAGGAGCGCCGCGGCATCCGTCACGGGCCTGCCAAGGACCTGACGCCCGAGCAGACCGCGCGCATTCAACGCATGGCGAAGCGGATCTACCGGACGCTGGAACTCGACGGCTACGCCCGTATCGATTTTCGTCTCGCCACCGACGGCACGCCGTATTTCCTCGAGGCCAATCCAAATCCGGAAATCGCCGAGAGCCAGGAATTCGCGCTGTCGGCAAAGCGCGTCGGCATCGACTACCCGGATTTGCTGCAGCGCATCGTCACGCTCGGCATCCGGCGCGGATCGGCAGCCGCCGTCGATTGAGTCAT
>DATAWA010000201.1:0-12607 GCA_036267435.1 Xanthobacteraceae bacterium | reverse complement strand
ATATTAGCGGCAGTCGTTAGCTGCAGTAAGCCTCTTTAGAATATCCTTTATTTTCAGTTAGTTCTGGTGCTGCCGCTCAGGATTGAACTGAGGACCTCTCCCTTACCAAGGGAGTGCTCTACCACTGAGCTACGGCAGCTTGCTGTTTCGGGCCTTGCAACGCGGCGCCGAAAAGCGCCGCGATCCTTGCCATAGGGGGCTGTTTTGCGCAAGAAATTTGCCGCCAAAAGCGAATGCGGCAGGCAGAATGACCAAACCCGGCAAAGCGGATAAATCGGCGGCGCGCAGCGAGCGGCTGTCGGCGGCTTTGCGCGAAAACCTCAAGCGGCGCAAGGCGCAAGCCCGGGCGCGCGGCCAATCGCCAGGCGGGGAGGCCAAGCCGCAGCCGGCGCAGGCCGAGCCGGAACTTCCCGACTTCCGCCGCAATCCGGGTGGGAAGTGACGGCGGGGCTTCGGCTGGCCGGCATTGCGCTTGGCTTGCCGCTTGGCCCGGCCGCAGGCCGGGTGCATAACCTCAGGCTTGCTCTTTAAGGCCGATAATCGGGTCCGGAAGGCCGGACCGCGCGGGGGTGATTATGGATCGGATTCGGATTGTCGGCGGCAGGCCGCTCAACGGCATCATTCCGATCTCGGGGGCCAAGAACGCGACGCTGCCTTTGATGATCGCGTCGCTCCTCACCGAACAGACGCTGATCCTCGACAACGTGCCGCGGCTGGCCGACGTGGCGCTGCTCGAGCGCATTCTTGGCAATCACGGCGTCGACATCATGACGAGCGGCAAGCGCCCGGGCGAGACCGCCGACCACGGCCAGACGCTGCATATTTCGGCCGCCAACATTATCGATACCACGGCGCCCTATGAACTTGTTTCCAAAATGCGGGCGAGTTTTTGGGTGCTGGCGCCGCTTGTCGCCCGCATGGGCGAGGCGCGGGTGTCGATGCCGGGCGGCTGCGCCATCGGCACGCGGCCGGTCGATCTTCTCATCATGGCGATGACGCGGCTCGGCGCCGACATCGAGATCGACAGCGGCTACGTGGTGGCTCGCGCGCCGCACGGCTTGCGCGGCGGCGAGATCGTATTCCCCAAGGTCACCGTCGGCGGCACCCATACCGCGATGATGGGGGCGGCGCTCGCCAACGGCACCACCGTCATCGACAACGCCGCGCAGGAGCCGGAGATTGCCGACGTCGCCGACTGCCTCAACAAGATGGGCGCACGCATTTCCGGCGCCGGCACTTCACGCATCGTCGTCGAAGGCGTCGCCAAGCTCAATGGCGCGCGGCACGCGGTGCTGCCGGACCGCATCGAAACCGGCACCTATGCCATGGCGACGGCGATGGCCGGCGGCGATGTGCTGCTGCAAAACGCCCGGCCGGAATTGCTGCAGGCCGCGTTCGATGTGCTGGCGCAGGCCGGCGCCACGATCACGCCGACCAATCAGGGCGTCCGCGTTGTCCGCAACGGCTCAGGCTTGGCGCCGGTCGAAGTCTCGACCGCGCCGTTTCCGGGCTTTCCCACCGATCTGCAGGCCCAGCTCATGGCGCTGATGACACGCGCGCGGGGCACCTCGCAAATCACCGAGACGATTTTCGAGAACCGCTTCATGCATGTCGGCGAGCTCGCCCGGCTCGGCGCCCGCATCCACCTCGACGGCGAGCGCGCCACAATAGAAGGCGTCGAGCAGCTCAAAGGCGCGCCGGTGATGGCGACCGACCTGCGAGCCTCGGTGTCGCTGGTCATCGCCGCGCTGGCCGCTGAAGGCGAAACCATCGTCAACCGCGTCTATCACCTCGACCGCGGCTTCGAGCGCCTGGAAGAAAAGCTCGGCCGCTGCGGCGCGGCAATCGAGCGGCTGTCGGGGTAATTTTGTTGTCCGCTCGTCCCCGCCAAGGCAGGACCCAGTCTGGATTTCCGCTTACGCGGGAATGAGCGGCAAAGAGCTACGCGGCCAACTCCTTCATGATCCGGTACAGCCGCGCCTGGCCCTCGAAGCCGATACCGGGCCGCTCCGAGAGCGTCAGATAGCCGTTCTCCAACGTGGCGTCGTCGGCGAAGCCGCCGAAGTCGCCGAACACCCCGGGATAGGATTCCGCGCCGCCTAATCCGAAACCCGCGGCTACCGCCAGCGACATCTGGTTGCCGCCGTGCGGGAACATCAGCGACCGCGGCCAGCCGTGCCGCGCCAGCATGTCGAGGGTGCGGGCGTATTGCACGATGCCGTAGGCTTGCGGCGGATCGACCTGGATGACGTCGCGGCGCGCCGGCGTGAGCCCGCCGAAGCGCACCAGGTTTTCCACGTCCTGCGTCGAATACAGGTTCTCGCCGGTGGACAGCGGCGCATCGTAATTCGCCGCGATCTCGGCAAGCAGCGCATAATCGAGCGGATCGCACGGCTCCTCGAACCAGCGCAGCGCGAACGGCCGCAAGCCGCGCGCATAGGCGAGCGCGTCGTCGCGGAAAAATTTCGAATTGGCATCGACCGCCAGCATGCCGCCGCGCGGCAGGATCGCTTTCACCGCCTCGACGCGGGCGAGATCGTCTTTGAGCGCCATGCCGCCGACTTTCATCTTCAGCATGGTGTAGCCGGCGACGAGATGGCCCTGCATCTCGTCGAGCAGGTCGCGCGTGGTCTTGCCCGGCGCGTACCAGCCGGCGCCGACATAGCAGAACACTTTGTCGGCGATGGTGCCGCCGTTGTAGCGCTCGGCGAGCACGGCATGCAGCGGCTTGCCGGCGACTTTTGCCACCGCGTCCCACACCGCGAGCTCGATGGTGCCGATGCCGACCGAGCGCTCGCTGTGGCCGCCGGATTTCTCGTTCGTCATCATCGCGGCGAGAATCTTGTCCGGGGCGAAATTCTCACCTGCCTCGTCGAGCAGCGAGGCCGGCGGCGTTTTCAAAATGCGTGGGATGAAGCGAGAGCGCATCTGCGCGCCGCAGGCATAACGGCCGGTGGAGTTGAAAGCAAAACCCGTGACCGGCTTGCCGCCGCGCATCACGTCGGTGATCACCGCGACCACCGACGTCGTCATCTCGGAAAAATTAAATCCCGAATTGGCCAGCGTCGAATTGAGCGGAACCGCGGTCTCTCGGATGTCGACGATACGCATGCTCGCGGTCGAGCGTTACTGAATCTGCGGGATCTTGGCGTCGACGATGACCTTGTGCCAGCGGTCGACTTCTTTCTTGATGTAGACGGCGAACTCCGCCGGCGTGTCGGCGACGATGTCGAGGCCGACCTGCTTGCATTTCTCCTGCACGTCCGGCTGATGCAGCGCCGTGACGATCGCGCGGTTGAGAGCATCGACGATGGGCTGCGGCGTGCCGGCGGCCACGAAGACACCCTGCATGGTCTCGGATTCCTGACCCTGGACGCCTTCTTCGACCATGGTCGGCACGTTGGGCAACGCCGCGGACCGTTTGAGCGAGGTCACCGCCATGCCGTGCAGCGTCCCGGCGAGGATATGCGGCGATGCCGGCGTGAGATTGGCAAAGCCGATCGGTGTTTGATTGGCGATCACGGCCTGGACCGCCGGGGCGCCGCCGCCATAGGGCACGCTGGGCTGGTCGAGCTTGAAGTCGAGCTTGAACAGTTCGGCGGCGAGTTCCGGGGTGGTGCCCAGCCCGGCATTGGCGATGGCATATTTGCCGGGATTGGCCTGCATCAGCGCGATCAGTTCCTTCACCGTCTTGGCCGGAATCGAGGGATGCGCCAGCAGAATGTTGGCGGATGCGCCGGCAAGCGTGATCGGCGCAAAATCCTTGAACGGATCGTAGGGAGCGTGGGCGTAAAGGCTCGGATTGACCACGAAGCTCGAGCTCGCCACCAGGATGGTATAGCCGTCGGGCGCGGAGCGCGCGACCTGGGTCATGCCGATATTGCCGCCGGCGCCGGCATGATCCTCGACGTAGAACTGCTGGCCGAGACTCTGCGACAGCTTGTCGGCCAAAAGCCGCGCGACAAAGTCGCTCGGACCGCCGGCGGCAAACGGCGCGATGATCTTCACCGGATGATTGGGATAGGTGTCGGCGGCAAAGCTCGCCCCGGCCGACATGAGACTCAAGCACGCCAAGCTCGCGCACAACGCCAGCAAACGCGATGCGACCCTCACTGCAGACATAAAGCCCTCCCCATCCGTTTTGGCGATGCTATCATCCTTCGATTACGGCCAATAGAGCAGGGCAGGAAACCAATGGCAGGGCGCAAAATCACCCGTGACGATCTCCGTGCGGCGGCGGAAAAATACAAGAACTGGGGCAAGTGGGGCCCCAATGACGAGATCGGCACGCTCAATTACACCAGCGCCGAAGACATCGTCGCGGCGGCGCAGCTCGTCAAAAAGGGCAAGGTGATCTCGCTGGCGCTCAATTTCGACAATAACGGCCCGCAGGGCGGCAAAACCAATTATCCCGTGCTCGGCCGCATCAATCCGCTGCACACCATGCTGCGGACCGGCACCGACGCCTATTCCGGCGTGCTCGACAAGCGCGGTATCCGCGCCGCCGACGACATGGTGGTGATGCCGCTGCAATGCGGCACGCAATGGGACGGCCTCGGCCACGTGTTCTACGAAGACAATATGTGGAACGGCTACGACTGCCGCGAAGTGTCGTCGTTCGGCGCCGCCAAATGCGGCATCGAGAAAACCAAGGACAAGATGGTCGGCCGCGGGGTGTTTCTCGACGTCGCTCGCGCGCTCGGCAAGAACTGCCTCGACGACGGTTACGGCATCACCTGCGACGATCTCGATCTCACCGCGAAGAAGCAAAAAGTAGAATTCAAGCGCGGCGATTACGTCATCGTGCGCACCGGGCAGATGGAGCGCTGCCTCAAAGCGGGAAGTTGGGACGGCTATCCCGGTGGCGATGCGCCGGGCTTCGCTTTCGAGACGCTGGAATTTGTCGCCAAGACCGAGCTCGCGGCGTTGGCGAGCGACACCTGGGGCTGCGAGGTGCGGCCCAACAACACCGAAGGCGGTATCAACCAGCCCTGGCACTGGATCACTATCCCGATCATGGGCATGACCATGGGCGAGATTTTCTATCTCAAAGACCTCGCCGAGGATTGCGCCAAGGACGGAACTTACGAATTCATGTTCGTCGCGCCCGCCATTCCCATCACCGGCGCGGTCGGTTCGCCGACCAATCCGCTGGCGATCAAGTGACGCCGCAGGACTCTCTCACACGTTCTGCGGCCATGATTGCGGCGGTGAAGGCGGGAAACGAGCCAAAAAAGCCCAACGCGGCGGCGGTTGAACTCACGCGCGCCGGAGCTGAACTTCAAAATCCGACCCTTCCCACATGCCGCTCCCTGTCCAGAAAAAGGTAAAACGGATGAAGTCGACTCCCTTGAGTTCCTGAACCGGTATATCGAGGACATAGGTGCCCAGGCCGGTCGGTTTGGCGTCAGTGTCGACGATGGTCACCCAATTGTCCGCCGACCAACGAACGCGCGCTTCTTCCAGCAATTCAAGGCGCAGCGATCGGCCAAAAGCCAATGTGTCGATCTTCGATCCAAGCCGCCAACAGACGGGCGCCGGCGGCGGTTTAGTGAGGACATATCGGTTGTGCGTCTGCGGCGGCATATCGAACACCGCTTTGTCCCGCAACGAGCGCAGCAATTTGATGTGCTCGGCGTGTACCCAGGCAAGGGGCATCGCGCTGCCGGACGGGTGGCCGAGAAACAGCTCACGCGCCGGAATATCGGCGCTGTCCCAGATTTGCTCGGGTAAGAGTCCGCCAGGACTGGAGGATGCTTCGAGCGTGCGAAGAAGCCGCCGCGCTTCATCAAACCGGCCGGCGGCTAGCGCATAATGTGCGCGCTCCCCGGTTAGCAACGGCCACAGGCGGCCGATGCCGGAGCCGTCGAACGGTTCTCCGTCGGCGTGCTCGCCGTAGCCGTCACCGTTGTAACGATACCAGTAAGGTCCGCTCGGCAATTCGCGCTTAAGCACGGCGTCGATGGCGGTGACAGTGTTCATAATGCGTGGATCGTCCGCCGCGCGAAGACCGAATCGCACCAGCGCCAGGGCATCGGGGCTCACCAGGAGATTGGCTTCGAGTGTGGCATTGCCGTCGCTGCGATTGCGGATCGGGATGAACTGACGCCCGCCGGAAATACCGTTACTCAGCGGACTGCCAATGCGGATGTAGTAGCCGTCGATGCCGAGCTTCCGCGACAGGACGGTATCGACAGCATAGGTCCAGTTTTCGATCTGCTCATTCCACCCATCGGCAACCTCGCGCAAATAGCCCGCCATCGCCGTCTTGCCGGCGGCTTCCATGGCGTCGGCGGCGGCGAGCAGCGCCGCGATCTCGGCGGCCAAAGTAAATGGCGAATAGCCTGCATCTTCCTCCCAGCGATCCTGCGGGGTAGCCGGCCCGTTGCGGACGATATAACCCGCGGCAGCCGCGACCATGGCGTCGTAGCGGGCAATATCCGCTTTCTTGATCGCCCCGGTTCGCAGCAACAGGTCGTATAGAAGAATGGGAAAAGCCGTTTCGTCGAGCTGAACACCCTTCCAGTACGGCCGGCCATCCAACCAGGAATTCTGCACCCAGTGGCCGTCGGCTTCCTGAACCGCGACCAAGTACTCAAGCACGGCCTTGGCTTGATCCGCGCCCCCGGCGGCCAGCAGGCCTCCGGCGATTTGTACGAGATCGCGGGGCCACACCAGATGATAGCCGCCGAGATCATCGTCGCCCTTGGAAGAACCCCATGGGATTGACAGGCTGGCAATGCTTGCACCCGATTCCGCATCCCTGTGCGTCGCCAGGACGACGGTGCTGACTCGATACCGGTTGAGCTCGCCTTCCAAGCGCGGTTCGTCGAGGGGAATCAAGCTATTCTGCCAATCGCGCCAGCCGGCACAGTAGCGCCGCAGCGTCGTCTCCAGACCTTGCTGCAGACTGATGAGTGCACGGAAGGCCGCTTCCTCCGGTTGCGCACCAAAGCCGATGGCTTGCAGCGCGCGTCCGCTCCCGGCCGCCAAATCGATCGTTCCCGAGATTGCAACGTTGCCGTTGTCGGCGCGAACGTATTCCTGTCGCAGTCCTTCGCCCCGAGACAATGTCTGCCAACCGTCAGAGAACCCAACATAGCCAGCCGAGCGCGCGATCCACGGGACCGAGGAAGCAACTGCCAGTGCCATGCCTCTTCCCTCGGCGAACAGCATGCCGTGTCCTTTATAGTCGCCGTACCACGCTGTGTTATTGGCGCCGGCATTGACCAGATGCGGAGCGATGATGGCGTGCAAAGCGTAATCCCCAGGCGCACCCAGCAACGCTTCAAATACGATCTCCTGGAGGACGACTTCACGATCGGGGTCGGACAAAATCGTCTTGCTGATCCGATAGCGACCGTCTCGCGCGGTGTTCGTCAGACGTAACGCGGGAATGCCGTCTTCCACGGCGCTAATCGTTTGCTCGGTGTCACGTTTCTCTTCGGAGAAGTAATCTTTGGCGGTAACGATAAAGCCGAAATCGCGGATGCGGGCCGTGTCCAAGCGCGAGGCATAGATTTCGTTGAGAATGCCGTGGCTGATCGTGAACCAGACCCGGCTGCCCCTGCCGGCGGCGGCGCCGATACCGCTTTTGGCGCTGCTGGTCCAGCGCGGCGGGATTCCGGGGGCGCCCGGTGGAGTGACGGCATCGCTCTTGGCCATTCGCTGTACGATCTGCGCGGAATATAGGCTGCTCCGGCAACGTTACGCCGCCGAATAAAAATCCTCGACAGCAATTTCGATCCCTGGCGGGTCGAGATTGATCGTTCCTTCGCTCACGATCCGCGTGAGAAGCGTGCCGTCGGCATTGCGCGCGTGATGCAGCACCAGCGGCTTGTCCGGATCTATGACGAGGTAATGCATGACGCTTGGTAGGCGGAAATACCCGGCAAGTTTGATCTGCGCATCGATGTGCCGGGTCGATGGCGACAACACCTCAACGACGATAACCGGGTTGGGCACTTCGATCGCCGAGGGGGCAAGGCGCGGCCCGCAATAGACCAGCGCATCGGGCTCGTGCGCGGTTGAATCGTCGATGCGTACCGTCATTCCGTCCGGCAACATATGGCAGGGCAAGCCCCGCGCGCGAATTCCGTTGGCCAAGGCGGCCTGGACGGCAAACTTCGTGATAGCATGAGCCGCCCGCTCGGGGGTCATCGCGTAGACCGACCCGCGAAACAGTTCGTAGCGTCCCGGCTGCGCTTCGGCCCAAGCCAAGAACTCATCAACGTTCATGCGTCTTTGCGGCACCGCAGACATAAAGGCATTATACGCTGTCTTGGGGCGGATGTGAAAGTCAGATCACCGTTGCTCCGCCTCAATCATCCGGCTGAGCACGCGCTTGTAGCGCACGCAGCCGACGTCGACGGAGAGGATCAGCGGATCGAGCGGCTCGGTCGCGCTCTCGATGATGCGCTGCTGTGCTTCGATCACCGGCGCGTCCTGTTCCTCGAAGGCAAAGCGCCGCATCTCGGCAATGCGCGTCTGGAGATCGCGGTTGAGCTTGTCGTCGCCGGTCTTCACGCCCCAGCGCACGGCGGTGAAGAAATAATGCGTCGAGCGCTCGGTCTCGGGCGTGACGAGGTGTACCGCGTGATAGCCGGTGCCGGTCTCCGGCGCGGCGCCGATCTCGCAGATGCCAGTCAATAGCCGCAGCGCCGACGGCGCCATCCAGCGCATTTTGGTGAACTTGTCGACACGCGGCGGATGGTCCGGCCAGAACGGCGCGAACATGCCGGGCGGCTTCGAATTGGTGGCATGCCGGCTGACGATCACGTCGTCGCCGTCCTGCTCGGTGGTGATGTCGGATTCGACGGTGTCGGCGTTGCCGAGAATGCCTTCGTGCAGATACGAGGTGTGGCTGAGGTCCAACAGGTTGTCGACGATGAGCTGATAATTGGCCTTGATGACAATGCTGTCGCGCTTGGTGGTGTGCAGCTCCGGCACGTGGTCGAGCACCGAGAAATCCGGGATTTTGGCGGGGTCGGCCGGGCCTGAGCCCATCCACAGCCACACCGCTTTGTGCTTCTGGACCGCAGGGTAGCTTTTCACTTTGGCGCGGGACGGAATGGTCTTGGTGCCGTGCGGATTGCGCACGCAGGCGCCGCTGCCATCGAATTCCAGCCCATGATAGGGGCATTGAACGCGATCGCCGCCGACGATCTTGCCCATCGAGAGCGGTGCGAAGCGATGCGCGCAACGGTCCTCGATCGCGGCGACCCCGCCATTGCCATTGCGAAAAAGCACGACCGGCTCGTTCATCAGCGTGCGGGGGACGAGGCGGCCGCCGTCGAGTTCGTCAGCCCATGCCGCCGCGTACCAGGCGTTGCGCAGGAACGCGCCGGAGATCATCTCCTGGTGCGGCTTCGATCCGTTGGTGATCGCATGAGGCTGGTCCAGCATGGCTGTTTCCTTGCCCGGGGGTGTTTTCGCGCATGATAGCACGGCAGAGAGCCATCTGAAGTGCCGTCGCGCGATCACCGTCGCGATCATGTGACGGGCCGTGCGGTTGCGCTTTTACCCGCACCCATTACCTTTATCGTTACCGATCAGCGCAGCACAGGCGGTCCCGCCATGGATACCAAAATGGACACCAAGACCGAGACCAAGCATTACCCGGTGACGCACACCGATGCGGAGTGGAAGACGATCCTCACGCCCGAGCAGTTCCACATCATGCGCGAGCATGGCACCGAGCGGCCCGGCTCCTGCGCGCTCAATTACGAAAAGCGCTCCGGCGCCTTCACGTGCGCCGGCTGCGGGCAGAAGCTGTTCGTGTCCAAGACGAAATTCGAGAGCGGCACTGGCTGGCCGAGCTTCAACGATCCGGAGCCGGGCGCCGTCGAGACCACGACCGACAACAGCTTCTTCATGAGCCGCACCGAGGTGCATTGCAGCCGCTGCGGCAGCCACCTCGGCCACGTGTTCGAGGACGGTCCGCCGCCGACGCATCTGCGTTACTGCATCAACGGCGTGGCGATGAATTTCAAGCCGGAATAATTCAAACCGGAGTGAAGGCGGCCGGCCGCATCAAATCTCGACGCGGAAGCCGACCTCGATGATGGCGTCGTGCGGGATCTTGTAAAAGTCCGGCGCGCGGCTGGAGATCCGGCTGAGAAATGAGAAGATCGCGAACGAGACCGGCCCCATTGCCGAGCCCTTGGCGCGGCGAACGATGGTCTCATGCGCCAGATAATAATTGCGATGGTCGAGATCGGCGTCGAAGCCGAGCATCCGGCAATTGCTCAGCGTCAGCGGAATGTCCGGCGTCTGCATGAAGCCGAGGCGGGTCTGGATACGGTAGAAACCGTGGCCGAGGCGCTGCAGCGAGTGACGTTCATGGAACGGCACGCGCGGCCGGCTTTCTATGACGAAGGTCATCAGCACGACGGTCTCGTGCAGCACGCGGTTGTGCTCGACATGGCGCAACAGCATCGGTGAAGCGCCGTGCTCGACCTTGGTGAGCCAGACGCCCATTCCCGGCGCGCGGCCGATCACGGTCTTGTCGGCGTAGTCGAGGAACTGGTCGAGCGGCATCGACATGTCGCGCAGACGCCGCGCGACTTCGAACGCCCCCTTGCGCCATGACAGCATCAACGCGGCGATCGTACCGCCGACAACGACGGGAAACCAGCCGCCGGCCAGAAGCTTCATCGCATTCGATGCCACGAAGGTCGCGTCGATCATGCCGATGGCGGCGATGATAGGAATTGCAATCGCCACCGGCCAATGCCATCGCGCGGTCGTCACGCGATAGAGCAGAATTGTCGTGATCAGCATGGTGCCGGATACGGCGATGCCGTAGGCGGCGGCCAGATTGTCCGAGGTCCTGAAAAACACCACGGTAAACAGCGTGGCCGCCATCAACAGCCAATTGGCGGCGGGCACATAAATCTGGCCGGCCTCGTCGCTCGATGTCGGTATGATCCGCGCCCGCGGGCAAAGTCCCATCAGCATGGCCTGGCGCGTCAAGGAAAACACGCCGGAGATCAGCGATTGCGAGGCGATGATGGTGGCAAGCGCGGCCAGTGCCACCATCGGCGCCAGCATCCAGCCGGGAGCCAATTTGTAGAACGGGCTGTCGGCCGCGCTTGGGTCGGTCAAGACCAGCGCGCCTTGGCCGAAATAATTGAGCAAGAGCGCAGGCAGGACGAGGCCGAACCAGGCACGGCGGATCGCGGTCGGGCCGACGTGGCCCATGTCGGCATAAAGCGCCTCGCCGCCGGTCAAGGTGAGAAACACCGCGCCGATGACCAGCGACGCAATGCCGGGGTCGGCGGCGAGGAAGCGCACGGCGTAGAGCGGATTTAACGCCGTGACGATGGCCGGCGCAGCGCGGATATTGGCGGCGCCGAGCACGCCGATGGCGATAAACCAGATCACCATGACCGGTCCGAAGATACGGCCGATGCCCTCGGTGCCGTGACGCTGGATCACGAACAAGCCGATCAGAATCGCGATCGTCACCGGCACGATGAAGCTGGTGAAGGACGGCGCGACGAGCCGCAGTCCCTCCATGGCCGACAGCACCGAAATCGCCGGCGTGATCACGCCGTCACCGTAAAGCAGCGCGGCGCCGACGACGCCGAGCAGCACCAGGATGGGTAACACCGTGCCGTCGCGGATGCGGTCGGCGGCGACAAGCGAGAGCAGTGCCAGAATGCCGCCTTCGCCATCGTTGTCGGCGCGCAGCACCAGCACGACGTATTTGAGCGAGACCATCAGCATCAGCGCCCAAAACGTCAGCGACACGATGCCGAAAACCTCGGTCGGAGTCGGTTCGCGGTGGCCGAGGCCGGCCAGAGCGACCTGAAAAGCATAAAGCGGGCTGGTGCCGATGTCGCCGTAGACGACGCCCAGCGCGGTCAGCGCCAAAAACCACGGGTTGCCGGCATGGTGAGGATGGCTCTCATGGCTCGCCGGCGCCGGACCATGCCCGGCCGCAGCCGCAGACACTGGGCTGCCAGCGGCAGAATTTCGGCCGTCGGCGGCAGGCGCTTGGCCGCCGGCGCTGTTCGCCAAACGGGAGGACATGTCCATGGTCGACCTTGGTTCAGCCGGCGGCGACCGCGGGCTTGTGATCCATCATTCAAGATTCAGGCCATTTATGCTATTGCATCGACCGCGCGGCGCCGGATTTGAAGCCCGACCAACGGGCGGTGCGCGGCGCGCCGAAAGGGAGGAAGCCATGCGCGTGCGACGGCGTGATGTATTGCGTCTGGCGGGTGGTGCCGCCGCACTGCCTGCGATTTCCACATTGGCTCGCGCCGAAGTCTATCCGGCCCGTCCGATCAAGCTTCTGGTCGGTTTCCCGCCCGGCGGCCAAGTCGACATCGTCGCGCGCCTTTCCGCGCAATGGCTGTCGCAGCAATTGGGCCAAACCATCGTGGTCGAGAACCGGCCGGGCGCCGGCGGCTCGCTCGGCGCCGAAGCGGTGGTTGGAGCGCCGCCCGACGGCTACACGCTGTTCTTCGCCGCCTCGTCGAACGCCGTCAATGCCTCGCTGATGAACAATCTCAGCTACGACTTCGTGCGCGACGTCACCCCGGTGGCGCCGATCAACCGCATCAATCTGGTGTTCGACGCCAACCCGTCATTTCCGGCG
>DATAWA010000200.1:0-13012 GCA_036267435.1 Xanthobacteraceae bacterium | reverse complement strand
GCTGAGACTCGGCAATTTTCGGCCCTTGAGCGTCGTCTGATCCGGCAAGTCGGCCGCCGCTTTGTCGAAAAAGTCGATCACCTGGCCGAGGTCGACCACCGGCGTGGTGATCGGTTCGTTCTTGCAGAACTGGTGATAGGCGGTGTTCAGATCGCCGAAATTGAGCCCGTGGAATGCCGGAATATTGGCGCCGGCCGCGCTCGGATCGTTGAGCGCGGTGGAGATGAGGTCATCGAGATTGATGGATTCGATGTCGAACGCCTGCTTCATGTGATCGCAGCCGTTGCGCAGGATTTGCACCACCGCGCTTTGGTCCTGGACCGGGTCGAAATGCGTCTTGACCGCCTGCGGAGCGGTCGTGACTTCGCTCAATGCGAGGGCCGCCGCAAAAAGCTTGACGATGATGGGGGTCATCGGGACAGCGACGGCGGACCGGCCGGGTTCGAGGAACGCAAGGGTGACACCGCGATTATAGCGATCTGATCCTTACAAAAAGACTTTTTTGCGAGCGCACGCGCCGTCGAGAGTCGCAATGGAATGATCGAGGCTACCGCTGGTCACGTTTGCCTTTTCCGCAGGCATGACCCCGATTCAAGGCTTGACCCAACTCAAGGTTTGGGCGGCAGCAGCGTGGCAAAATGGCCGCGGTGCTGCAGCCACGCGAGCAGGATGAGCGCCGGCACGCCGGACACCGCGCAGATGACAAAGAACCAAGGCCAGCCGGTCGCCGCAGCGATAAAGCCGGCCCCCGACGACAGGTAAGTGCGGCCGAAGGCCGCGAGCGCGGTGAGGAGCGCGTATTGTGTCGCGGTGTGCAGCGGATTGCGGCACAGCGCCGACAGGTAAGCGACAAAGATCACCGTGCCGATGGCGCTGGTGAAATTTTCTGCGACGATGGCGAAAGTAAGCCATCCCGCGTTCAGCCCGATGACCGCCTGCCAGGAAAAGGCGAGGTTCGAGACGCCCTGCAGCACGCCGCCGAGCCACAGGCTCGCCGGCAGCGATAGAGCGCGGGCGAGAAAGCCGCCGGCAAAGCCGCCGGCCAACGTCGCCGCCAAGCCCACGCCCTTGATGATGGCGGCGTATTCATTGCGCGAGAAGCCGAGATCGATCACAAATGGCCCGGTCATGGCACCGGACAACGCGTCGGTGAATTTGAACAGCACGACGAAGGCGAGCACGGCGAAAGCGAGATCGCGGGAAAGAAATTCCGCGAAGGCGCCAAATGCCGCGGTAAAAACGCGCGACAGCGGGCTGGCGCCGGCGGCAATCTCTCCCTCATGTTCCGCTTCGGCGCCGACGGATCTTTCCGGCTCCGTGGCGGCGAGCGTGGTGATGATGCCGATAACGACCAGAGCAGCCATGGTGATATAGCTCGCGCTCCAGGCCGGCTGATGTTGCAAGCCGAAGTGTTGAAAACCGGTGACCAGGAACAAAGCGCCGGCGGTCGAGACCAGCATGCCGATGCGATACGCGGCGACATAGGACGCCATGCCCGCCGCTTGCTCGCTCTCGTCCAGGCTTTCCACCCGGAACGCGTCGATGATGATGTCCTGTGTCGCCGAGGCGGTAGCGACCAGGAGCGCGCCGATGGCGACCATGAACGGCGATGCCGATGGATCGCACGCGCCCAAAAAAAGGATCGCCGCGATCAGCAGAAACTGCGACAGCAGCAGCCAGCCGCGGCGCCGGCCGAAGCGCCGCGACAACAGCGGCACATCGAGCGCGTCGATCAGCGGCGCCCAGAGAAATTTGATGGTGTAGGGCGTGCCGACCAGCGCAAACAGACCGATGGTGCGCAGATCGACTTTCGCTTCCGTCATCCAGATGAGCAGCGTCGAGCCCGACAAGGCGAGCGGCAGACCGGAGGAAAAGCCGAGGAACAGAACGATCAGCACGCGCCGCTTTAGATAGACGGCGAGCGTTTCGGTCAGCGAAGGATGCGCCTGCGGCGTCGCCGCCATGCGCCGCTACTCGCCGGCTTCAAGTTTGCGCGCCATCGGCGCGGCGATCACATTCGACGCGGCCGGCGACGTGATACCGTTCAATTCGCCTTGCGCCTCGCCTTGCAGCTCGACCTGGGTGATGCGCTCGCCGCGGCTCTCGATCTTTTCGATCGAAACGACCGACAGCCGGATATCTTCGGTCGCCTGGTTGAAATGGGTTTGCAGCTTGCGGACGCGGTCGCCCAGCAGGCCGACGTCCTTTACCAGCCGGCCGACCTCGTCGCGGATCTGGTCGGCGGCCTCGCGCATGCGGGCATCCTTCTGGTTCTGCCGAACCAGTTGAATGGCCAGCATGAGCAGCGACGGTGAGACAATGACGATCTTGGCGCGAAATGCCTTCTGCACCACGTCGTCGAATTCCTCGTGCAGCTCGGCGTAGACCGACTCCGACGGCACGAACATGAAGGCCATGTCCTGCGTCTCGCCCGGGAGAAGATATTTTTGGGCGATGTCGCCAACGTGCTTGATGACGTCTTGCCGGACCCGCGCCGCCGCGAGCTTGCGTTCGTCGTCGCTCTTGGCGTCACGAAAGGCGGTGACAGCTTCGAGCGGGAATTTGGAATCGACGACGAGCGGACGGTTGTCCGGCATGAAGATCACGCAATCGGGCCGCAGCCTGTTGGACAGCGTGTGTTGGAATTCGTAACAGCCCATCGGCAGTCCGTCGCGGACGATGATCTCCATCCGGCCCTGGCCAAAGGCGCCGCGCGACTGCTTGTTGGCGAGCACGCTTTGCAGCGACGTCACCTGAGTGGCGAGTTCGGTGATGTTCTTTTGCGCGTGGTCGATGACCGCCAGCCGCTCGTTGAGTTTTTGCAGGTTCTCGACGGTGCTCTGCTTGGTTTTTTCCAGCGAATCGCCGAGCCGGTGCGAGACCGAATCGAGCCGGTCGTTGACCGAGTGGGCAAGCTGCGTCTGGCCCTTGGCCAGCATGCCGATCATGGCTTCGAGCCGTGCCGCGGTGTCGCTGTGCGCCCGGCTCAGTTCCGCCATAACCGCGGCATCGGGGTGGCCTGCCCGGCGGGCGCGCCAGAGCACCGCGCCCAAGACAGCCACGCCGGCGGCCACGGCGGCGCAGGCCGTAAAGATCACCGCGAGCATCGGCAGACTATCGGGCATCGCTTCCTCTGGCCGTTTTCCTGACGCCGTGGCGGCGGTGGCGATTCGCGCCTGGAACGAAGAGCGAACGGTGATAGCCGGTCATGGGCCGCCGATCAACGTGTGATCGGCCGAAGCGCCGATTGACCCCGCTTTCCTCAGCCCTTAAATCGCCCAGTCATGGCGGTGCGCGAAATCATCAAATTGCCGGACAAGCGGCTGCGGCTCGTCTCCGAGCCGGTCAAACATGTCGACGCCGGCATCAAGAAGCTGATCGAGGACATGTTCGAGACGATGTATGACGCGCCGGGCATCGGCCTGGCCGCGATCCAGATGGGCGTCGCCAAGCGCGTCATCACCATGGATCTGTCGAAGAAAGAGGACGATCACGAGCCGCAGGTGTTCATCAATCCGGAAATCGCGTGGACGTCGGAGGAAACCGCCAAATACGAGGAAGGCTGCCTGTCGATCCCGGAATATTACGAGGAGGTCGAGCGGCCGGCGCAAGTCAAAGTCAAATATCTCGACCGCCACGGCAAGCCGCAGGAGATCGCGGCCAAGGGCCTGTTCGCGACCTGCCTTCAGCACGAGATCGACCACATCAACGGCGTCTTGTTCATCGATCATCTGTCCAAGCTCAAGCGCGACCGGGTCATCAAAAAATTCGCCAAAGCCGCCAAGAAGGTGGAGGCGTGATTGGCGCTTCGCCTCGTTTTCATGGGCACGCCGGACTTTGCCGTACCGGCGCTCATGGAGCTTGTCGGCGCCGGACATGACGTCGCCGCCGTCTACACCCGTGCGCCAAAACCGGCCGGCCGGCGCGGGTTGGCAATGACGCCAAGCCCGGTCGCGCGCGAAGCCGAGCGATTCGCGGTACCGGTTTTCAGCCCGCGCACCCTCAAGGGGAGCGATGCCGCAGAGGCGATGCGTGCGGATGGCGCCGATGCTGCGATCGTAGTCGCCTACGGCCTCATTCTGCCGAAGCCGATTCTCGACGCTTTTCCGCTCGGCTGTTTCAACCTGCATGCCTCGTTGCTGCCGCGCTGGCGCGGCGCGGCGCCGATCCATCGCGCTGTCATGGCCGGCGACCGCGAGACCGGCGTGATGGCGATGAAGATGGACGAAGGTCTCGACACCGGCGCGATCGCCATGGCGGAACGCGTGCCTATCGGACCCGATGCAACGACCGGCGACATGCATGACGAATTGGCGCGGCTCGGGGCCAAACTGATGCTGGTCGCGCTCGGGGCGCTCGAACGCGGCTCGTTGATATTGACCCCGCAAGCCGCCGACGGTGCGACCTACGCCGATAAGATCGATAAAAACGAAACGCGCATCGATTGGCGCAAGCCATCGCAGGCGGTGCATAATCATTGCCGCGGCCTGTCGCCGTTTCCGGGCGCATGGTGCGAGCTTGCCGGCGTCGGCCGCGTCAAGATATTGCGCACGACCAAGGCCGGCGGCTCTGGCGCGCCGGGCCGCGTGCTCGACGACACGCTCACGGTGGCGTGCGGCGAAGGCGCGCTACGCATCGTCGAACTGCAACGCTCCGGCGGTAAGCCGATGGCGGCCGTGGAATTCCTGCGCGGTACGCCGGTCACGCCCGGCACGACGTTGCAATGACGCGGCCGAGGTGCGATGCCCCGCTACAAGCTCACCATCGAATATGACGGCACGCCATTTATCGGCTGGCAGGCCCAGGACAGCGGCGTCTCGGTGCAAGGCGTGCTGACCGAGGCGATCGCGGATTTTGCCGGTGAGCCTGTCACCGTGTACGGCGCCGGACGCACCGATACCGGCGTTCACGCGCTCGGTCAGGTAGCCCATATCGATCTGGCCAAAAATTGGGACACCGATAATGTGCGCGACGCGATCAATTTCCATTTGCGGCCGCAGCCGGTCGCGGTGCTCGCGGCGGAAAAAGTAACGGCGGAGTTCGATGCGCGCTTCTCGGCGGTCAACCGCCATTATCTCTATCGGCTCGTCAACCGGCGCGCCGACCTAACACTCGATCTCAATCGAGTCTGGCGGGTGCCGCGCCCGCTCGACGCCGCGGCAATGCACGCCGCCGCGCAGCGGCTGATCGGCAAGCACGACTTCACCACCTTTCGCTCCACTGAGTGCCAGGCGAAATCGCCGGTCAAAACGCTTGACCGTCTCGACGTGACGCGCGACAGCGATGAGCTTCGCATTATCGCGGTGGCGCGGTCGTTCCTACAGCACCAGGTGCGTTCGATGGTCGGCTCGTTGGTTCATGTCGGCGAGGGCAAGTGGAGCGCCGGCGATCTCTCGGCGGTACTCGCAGCGCGCGACCGCACGCGATGCGGTCAGGTTGCGCCGCCGCATGGGCTATACTTGGTGCGGGTCGATTACTGATGCGCCACGGAGTGCGCCATGCCCAGCGACGTTGATGTGGTCGTCATTGGCGGCGGTGCGGCCGGTGTCGCGGCGGCGAAGCGGCTGCAGCAAACTCAGCTTCGCTGCCTCCTGGTCGAGGCGCGGCCGCGGCTCGGCGGCCGGGCCTGGACCGTTCACGATGCCGACGGTCATGCGCTCGATCTCGGCTGCGGCTGGCTGCACTCGGCCGATCGCAACCCTTGGGTCGGCGTCGCGCAATCCGAAGGCCTGCCGATCGACAAGACGCCGCCGCCATGGATGAATCGCCAGCTCGAGCGCGGCTTTCCGCGCGCCGAATTTGCCGACTATCGCAAGGCCTTTACCCAATTCTATGAGCGTCTGCACGAAGCGGCGCTCCGCGAGAGCGATGCGCCGGCTTCGAGCCTGCTCGATCCGGCCTCGCGCTGGAATCCGCTCATGAATGCGACCAGCACCTATATCAGCGGCGCCGAGCTCGACCGTATTTCATTGAAGGACCTGGACCGCTATCACTCGACCGACGTCAATTGGCGGGTCATCGAAGGCTACGGCACGCTGATCAGCAAACATGGCGCGGACGTGCCGCAAATACTGGATTGTCCAGTCAGCGCCATCGACCACAGCGGCAAGCGGCTGCGCGTCGATACCGGCAAAGGCGCCATCGCCGCCGATCAGGTCATCGTCACGGTGCCGAGTGCGGTGCTCGCGGCCGAACGGATCGGCTTTACGCCTTCGCTGCCGAAAAAAATCGAGGCCGCGCTCGGCCTGCCCTTGGGTGTCGACGATAAGCTCTTCATCGCGCTCGACGGCGCGGAAGAATTCGAAACCAGCGTTCGCGTGTTCGGACACACCGATCGCGTAGCGACCGCGGGCTATCATCTGCGGCCGTTCGGCTGGTCGATCATCGAGTGCTATTTCGGCGGGGCATGCGCCGCGGAACTGGAACAGGGCGGTCTCCCCGCGTTTTTCGATTTTGCCGCGTCCGAGCTCTCCTTCGTGTTCGGCAGCGCTTTTGCCCGCCGCATCAAGCCGCTCCGCGTGCATGGCTGGCACAGCGATCCGTTCGCGCTCGGCGCCTATTCCTATGCCATGCCGGGCAAGGCCGATTGCCGGGCGGCGCTCGCGGAGCCGGTCGACAATCGGCTGTTCTTTGCCGGCGAGGCCTCTTCGCTGCACGAGTTCTCGACCGCCCACGGCGGCTATCTCACCGGGGTCGCTGCGGCCGAGCAGGTGATCGCCGCGCGCAAAAGCTAGGCGAAATACTTTTCGATGAGCCGCCGGTAGATCGCGGTCAGCGTTCTGAGATCGGCAACCGGGGTGCATTCGTCGACCGCATGCATGGTCTGACCGACCAGGCCGAATTCGAGCACCGGGCAATAATCCTTGATGAAGCGCGCGTCGGAGGTGCCGCCGCCGGTCGAAAGCGCAGGTCGGCGCCCGGTGATCTCGGCGATGGCGGCGATCGCGAGTTCGGTGAACGGGCCGGGCTTGGTGACAAAGACGTCCGCGTTAGAGGCCTGCCAGTCGATCGCGAAATGCACGCGGCCGGCGGCGGCGAGCTCGGCGCGGCGCTCGATGAGTTTTTTCAGCGACGCCTGATTGTGGCGGTCGTTGAAGCGGATGTTGAAGCGCGCGCGGGCTTCGCCGGGGATGAGATTGACCGTCGAATTGCCGACATCGACCGAAGTGAATTCCAGATTCGACGGCGCGAAATGGTCGCTGCCTTGGTCAAGCGGCGTCTGCAACGCGGTCATGACGGTGAGGAGCCCGCGGATCGGATTATCGGCACGTTCGGGATAGGCGACGTGTCCCTGGCGGCCGGTGACGATCAGCGTGCCGTTGAGCGAGCCACGGCGGCCGACCTTGATAGTGTCGCCCACGGTTTCGACATTGCTCGGCTCGCCGAGGATGCAGTGATCGAAGCTTTCGCCCTGCTCGTCGGCCCACTTCAGAAGCTTGATGGTGCCGTTGATCGCGACGCTCTCCTCATCGCCGGTAATCAGAAGCGAGATCGAGCCGCCAGGCTTGCCGCCGCTCTCCGCCAGGTAATCGAGCGCCGCCGCGACGAAGCAGGCGATGCCGCCCTTCATGTCGACCGCGCCGCGGCCATAGAGCTTGTCGCCCGCGACCTCGCCGGCAAAGGGCGGATGCGACCACGACGCCTCGTTGCCCGCCGGCACCACATCGGTATGGCCGGCAAAGACGAGATTGGGTTTTGCCGTGCCGATACGGGCGTAAAGGTTGTCGATCGGCGCCGTGCCGGGCTCGTCGAATGTAACACGATGCACGGCAAAGCCCGCGGCGGCCAGCACCTTCTGCAGGTAATCGAGCGCGCCGCCGTCCTCCGGCGTGACGGAGCGGCAGCGCATAAGATCGCGGGCGATAGCAACGGGATCGGCAGTCATAAGGCGGCGGACCATTGGTCAGCACGGGCGACGCGTCAACCCCCGTGCTGGGCGGCAACGAGGTTCAGTGCAGCGTGGCTTGCGGTCCGAGCGGGTCGGCCCCGTATTGGTTCGGGCCGACGGTGCCACGGCGAAAGCCGAGCTCGACGAGAAGCACGAGGCCTAGCACGGTGAACGGCAGCGCGATCGCGATCGACGACAGGCTGGGCTGGTCGTCGGTGCCGGTCAGTTCGAGCACCGTGAGGAAATCGAGCAGCGCGCTGGCGCAGAAGAAAGCAATCAAGAGCCACAGCGGCAGATTGCGGTCATGGGCCCGTTTGAGGCACAGGGCAAATTCCGGATAGGCGTAGGCCAGATCGACAATGGCACTGAGCCGGTCGCCTTGGATCTCTTCGGCAAGAATATGCCCGAAAATCTCGGCGACCAGCAGGACGGCAATGCCGATCCAGAATGTCTGGCGGCTGATGCGACCCTCAAACGTGTTGTAGAGATAGGCCCAATCCATCGGCGCGGCTTTGGCGGACTCTGGCTTCGATGCTTGCTTGTGTTCTAATCCCGCAACAGTTCATTGATGCTGGTCTTGGCGCGGGTCTTTTCGTCGACACGTTTGACGATGACTGCGCAATAAAGGCTTGGCGTTGCGTCACCGGCCTTGTTCGGCTTGCCGCCGATGGTGCCGGGCACCACGACCGAATAGGCCGGCACTTCTCCCTGCAGCGTCGCGCCGGTCTCGCGGTCGATAATCTTGGTCGAGGCACCGAGAAAGACGCCCATCGACAGAACCGCGCCTTCGCGCACGATCACGCCCTCGGCGACTTCCGAGCGGGCGCCGATAAAGCAGTTATCCTCGATAATGACCGGGCCGGCCTGCAACGGTTCGAGCACGCCGCCGATGCCGGCACCGCCGGAAATGTGACAGTTCTTGCCGATCTGCGCGCAGGAGCCGACCGTCGCCCAGGTGTCGACCATGGTGCCGGAATCGACATAGGCGCCGAGATTGACGAAGGACGGCATCAGCACCACGCCAGGTGCGATATAAGCCGAACGGCGCACCACGCAGCCCGGCACCGCGCGAAACCCGGCGCCGCGAAATCGAGATTCGTCCCAGTGATCGAATTTCGACGGCACCTTGTCCCACCATGTGGCGTCGCCGGGTCCGCCCGGGATCGGCGTCATGTCGTTCAAACGAAAAGACAGCAGCACCGCTTTTTTCAGCCATTGGTTCACGCGCCAGCTGGCCTTCGATGTGCCGTCGGTGACCCGCTCGGCGACGCGCGCGGCGCCGCGGTCAAGAAGATCGAGCGCCTCATCGACGGCGTCGCGCACCTCGCCTTTGGTGGAGGGTCCGATCGCCTCGCGTCGCTCGAAGGCGGCGTCGATCACATTGGCTAGATTCGCGGCAGACTCGGCTGACATTGAACGGCCCCTGGAACGGCCCCTGGAATGGCCCTTGAACGGCCCCTTGCTGCGCCGGTTTGTCGGGTCAGGATGGTTCGATGTCAACAGCCACAATTAGGCTTGTAGGCCCTTCCCCACGATACCGCGCAAGAAGCCGGCAAGGTCGTCGGTAACGTGATCGACGTGCGGCGCTTCGCGGCCGGCGAGCTCCCAGTCCTCGCGCAGCACGACGCGGGCGCCCTCGGGTACGACCAAGACGGTGACCATGCCGAGCGCATGCGGCACTTCGAGATTGCGGGCGAGATCCTCGAAGATCGCGGCCTTGCCGGGATCGACGCGGTTGCGGGCCAGAAATCGCTGATAGACGACCGGCCGCGGCTTGGGCTCGAACTCCGCCGCGCGGATGTCGAAGATGTCGTCGAAGTGTTCGCCGATGCCGAGCCGGTGCATGACCGCGTTGGCATGATGCAAGGTGCCATTGGTGAGAATGAATTTGCGGCCGGGCAATTCGGCGATGGCGGCGCCCAGCGCCGGATTGGGCTTAAGCGGCGAGTGATCGATCTGGTGCACGATTTCGAGAAATTCGTCCGGCTCAAGTCCGTGCTCCTCCATCAAGCCGCGCATGGTGGTGCCGTAGCGCCGGTAATAATCCTTCTGCAGCCGGAACGCTTCTTCGTGGCTGATTTTGAGGAAGCCGACGATGTAATCGCGGATGCGAACATCGACCTGCTGGCAGAGATTGAGGTGATGCGGATAGAGCGTGTTGTCGAGGTCGAATACCCAGGTGTCGACGTGCCCGAAGCCGCGTTCGATCACGCTGCCCGCGGGGCGCTCATTCGCCGGAAGACTCGATGTTGCCATGATTGCGGAGGATGACGTCGCGGCCGGCCGCGAATCGGTTCTCGTCGAGCATAAAATCCAAAGACCAAGAACAATCGATGCGCAGAACGTTACGGAAGTCTATCCCTTATGTGTTCGCATTGCTTGCCGGAACGCTGGCTGGCGCATGCGTCGCCGGCTTCGCGCTGTTGGCTTCCCATTCTTAGCTGCTTCAGCCAGCTTCGCGCCAGGACGTTGCCGGAACCAGTCCTTTGAGCGCGCCATCGTGCAACCGCACCGGATCGCGTTCACCCTCCATGGCCAGCCGCAAGACGCAGCGTGCCAGCTCGTCGGGCTTCACCGTAGTGTTGCCGATGGCTTTGAGCGTCAGCCAGGCTTCGTCGAAGGCAGTCTCCAGAACGACCAGAGTCTGGGGATCGAAGGAGCTGTTGTGGAACCCGCGCATCGCTCCTTCCTTACCGATATAGGGCCGACATGTTCCGCGGAGAGCCCAAAGAGCTTCGGCGCAAAGTTGGCCGAGTTTGTGACGCAAAACCATGGCCGGCGTCAAATGCCGATGACGGATTCGTGTCCGGCTTGGCGCGGGCCATCAGGCGCCGAGCCGCGGCAACAATCGCGTCGCGTTGCCGTTCGCAATGGACTGCAGTTCGGCCGGCGAAAAATTCAGTTTTCGCAGATTGGCGATCTGGTCGAGCGGAAAGTACGGATAGTCCGTGCCGTAGACGATTTGCGACATCGGCACGAGCTTGGTCAGCGCCGCCATCGCGGCGGGATGAGTCGCATTCGCCGTGTCGTAATAGAGGCGGCGGAACTCGGCTTCGATGCCGTCCGGGGCGAAGCCATTCGGGCCGCGCGCCTTCTGGTCGTAGAAGGCTTCGATGCGGCCCGCGAGGAATGGGATGGTGCCGCCGGCATGCGAGAAGATCCAATTGATTTCGCGATACTGTAAGAATCTTCCGTTAAGCAGCAGGCTCACCACTGTGCGGGTCGTATCGTGCGGCACCTCGATGACCGCGGGATACGCACCGACGCTCAGCCGGCCGCAGCAGCTCGCGACCAGCGGATGGACGAACACGCTGGCCTTGCGCCGATTGAGCTCAGCCAAGACCGGCTGATAGGCCGGATCGCCCAGCCATTTGTCGCCGTAGTTGGTCTGCAGATTGATGCCGTCCGCCTTCAGCGTATCGAAGGCATATTCGATTTCCTTGAGCGAGGCGTCGATATCGAGCATGGATAGCGGTGCGAACAAGGCGTAGCGGCCCGGACGGTCGCGCACCATTTCAGCGGCAAAATCGCAGCACAAGCGCGCCATGTCGTGGGCTATATCGGCGCCGGCGTCGAACCAGACTCCGGGGGTGGAGGCCAGCGACAACACGCTGGTGGTGATGTTGTTCTTATCCATCCCTTCGAGGTCGCTCTCTTTGGTCCAAGCGAGCTGGGAGTTGAAATGAGGAATCTTGCGTTGATCCTCCCAATCGATCCAAGCCTTCTGATAGGCCGGCGGATAAAAATGATGATGGGTGTCGACCAGTTTTGGTGCCGCCGGCTGCGCCTCGGCCTTGCCGGGCGGAAGCGCTGCCACTGCTCCGAATGCCGCGGCGCCGGCTAGAAACTGCCGCCGTGAGGCATGGCAGGCGCAGCCAAACCCGAAACGATGCGGCGGCGATGATTCACGGCGCGGCGCGGCCGCGCCGTTCTGTACGGTCATGTTTTCCTCCCGGCATGTTTTGCCGTTTAGTCTACATCAGCCGCGCGCGATGCGCGACATCGGCGAATCGAAAAGCGTCATCGCCATAACTGAAAGGCGATCAGCGCGGCGAGCATGATGCCGCTGCCCAAGCCTTGGATCGGGGTGATCGCTTCGCCGAGCACGAGCGCGCTGAGGATCATCGCCGTCAGCGGCTCGAGATGCATGATCAGCGCCGTGCGAAACGGCCCGATGCGCATGGTGGAGACGAAGACGAACAAGATTCCAGCGGTTGTGGCGAGGCTGAGCGCCACGAGCCACGTCCAGCCGAAGTCGGTTTGCGGCGGATGCCAGGTTTGCGTGGCGAGCGAAACTGCCACGAAGATCGCGGTCGACGACAGCATCGAATACCAGGTTGTCAGTCGCGCGTCGGCGCCAACCAGATAGGCGCGGGTCGCGAGCAGCACGGCGGTGCGGCAGCAGGCGGCGCCCAGCGCATAGGCCACGCCGGCGAAGGCGAGCCCCGCGGGATGCGCTCCGATCATGATCGCGAGCCCGCAGAACGCCGCCACTGCGCACAGTACGCCTTTGAAGCGGAAGGGCTCGAGCCCGGCGAACGACGCCGCAAGCCCGGTCAGCAGCGGATAGGTGAAATAGGACAGGATGGCGGTCGGCACGTCGATCGCGGCAATGGCCTTGAACAGGCAGAAAATCAAACCGGCAAATATGACGCCGATGCCCATCGACACCCAGCGCACCCGCGCGTCGGCCGATGGCCGGCGGCCGAAATGCAGCCAGCTGGCGACGAAGGCAAGCCCGACGACGCTGCGAAACGACAGCATGGTGAGGACATCGCAGCCGGTCGCCAAGACGAGCTTCGCCAGCACGTCCGATATGCCGAGCGAGGCGCCTGCGGCGATACCTGGCGACAGGCGAAATAGACTATGCGAAAGCGCGGTCGCGGCCGGACCGGTCCCGGCAGCACGATCGGTTGCGGCACTCTCCTTGAGCATGATTATTCTTGTTGTCGGAAACGTATCGTCCGGATGTTCGGCCGGATTGGCGGCGGCGACTCAGGCGCGGATCAGCGTACCGGCGCCGAGCTCGGTAAACAATTCGAGCAGCACCGCATGCGGAACCTTGCCGTCGAGGATGACCACGCCTTCGACGCCGCGCTCGAGCGCATCGATGCAGGTCTCGAC
>DATAWA010000199.1:0-18136 GCA_036267435.1 Xanthobacteraceae bacterium | reverse complement strand
GAGGAGAAACCGCCATGCCCGTCTTCAAGCTGCCCTTGTCCGGCGACGTCGTGCAATCGATCAATCCGTTCACGGCGTTCATGACCGGCGGCCAGTTCGGCCTGATCAACATCAATCTCGGCCAATCGAGCGAGCCTGACGTCGAGGCCGACGTGCTGTCCGACGTCGCCACCTACGGCAAGCAGCTCGGCCGCATCGGCGACGCCTTGATCGTGCTGCTCAAGCATTTCCACCCGGCGACGCCGCTGTCGGCCGAGGACGAAAAGGCGATCGCCGCGCTCAACGACATGCTCGGCGAGATCGCCGCGGTGAAGGAGAAGCACAATCGACCGGCTCTGAAGCCGCCCAAGCCAACGACGGGCTGAGCATCGGAGGCAATGCTTCAATCGTTACTGCAGCACTGGAATACGATGCTGACGGTCGGCGAGTTGGGCATGGAGAAGGCACCGCCGGGCATGGCGGCGGCGGCGGCCTCCAGCGCCGCATCGGGCACGTCGAAAAGGAGAATGTCGGCGTCGCTCTGCGCGAAGTCGTTGGCGGTCTCGGTCATGTCGTCGATCCGTTGGCTCGCAGCCTGAAAAATCCCCGCAACAATAGCACCGGCGCCGCGCCATGCGTAGCCCGCGAATCTGCTAAAGCCGCGCCATGCCGGCACGCAGCGTCCGCGTCGGCCGCTCGGCGACGGGGCTTGGCCTGTTCGCGGTGCGGCCGCTCGCCCAAAGAGCCACCATCGCCACCTATCGCGGCAAGCGCATCGCGACCGCGGAGGCGCAGCGCCGGGAGCGGCGCTTCGGCGCCCGCTACATGTTCGAGATCGACCGGCGCTGGACCATCGACGGCTCGTCGCGGCGCAATCTCGGGCGCTACCTCAATCATTCCTGCGCGCCCAATGCCGAGGCGGTGCTGCGCGCCGGCAAGATCGTCTTCGTGGCGCTGCGCGCCATCGCGCCGGGCGAGGAGATCACCTACCACTACGGCGAAGAGTATTTCGCGCTTTACATCAAACCGGCCGGCTGCCGCTGCGCGAAGTGCATGAAGACGTCGCGGCGGCGGCGGCGCAAGACGCGCTGACGCCATCCGCTCATTCCCGCGCAAGCGGGAATCCAGATCGAGCGGCATGGTCTGGGTCCCCGCTTTCGCGGGGACGAGCGGAAGCAAACGCGCGCGTTACCTCCACACCGCCGCACGCTTTTCGGCGAAGGAGGCGAGGCCCTCGGCGGCTTCAGCGGACTGCCGCTTGGCGGCATGGCTTTCGACGAGGCGATCGAACGCCGCGCCGTCGAGCTGCGCCCAGGCGCTTTCGAGCGCCAGCGCCTTGGTCTCGCCGATCGCCTGCGGCCCGTTCTGCAAAATCTGCGCGACGATCCGCGCGCCGGCGGCTTCGAACTCGCTCGCCGGCACCAGTTCGTGCACCAGGCCGATGCGGCGTGCTTCCTCGGCGGAAAAGCGTTCGCCGGTCAGCGCGTAACGGCGGACCTGGCGGACGCCGATGGCGTCGTTAAGCTGCGGAATGATGATGGCGGCGGTCAACCCCCAGCGCACTTCGGCGATGGAAAACACCGCGTCATCGGCGGCGATCACCACGTCGCAGGCCGCAAGAAGCCCGGTGCCGCCGCCGAAGCAGGCGCCCTGCACCAGCGCAACCGTCGGGACGGCTGCGCGGTTGAGCCGCCAGATCGCCTGCGCCGTGGCGCGCGAGGCGGAGATATTGTCGTCTCGCGAGCCCCGGCGCACGGCGTCGATCCATTTCAGATCCACGCCGGCCTGAAAATGCTTGCCGCGGCCGGCGATGACGACGGCGCGCAGGCCATCCGTTGTGTCGAGCGTATCGAGCGCCGCCAAGAGCGCCGCGATCAGCGCATCGTCATAGGCGTTGTTGCGGTCGGGACGATTGAGCGTCACGCGCGCCACGCCGCGGCCGTCGATGTCGAGCAGAATGGGAGCGTCATTGTTCGGTTGCGTCACGGCGGCCTCCTGTCGGGGGCTGAGAGCATAGCATCGCAAGGAGCTCGGAGTTCGCGACGATCCCGGATCAGCGGTGCACCACTTCGTGCTGCACCGCATCCGGGACAGGTCAGCAGTTTTGCGGGTGACACGGTCTTGAGAATTTTTTGTCGGTGATAGCCTTCTGCAGTGCGGTCACGCGGTCGGCCAGAATGCCGGCAAGACAGCCCTCGACGTCGGTGGTGGCGTGCGGATTGGCGGGCACCTGGTAATTGCAGTCGTCGCGGAATTTGAGCCAAGAGCGCTGATCGGCTCGCAACTGATCGGCATCTTCGGTATCGAGCACGCCGAGCGCCTGCGCATAAAGCGCCGCGATCCGGCGATCGTCGGCGGCGAGATACGCGGTGCGGCAGATCTCGTGCTCGACCGGCGTCGCGGCACGGCGGCAATCGAAGCTCGGCCTCGCATCGCCCGCGCTCGCGGTGCCGGGCAGCAAGGCCGCGGCGGCCAGCACAAACGCGTAGCGAAAACGAGCCATGACGATTGGTCGCCACAGCGGGGCCGGCGGTTCAGCGTGACACTTCCCCCGCATGCGGGGCGAGGTGAATTTTCACAGCCCGAACAGTTTCTCGGCATTGCCGTGGGCAATGCGCTCTTTGTCGGCGGCGGAGACCGGCAGTTGCTCGAGAAACGCCCGCGCCTCCTTCATCGAGGCATAGGGGTAGTCGGCCGAGAACATGATGCGATCGACGCCGACTTCGAGCAGCAGATTGAGGAAAGCGGCCGGGAAATTAAAACCCGCCAGCGTGTAGTGCACGTTGCTGCGCAGATAGGCGCTGATCGGCTGCTTCAGCTTGGTCAGCGAAGGCGGCATGGTGTCGAGCCGCGGCAGCATGAACGGCAGCGCCTCGCCGAGATGGCCGATGACGAATTGCAATTTCGGGAACGCGTCGAAGGCGCCGCTGAGAATGATGCGCACGATGTGGACCGCGGTCTCGATATGCCAGCCCCAGCCCGAGGTCGCGAACATATCGGTGACCGCCGGCGCGAAGCCGCCATAGCAGGCCTCGATCACCGGCCGCGGCGGCACCGTCGGGTGCAGATAGATCGGCGCGTTGAGCTTTTCAGCGCATTCCAGGATCGGCCAGAAGAACTTATCGTCGAGGCGGCGGCCGCGATTGTGGCCGTGGATGACGGCGCCGACGAATTTGTGCCGCTGCACCATGGTCTCGAGCTCGGCGGCCGCCTTGTCCGGCGCCGCGCTCGGCAATACCGCGAGCCCGGCGAAGCGCTGCGGATGCTGCTTCACCACGCCAGCCAGAAAATCGTTGGCGTCGCGGGCGAGCGCGACCGCCTCGGCCGCGTCCAATTGCTCGGCGCCCGGCGAAGTAAGCGACAGCACCTGCATGTCGATGCCGGCGGCATCCATCTCGGCGATGCGGCCGGGGCCGACGTCGGCGAGCTCTTGGAACGCCTTGAGGAGACGGCCGCCCTCCTTGTGCGCCTTCTCATTGCGGACGCGGCCGGGGCCTTCGAGAAACTTCGGCGTGGTGAAATGCTCTTCGAGAGTAATGGTGCGCATACTTTACCTCGTCATACGCGGGCTTGACCCGCGTATCCATGCTGAATGTTCGTTCGCCGAAACGTTACCGCATCATTGACACATGCCAAACCTCTCCATGGATTGCCGGGTCAAGCCCGGCAATGACGACCTCATTACAATCCGAACAGCTTCTCCGCGTTGCCGTGAGCGATGCGTTCGCGGTCGGCGGCCGAGACCGGAACCTGCTGCAGGAAGGCCACGGCCTGCTCCATCGACTGATAGGGATGGTCGGCCGAGAACATGATGCGGTCGACGCCGACTTCGAGCAGCAGATCGAGGAAGGTTGCCGGAAAATTGAAGCCGGAAAACGTGTAGTGCACGTTCTCGCGCAGATAAGAAGTGATCGGCTTCTGCAATTTGGTCATCGCCGGCGTCATGTTGTCGAGCCGCTGGAACATCGACATCAGGCCTTCGCCGAGATGGCCGATGACAAGCTGCAGTTTCGGGAAGCGATCGAACGTGCCGCCGAGAATGACGCGGATGACGTGGATGGCGGTCTCGATGTGCCAGCCCCAGCCGGGGCTGCCGAACATGTCGTTGATCAGCGGGGAGAAGCCCGAGTAATAGGCGTCCATCACCGGCTGCGGCGGCCGCGTCGGATGAATATGGATCGGCGCATTGAGATTCTCGGCGGCCTCCAGGATCGGCCAGAAGAATTTGTCGTCGAGATAGCGGCCGCGGATGTGGCCGTTGATCACGGCGCCGACGAAGCCGCCGGACTTCATGCGGCTTTCGAGTTCCTGGGCCGCCTTGTCCGGCGCGGCGGTCGGCAGCGCGGCGAAGGCGGCGAACCGCTTCGGATTTTTCTTCACGCCGGCGGCGGCGAAATCGTTGACTTCGCGGGCGAGCGCGATCGCCTCCGCAGCATCCAATTGCTCGGTGCCGGGTGAGGTGAGCGACAAGACCTGCATGGCGACGCCGGCGCCGTCCATCGCCGCCATGCGTTTGTCGGCGATGTCGGTGAGACCCTCGATCAGCCGCTGCGCGCGGCCCTCGAATTTCAGCGCCGCGTTCTTGAGGTCCTGGCCCGGCCCGTCGAGAAAACCCGGCGTCGCGAAGTGTTCTTCAAGCGTGATGATCCGCATTTTTGTCGTTTCCTCCACGTCTTTCACTTAGCGTCTTCCGAATTACAGGAACTGCAGAAATTCCGCTACAGTCCCCGGCCTGCGCGATGATGGCACGAAGCGTGCCGCGCTTGAGATCGCCGCTGTGCACCGGCACCGTGATCTTGCGCGCCGAATCGACCTTATGAATGAGACGGCAGTGACTGCCAGACGTTCGCGATACGGCAAAGCCGGCCCGTTCGAGCGCACGGATAACATCGCGCGCAGTCAGCGCCGGCAAGCACTCGTTCATGCCGCAAGCGTCACGGTGATTTGGCGAATGCGTGGCGGCTCGCTGTTCGCTATCGGCTCGCCGCGCGCTACGCTGTCGGCAATGACGAGCCGGATGGCATCTTCGGCCATGGCCAAAGCTTCACCTTCGTCCTTGCCATAGGTGACGATTTCCGGGAACGCCGGGACTCGGACGGTAAAGCCGCCGTCTTCGTCTGGTTCAAGCACGACGGCAAATGTGCGCTTTGCATCCACGATAGCGATCCTCGATAGCAGCAAAGAGATATAACACCCGACCCGCAGAATGCGTAGTACCCACGCTCAGGCGAGCCTTGCGGTTTTGGCCGCGCCGCGGCTCCAGACAAAATCCCGGGCGCGGCCTTCGGCGATCGCATAAGCGCGATCAGTGGTGGCGTTCAATCGCGTTTCGACCAGACGCCGGGCGTTTTCCACCGCCGTGTCATCGGCATCCGCCGCGATGCGGAGCGGCTCGCCGACGGCGATGACGAAGCGGCCGAACGGCAAGTTCAGAACCGAGCGGTCCCAACTGCCCAGTTCGAGGTAACGGCTGGTCGCCACCGCGACCGGATAGATCGGCCGGCCCGAGATGCGCGCCAATTCGACGATGCCGCGGCCGGCGATGCGTGCGATCTTCGGGATGTCGGCCGTCAGCGCCACGTTGTCGCCTTGCGCCAGCGCCTCAAGCATCTGCCGAAAACCGGTGACGCCGCCTTTGCGCAAGAAATCGCGGCCGCGCGCGCCCGAGCCGCGGATCGGCTCGACACCGAGATGGCGGGCGGCGACCGCGTTGATCTCGCCGTCGCGATGGCGCGAGATCAGAACCTTGACCCGATGCTCCTTGCGTTTGAGGAACGGCATCATGAAATGCTGGCCGTGCCACATGGCGACGATCGCCGGCAGGTCGGGGACCACCCGCGTGTAGAAATCCGGCGGATCGAGCCCCACCCGGCAGGTCGTCCAGACCAAGCGCAAATATTCCGCGGCGGCCACCCCGATCGTTCGCTGCACCCACGGAACTTCCGACAAACGCCTGAACGCCATACTCTTTGCCGATTTCGTTTCTTGCCGATTTTAAGGGCCGCCTCATCGAATTGCAGGCCAACTGCGGCGGGGTACGGGGTGGAAAACGATATTGGCCAGTTTTGCCGGGCCTCGCAAGGCAGCGCGGCAATGCGGCCGGCACTCACTCCACCTTGATATGCGCCTCGGTGATGAGCTTGCGCCACTTCGGTTCCTCGGTGCGCAGCCGCGCGGCGAGCTCCTTGGGCGAACCGGCGATCGATTCGAAATATTCCTTGTCGAGGAAGTTCTTTTTCACATCCGGATCGCCGAAGGTCTTCTGCACTTCGCTGCCGACCTTGGCGACGACGTCGGTCGGCATGCCGGGCGGACCGAACAGCGCGAACCACGAGATTGCGGTATAGCCGGGCACCGTTTCGGCGATGGCCGGAACGTCCGGCAACAGCGCCATGCGCTTGGGCGCGCCGACGGCGATCAGCTTGACCTTGCCGGCCTTGGCCTGCGGCAACGCGCTGCCGACCGACACGAACATCAGCTGGATGTGGCCGGCGATGACGTCCTGCATTGCCGGCGCCGCGCCCTTGTAGTGGACCGCGACGAACTTCGTGCCGGTCACGGATTTGAACATTTCCATGTTGAGGTGGCCGCTCGAACCGACACCGAAGGTACCGTAGTTGAGCTGGCCGGGCTTGGCCTTGTCGAGCGCGATCAGCTCTTTGACGCTGTTCGCCGGCACCGCGGGATTGAGAATGAGCGCGTGAAAGATCTGCACCAACCCGGTGATCGGAGTGAAGCCCTTGACCGGGTCATAGGCCAAATGCGGATACAGCGCCGGATTGACGATAAAGGTGGTTTCCGGACCGACGAACAGCGTGTAGCCGTCGGCCGGCTGATGCGTCACGTATTCCGCCGCGATCTGATTGTTGGCGCCCGGCTTGTTCTCGACCACGACCTGCGCGTGCCAGTCGGCGATCATGTGCTGCGCCAGAATTCGCCCCAGCATGTCGGTGACGCCGCCCGGCGACGCCGGCACGATGATGGTGATGGTGCGGGAAGGATACGTGTCGGCGCGGGGGGCGCCGTTCGCCATTACCAGGACAAAAAGGCACGCCAGTGCCGCCGCGGCACGAAGCCGGATTTTCATCTGCCCCCTCCCGATAGCGCTGCGCCGTTCGGCGTCAGTGATGCATCTCGTCGGTCGGCATGATACCCCACAAATTCGACGCGGAGGGGTCCTTGGACCACACCTTCGGCCGCTGTGGATTGTCGCGGTGCCACGGCCGCGGCTCGAAATAGCCGAGTTCCTCGTTCATGCGGTCGAGTTCGGCGAAGGTCTCGGTGATGAGCCCGTTCGGCATGCGGTGATAGGCGAACAGATTGTGGCCGATGCCGTGGCGCCCCGGCCCCCACAGCAGCTTGTAGCCTTTGAGACTGAGAAAATCGCAGGCCGTCTGCATGTGGCCCCAATCGCGCAGCTCGAACGCGGTGTGGAAATGCCGGTTCGAGCCGGTCTGCATCAGATTGATGGTGTGATGGTCGGGCCCGCAGCGCAGGAACGAGAAGAAATCGCCCATCCAGTCGGACTCGCGAAAGCCGAGCACGTCGCAATAGAACTTGGTGACGTGCTTGACGTCGGTGACGTGAAAGGCGACGTGGCCGAGCTTAAACGGCACGATGCCCTTCTGCTGAAACTTCTGCGGCGAGAAAGCGGCGCGCTTGAACACCTCGATCGTGGTGCCCTTGGGATCGGCGAATACCAGCACCTCGGCGATCGACGGCTCCGGATCCTTGCGGCGCTCGACCTTGACGCCTTGGGCTGAGACCTGCTTTTCGAAGTCGCCGAGATCGGCGTCCTGCGCAATCTGAAAGCCGACCCGCACGCATTGCGCCTGCGCGCCCTTGCGCAAGACCACCGAATGATGGTCGACGGTTGAGGCCAGAAAGACGGCGTCCTTTTCCTTGGCGGCGACCGTCAAGCCCAGAATCTCGGTGTAATATTCGGTCTGCTGCTCGAGATCGGGCGTCTCGTAGCTGGCGTGCGCAATCTTGCTGACGCGGATCATGCGTTAATTCTCCTGTGACTTTGTGTGCTCGGCGCGCGGCAACGAGCCGAGCACATCGATCATGGCGGCGACGTCATTGTCGGCGAGCCCCATGTCGATAAAGCGCTGATAGAGCGGCACGACGGCGTCGAGCAGCGGCGTCGCCACGCCGAGGCTCTTGGCCAAATCGTCAATCATGCCGAAATAGTGCTGCAAGGTCGGCACGTCGCCCTGCACCGGCTGGAAGCGGCGATCGGCCATCCAGGGCGCGCGAATGCCGAATTGCGTCGAGCCGCCGCTGCCCGTCGCAATCGCCTTGATCATCAGCGGCACGTCGACGCCGGCTTTCAGCCCGAGCGCCATGGCTTCGGCGGTGGCGGCGATATTGATGGCGACCAGAAGATTATTGACAAGCTTGACGCGGCTCGCGGCGCCGAACGCGCCGAAATAGAGACACGAGTCGGCGAAGCCGGCGACCACCGGCTTGAGCTTCTTGCAGGCGTCGGCGTCGCCGGCGAGATAGATGACGCCCTTGCGCGCCGACACCATGCCGGGCGTACCGGACACTTCGCCGTCGATAAAGACCGCGCCCTTCTCCTTAAGGCGGCCGATCTGGCGTTGCTTGTCGGGAACCGGATGCGAGCCGAGCTCGACCACGATCTGACCGGGGCGGGCCGAATGAACGAGGCCGTGCGGCCCGTGCATCACCTCATCAAGCGCCTCGGTCGACGGCAGGCAGGACAGCACGATGTCGGCTTGGGCACCGACCTCGGCCGCCGAATGCGCCGGCACGCCGCCGATTTTCTCGAATTCAGCGAGCGAAGAGCGGCGGAAGCCGACGACGCGGTGGCCGCTTTTGATCAGATTCTGCGAGATCGGCAGGCCGATCTTGCCGACGCCGACAAACCCTATGGTCTCCATGAACGCTTTCCCCACATTCTTCTTCTGTCCTGCCAAGGCATGATAGCGCGGTCCCCCCGCGATTGTCATGTTAGCTCTGTCATGCCACTTCGATCGATTGATCGGAAAGATTAACGCGCAGGCCGAGCGTGCCCTCCATCACCGTCCATTCCTTCAACTCGAAGCTGCGCAAGCCGTTGACAAAAAACGGGTCGCCTTCGGCGAGCGCGCGGGCTTCCGCAGCGCTCGACGCACGCAACACCGTCAGGCCCTGCCCGCTCGGCGGCCCCTCGCCGTCGGCGAGCGGCCCGGACGCGAAGACGAGACCGCGCTTTTCCAGCCCGATCATGTATTCCAGATGCGCCATCAGGAACGGTTTTAGCTTTTCCGGCGGCACCGCCGGCTTTGACAGCACCACATAAAGCTTCTTGCGCATCATTTTGCGCATCAGATCGTCAACGCGCTCTTCAAAGAACATGGATTACATCCTGGTTTTAATGTCATTGGCCGTTTGAGGTGATCGGCCGAAAGCGTTGGCACGCCTGGTGTCATCAGAACAGCCGCGGGTGCGGACCGAGGCCGAGGAAATAGCGGCCGATGGCCTCGAAGATCGAGAACTGCGATTGGGCCTGCTGCGATACCGCATGCATATCGCGAAACCGGCGCTCGAACGGATTGCTGGCGAACACCGCCGTGGCGCCGGCGGCAAGGTAGGCGGTTTCGACAACCTGCCGCGCTTGCTGGCTGGCGTGGATCGAGGCCATGCGCAGCCGCACCCGCTGATCCATCGACACGGTCCCGGCTTGCGCCGCCTGCCAGATGTCCTCCCAGGCAGAGAGATAAAAGCTGCGCGCCGCGGCGAGTTGACACTGCGCTATTCCGACCTGCGATTGCACCACGGCGTTTTCGCGCAGCGGCGCGGAGCCGCTGCCGGCCACTTTGCTGCGTGCCAATTCGACGAAAGCATCAAGCGTCGCGCGGGCGATGCCGAGCGCGATCGCCGGGAAGGTCGATCCAAACAGCTGATAGATGTTGAAGGTATAGAGCGGGCCGTGCTCGTGCCACTCGGCAAGATCCATCGCATGATAGTCGATGGCGCAATGCGCGGGCACGAACACGTCATTCAAGGCGTAGCTGTCGCTGCCGGTGCCCTTGAGCCCGATCACCTGCCAAACGTCGCGGATGTCCGCCTGCTCGCGCGGCACCACCAGCGTCTTCTGCACCGGCTTGCCGCCGGCGTCACGGCGCGGCTCACCGTCCGGCTCGACGATGAAGCAATGCGCGGCGAGCCAGGTGGCATGCCGGCTGCCGCTGGCGAATGGCCAGACGCCGGTGACGCGAAATCCCCCCGCGACCGCGATCGCCTTGGCGTCGTTGTGCGTGGAAGCGCCCCAGGCCAGCACGCCACGCGGATTTCTTCTGAAGATCTCCTCGGCAGTTTGCCGCGGCATGCTTTTCGAGATTGTCGAGCAAACCGAGGTTTGCGCGATGCACCAGGCGGCCGAAGCATCGGCCTTGGCGAGTTCTTCGATGGCCTGCACGAAGATGAGCGGCGAGGCTTCCTCACCGCCGAGCGAGCGCGGCACCAGCATGCGGAACATGCGCGCCTCGTGCAGCGCATCGACGACGTCGGGCGGCAGCTCACGGCCGGCATCGATGCGCGGGCCTGCGGCAACCAGCACAGGCGCCAGCGCCCGCGCATTGGCGACGCAATCCACCGTCGTCCGCTCGTCCATCCTTGCATTTCTCCCGTGGCCACCGGCCGTTCTATTGGGCTTATTCTATCCTCACCGGCCAAGCGGTCCATTGGGATCATGGGGGCGGCACGATGAACTGGGCCATACGCGATTGCGACCAATGCCAACGCACGCCTGCGGAGCGAGGCCGTCATGAATTCATTGCGCTTTCCGGCGATCGCCGCCGGGCTAATCGCCGCGGCGGCGGCTTTGGCGCCGCCACCGGCGCCGGCCGCCGAGCGGACCGCCGATGCCGATTTTGCCAAGCGGATGTTCGCCGGCAGCGTGCCGAACCCGAAGGCCTATGCCTGCTTCGTCCGCCGCTACGACGCCGCGCATTTGGCCCAGCATCCACTGCAGAAAGTCAGCGTGATGAAGCTCTTGATCGGCACTGAGAAGGACCCGGATTTCGCCGAATTCCAATATGCCTTCCGGGTCGGCGTCAATTTTCGCGACCGTCCCGGCGATTTCGATTCCAGCGGCAATTGCGGCCACGCGCCGACGGTGACGGATCCGGCCGATGCGAACATTCCGCCACAGGACCGTGTGACGCTGCCGGCCGGTCTCGATTTTCAGTGCAACGTCGACTGCGACGGCGGCGGCATCGCCATAAGCCTCGCCAACGCCGACAACGCCGCCATCGTCAAGCTCGATCACATCCGTATCTGGAAGGGCACTAACCCGGACAGTAAAGCCGCCGGCGCGCTCGAAGCCGGCGCTGACGACAAAGTGTTCCGGCTCGATCGCACAACCTTGAGCGACTGCACTTCGCTTGTCGCCGACCGTAAGGAACTGGCGGCGATGCGCCGCAAGCGATAAGATTGCGGAACTGCCAAGAGGGCCGTCGGGAGAACGCCATGCGCCGTCGCAATCTGCTGCAATTCGCCGGCATGCTGTTGCCGGCTTCGGCGTTCGCTCAATCGGCGCAGGCGGCGGAGCCGCACGCCGCCAAGGTCGTCTATCATCTTGCCGACCTCGACAAGGTCGGCTTCGTGCTCGGCAATATCCGCAATCACTATGACGGCGTTGGCGGACCCGAGAATGTGACGATCGCGCTCGTGATCCACGGCCCGGCGTTGAAGGCTTTCCACTCAGCCGACGCCAGTCCGGCCACGGCGCAGGATCTCGCGGCGTTGAAACTGTCGGGCCTCGATTCCTACTCATGCATCAATACGATGCGGGCCCAGAACGTGACGCTGAAGGATCTTCTGCCAGGCTTTACCGTCGCCGATAAGGGCGGCGTGGTGAAGCTCGCCGACCTGCAAGCGCTGGGCTACGCCTATTTGCGGCCGTAAGGCGCGACGCTCCAAACCGAATTGCAAATCAGTGGAACTCATCGCATGCCACAGCAATCGGGCCGGCATGTCCGGACCCCAGTTTTGATCGTCGGAGCCGGTCCGGTTGGATTATGTTTGGCGCTTGACTTGGCGTATCGCGACGTTGCCTCGGTCGTCATCGAGCGCACCGACGGCAGGATTCGCCATCCCAAGGCCGGATCGCTGTCGAGCCGCACAATGGAGTTCTGCCGGCGCTGGAACATCGCCGAGCAGATCCGCCACTGCGGCTTTCCGCGCGACTACGGTCTGAGCATGGTGTTCTGCACTTCGATGGCGGGCCATACGCTCGGCACTCACCCTTATCCGAGCATGGATGACGACCGCGCCCCCGCGCAATCGCCTGAGAAAAAGCAGCGCTCCCCGCAACTGTTCTTCGATCCGATCATCGCCGCAGCGGCGCGCGCGACCGGCAAGGTGACGTTTTTCTACGAAACCGAACTCGTGTCCTTCGCAAGCGACGCCTGCGGCGTCGAAGCCGAAGCGAAGATGCGCGATAGCGCCGAGCCGCTGCGCGTCGAGGCCGACTATCTCGTCGGCTGCGATGGCGCCGGCAGTGCCGTGCGAGAACGTCTCGGCATCGGGCTCAAAGGCAATAAGGCGCTCGATTACTCGGTCGCGATCTTTCTGCGCATCGCCGGCTTGGCGCGCCGCCACGACAAGGGCGACGCCGAACGCTACATTTTTCTGGGGCCGGAGGGCACTTGGGGCAACCTCACCGCAGTCGATGGCAAGGAGTTGTGGCGGCTGACGGTGCTCGGCGCCAAGGCGCACATCGACATGAACCGTTTCGGCGCGGATTTCTGGGTCAGGCGGGCGCTCGGTGACACCCCCGCCGATTACAGCATCCTCGATGTGATGCCGTGGCGGCGTTCGAGTCTCGTGGCCGAATCCTACGGCAGCGGGCGCGTGTTCATTGCCGGAGATGCGGCGCATACCATGTCGCCAACAGGAGGTTTCGGATTCAACACTGGAGCCGGCGACGCGGTGGATTTATCATGGAAGCTCGCGGCGGCGATCCAGGGTTGGGGCGGCAGCGGTCTGCTTGAAAGCTACAGCATCGAGCGGCAACCGGTCGGCGCTCGCAACGTCGGCTTTGCGACCAGCAACTATTTCCACCTCGTCTCAGCGGCGAACTGCGAGGACATTCTCCAAGACAGCGCCTCCGGCGAAGAAGTCCGCAAACGCATTGGCCGCGAGATCAAAGCCGCAACCATGACCGAGTGGGAGACGCTCGGCGTCAACCTCGGCTACCGCTATGAGGACTCGCCCATCTGCATCGCCGACGGTATGCCGGCGCCGCCGGACAGCCCGAGCGACTATGTGCAAACCTCGCGCCCGGGACATCGCGCGCCGCACGCTTGGCGGCCCGACGGCTCGTCGACGATCGACCTGTTCGGCAAGGGCTTCGTGCTGTTGCGGTTTGCCGGCAGCGACGAACCGGCATCATTGATGACCGCCGCTCGCCAGCGCGGCATTCCACTCAGCACCATTTTGATCGACGAACCGGACATTGGTCGGCTCTACGAGACCCGATACGTCCTGGTTCGCCCCGACGGTCACACCGCCTGGCGCGGAGATCGCCTGCCCGCCGACGCGATGGGCCTTATCGACACCGTGCGCGGCGAACGAAAAACGACAAATCAGGGCATTGGCGCCGCCCAAGCGATGACAGGGAGATGATCGGAGACGATCATGATAAACATGCTCGGACTATGCAGGCTAGTGCTGGCGGCGATCGTTGCCGCAGCAATGTGGACCAACGGAGCCACGGCCGCGCCCTACCCCGATCAACCCATCAAGCTCGTCATTCCGTTTCCGCCCGGCGGCACGACCGATGTGCTGGGCCGCATCTTCGCGCAATACCTGTCGCAAAAGCTCGGCAGCCCGGTCGTCGTCGAGAACAAGCCCGGCGCCGCCTCGGCGCTCGGAATCGATGATGTCGCCAAAGCCACCCCTGACGGCTACACGCTGCTGTGGGGTCCCTCAGACGGCCTCGCGGTTCTTCCCGCAGTGCGGAGCAATCTACCGTATCAGCCGCTGAAGGATTTCACGCCGCTCGGACTGGTCGCCAAGGTGCCGTTTGCATTCGCGGTGAACGCCAATTTCCCGGCGCACGATATCAAGGGGCTGGTCGCTTATGCCAAGGGGCATCCCGGCGCCTTGAATTACGGAACGCCGGGAATCGGCTCGGCCGGTCACCTGACCACGGCGCTGCTCGAATTACGGACCGGGATCAAGCTGACGCACGTGCCCTACAAAGGCGGGGCGCAGGCCATCAACGACACGATGGCCGGGCAGATTCAGATGACCACGGCGTCTCCCACCGCGCTGGTATCGTTCGTGCAGGCGGGCAAACTTCGTCTGCTGGCGCAGACCGGGGAAACCAGAATCGCACTCGTCCCGGACGTGCCGACCATGATCGAAGCCGGCGTGCCGGACTTCGTGGCCGAAAGCTGGTTCGGCGTATTCGGTCCCAAAGCCCTTCCTTCCGACATCGCGACAAAACTGACGCAGGCCGTCGCCGCGACACAGAGCAACCCGGAAGTGCAAAGCCAGTTCAACAAAGTCGGAGTTGTCCCCGCCGACATTCCCGTGGCGGAATTTCCCTCGTTCCTCGCCTCCAACATGAAATTGTGGAGCGACATCGCGACGAAGGCCGATATTCACATCAATCAGTGATTACCGGCAGACAGATTATTGGCAGACGAACTGCTCGCCGGCGCGGCCGAAGCAGAATTTCTTGCCGACATTGATGAGTTGGACGCGCCGGTTGACGCCCGAGGTCGGGTGCGCCGGATCGCGCAGTTGCTCTTCGCCCATGCCGATCGGCTGCAGCACCGCCGGATTGATCCCGAACGGATTGACCAGGGCGGCAACGACGGCCTCGGCGCGTCGCTGGCTCAAGCCGACATTGTAGACGCGGCCGCCGACGGAATCGGTGTGGCCGATCACCAGAAAGCCGTAACCGAGCAGGATCGGATTATGCAGCGCGTCGGCGATCGCGCCGACGTTGCGGTAGGAGTCCGGCCGGATCACCGCGGAGTTGAAGTTGAAATTGATTTCGACGGTGAACTGAGCGAGATTGGCGAGCTGCGGAAAAGTCAGCGCCCGCGGCGGCAGCGCCCCCGGATAATTGCGGATATTGTCCATCACCGCCTGCCGCATCTGTGCGGCGGTCAGGTCGAGTTTGCCGCTGGTGCTGACGGCAGCGAGACTCGTCGCAATCTCACCGGAGTTCAGCCTTGTATCGGCTCCCGCGACCGTCGCGGCGATCGCCAAAGCCAGGGCGCAGACCGCGCCGATCTGATATCTGATCATTGTTGCGCCTTTTCGGTTCGCCAACCGGTGTCGGTGAAGGCTTGGCTGCATGCCGGGCTCATCGCGGCCGGCGAAACACTGACCAGGCATTCCACGAGATGAGCATCGGCATGCGAGGTGCCGCACAGGCGCTCGATATCGGCGTCGCAAATCGTGCCGATATCGCGCTGCGCCGCGGCCCGGCGCGCGATCGAGGCGTAAACCATGGCGCGGGTCTGCTGGCACCGCGGCGACACCACGTTCTGGTGGGCATCGAGGCAGGCCCGCAGCCGGCCATCGCCGAGCTCGACGTTTTTGCAATATTTCGCAAAATCGGCGCGGCAGGCCGTGGCAAGCTGGTCGACGGCGTCGGCGTAGCTCATGGTCTGGGCGGCCGCGCCGCCGATGCCGCCGGCCAAGAGCGCCACCGCCAGGAGCGCGGCTGCCAACACAATGGATGGACGCAATCTCGCGATCATTCCGGCCCTCCCTTGCCCGCCACCGATGTCGATGCGTGGCGGAACCCATGCACGCCGTTCTTATCGCACACTCTCCGGCCGATTGCACAGGCCACCGATGCGGTATTCGAGTGCTGCGCAGCCGGCCCGCGGATGTGGAGGTGTCGGCTATTCCTCGCCGACGAGATCGCGGCGGCGGCCTTCCAGCGCCGCTGAATAGCGCCGCAGCACGTAGGCCTCTGTGAGCATGCCGACAACGCGGCGGTCGAGATAGGAATCGACGACGGCGAGCGCCTCGGACTCGGCGCGGTCGAAGGCGAGCACCGCCTCTTTCACCGCCATGCTCGGCAACAGCATGTCATCGGGATGCTGCAAGAGCTCCTTGACGGACTTGTCGGCGGATTCCGCCGCATGCGCGTCCGCCACAAGAATGAGCCCGATATAGCGGTCCGCTTCATCGACGGCGACCACATAGGCCGTCGAGCTCAGCGGAAATTGTTCGCGGAAGGCGGCGACGGTCGATGCCGCATTCACCGTCTGCACGTCCTGGCGCATCATCTTCTCGACGGTGAGGTCGCGCATCCAGCCGATATCGGCGGCGCTGCGGATGGTCTCGCCCCGCAAGTGAAAACGCCACGTCGCGAACGAGTAGCCGAAGACTTCGCGGGTCACCTGGGCGGCGATGATAACCGCGACCAGAACGGCGGTGGTCAGCCAAAGGTCGCCGGTGGTCTCCAATGCGATGAAAGTCATGGTCAGCGGACCGCCGATCACCGAAGCCGACAGTGCGCTCATGCCGATGACGGCATAGGCGTTGGGATCGAAATAGACGGTCGGCCAGATCTCGGTCATGGTCACCACCAGAAGGTGGCCGCCGAGCGCCCCCATCAACAGCGAAGAGAAAAACAGACCGCCACGAAATCCGGAGCCGAGCGACACGATCGACGCCAGGATTTTCAGCGCGAACACGACGGCCACCGTTCGCAGCGACAGATCGAGCATCCCGGCCACGCGCAGCGCGCCGTGCCCCGAGGACATGATTTGCGGCGTGACCATCGCCATCAGCCCAACGAGACAGCCGCCGAATGTCGTACGCAGCGCCGGACGCAGCCGCATGCGCGAGAACACGTTTTCGCACAGCGCCACGCCGCGCATGAGAAGAATTCCGAGTACGGCGGCCAATAGTCCGAGCGCTGCTGCGAGCGCCAGATCGTGCACCGTGATGATCATTTTCTCCGGAGCAACGATACCGAGTTCGGCCGGCGCCAACTGCCGCGCCACCAGATACCCGAGCAGCGCGGAAATCCCCACCGGCGCCAGGCTGTTCGGCGAATAACTGCCGATGATCAGCTCGAAGGCGTAAAACGCGCCGGCCAGCGGCGCCCCGAACGCGCCGGCGATGCCGCCGGCGGCGCCGCAACCGACCAGGATGCGCAAGTCGCCGCGGCGCAGGCGAAAGGCATTGCCGATGCGGGAAGCGAGGCCGCTGGCAAACTGCGTGTAGCCGGCTTCGAGACCGACCGAGGCGCCGACGCCGCTCGACCACACGGTCTGCGCGGCAACGAGTATGCTGCCGAGGAGCGACATGCGCCCGCCGTGTAGGGCGTTGGCCTCGATCGGGTCGATTTCACGTTCCGGACGCCAGCGCCTGATGATCTCATTGGCGATGCCGAAAATCAGTCCGCCGACGAGCGGCACCGAAAACGCAAGATATGGATTGAGCGTGAGCCGCGCCGAAAGCCGTTCGCCGTGCTCGAGATCGAAAAAAACTTCGTGCAACAGATCGACGGACTGGCCCATGGCGGCCACGATCAGACCGGCCAAAATGCCGACCAGCGAGGCCAGCGCGACCAGGCTGGATTCCCGCGCTCGCACGACGGCGCGTAGCCGTCGCGGAATTTCAAGCTGTGTCGCGATTCGAGCGATCAAGATGCGTGACCCGGTAAACGAATCAAATGGCAGGCGGACGGCATGACGGACAACGGCGATCGATCCGGGGGCCTCATTGCGAAGACCCCGCACAGCCGATTTCGTGCCGCGCCGAGAACTGTCGGCTCGCGGCGTCGTGACGATCGCGCCTCTTGCCCCAGCGCCGCGGCAGCGCCAGATCGCTGAAGATTGGAACTACGCCCGCCCAGCCTCGTTCAATGTCGAGGCCTTGCGAGGAGGACGCCTTGCGTCGCTCGTTCCCTGCAGTCATCGCAATGTCCGTCGCAGCAATAGCTTCACTCACCGCCATCCCGTTGCGTGCGCAAACGGGCGCCGGTCTGCTCGAAGGTTCGGCCGCATTTGGCGACTGGCACGCCGACCGCCCCGGAGTGCGGCGGCTAATCAGACCGCAAGATTTACCCGCGCCCGACCTTGCCAAATCCGTGCGGAATGTCGTCAGAACAGTGCACCGGACCGATCAAAAGCCAATCGTCCCAAACGGCTTCGAAGTCAAC
>DATAWA010000198.1:0-12204 GCA_036267435.1 Xanthobacteraceae bacterium | reverse complement strand
TCCCGAGCCCATAGGTACCTAGCCCCTGGAGGTTAAAGGCTCCGCCGACTGCGTACAGCGTCACGCGGCCGAAATAGCCTTCGGCGTTCGCTCCACCCATTCCGTACTTGAAGCCGTTCGTGCCCGTGAACTCGCCGTATTCTCCTATCGCACCGATCAATCCAGTACTCGGAGCGCGCCAATAGAAATTGGAGCCAACGTCGTAGAGGCCGTTGCTACCGAGAGATGCGGCGGTAAAGTTTGTCAACAGTCCGAACGATTGGCCGACCGGGAATGCGACCGATCCGCTGCTGCCGCTGAATTCCCGGCCCGAATTGCCACTGCCCACATTGACGTATCCGGCAAACGGCGCCAGCGTGAGGTTGACGCCCGATTCCGCGGGGAGATAAGTGCCCGTCTTGCTCGACGGATTGTAGAGCGCCCCCGTCATCCATCCAGGTGCCGTTGCATAAGCGGAAGAGCCGGCGTTTTGCGCGTCCGCCGCCGCGCAAAGCAACGCTCCAACCGCCACGACGCTTGAAAGAATTTTGGTGGTTAGCGCTCGGTTCTTATGTCGACAATCATTTGGTCGTGTGACCGTCTCGAAGCTGCTGGCCGGAAGATTGAACAACGCCCACCCCACAGCGCCCCGCAGGCGAGCGCCTGACCCCACCACCATCGACATGCTTCACGGCCCTCCAAAGGCCCATTGGTTCCCCTACGTAAAAATACCAGCATGGATAATATATGATTGTCAATTTGATATAGGCGCTTTCCACAAACTTCGAAGTCAAGGCGTCGGTCTGTTGATTGCGCCCAATCATGCTGCGTCGTTTGACGAAGCTTGATACTCTCGACGGCAGCCGTCATAGACGGGGCGCACGCATATGGGGAGCCAATGTCGGCTGTCGTTCGAAAGCCCGAAAAATCGGCGAGAGTTGCGGCAACACCGCCGTTGATTGCTGGCGCTCTGCGCGAGGCCATTGCCCGCGGCGAGATAGAACCCGGCGCGCCGCTGCGCCAGGATCGCATCGCGCTGGAATTCAGGGTGAGCCATATCCCGGTGCGCGAGGCGCTCAAGGAACTCGTTGCTGCCGGCCTCGCCGTGTTCGTCCAAAACCGCGGCGTGATCGTCTCGGAACTGTCCGCCGAGGTGGCCTGGGAATTGACCGAATATAGATGCTTGCTGGAGGGTCAGATGGCCCGATGGGCGGTACCCGCGCTCAGCAGCTTAGATATCGCCGAAGCGAAGAACATACTGGACCGCCTCGACCGCACGACCAAGACTTCTGAAATCCTCGCGCTCAATACGGCGTTCCATGCCGCCCTGTTTCGTCCGGCCAATCGGCCGTTTTTCCTTAAATCAATCGAGTCGGTTCGGGCCAACTTGGCGCGGTATTGGCGTCTTGCCTGGGAGGACCTTGGACATAAGCCCCGCTCCCAGCAGAGCCATCGAAAAATCCTAACGCTTTGCCGCAAGGGAGACGCGGACGCCGTGGGCCGCGAGATGGAAGTTCACATCCGGGAAACCGGAAGGCTGATTGTTTCCTACCTCAGACGGCAAAGCGAGAGCGATTGATACCTGGTGGCTTTGATCGCCCTCGATTCTTCTTGGTGCGACTCCATTGCGGAGCATAAGAGCTAAAAGCCGATAAGTCGCCTGTTGGCCCTAAGCGGGCATTCAGCAACTGCGGTCTGATGTCTGCTTTCGCGGCTAAAGCAGCACATTGACCAGCCGCCAACCGCCCTCGATTTATGAGGACACGCCCTCAGCTCACACGTGCTGGCCGCCGTTGATGTGGATCTCGGCGCCGTTCACGTAGGACGAGGTGTCGGTGCACAGCACATAAATGATCTTCGCCACTTCGTCGGGCGTGCCGAGTCGGTGCAGCGGGATGTTCTCGACGATCTTGTCGGTTCCCGGCGACAGCATCGCGGTGTCGATCTCGCCCGGCGCGATGGCGTTGACGCGGATGCCGCGGGCGCCGAAATCGGCGGCCATTTCGCGGGTGAGTCCGGCGAGCGCCGCTTTCGACGTGCTGTAGGCGGCGCCGGCAAACGGATGCACGCGCGAACCGGCAATCGAGGTGACGTTGACCACCGAGCCCTTGGCCGCTTGCAATTCGTCGAGCAGTCCGCGCGCCAGCATGATCGGGGCGAAGAAATTGACCTGAAAGACGTGATGCCAGTCGTCGCGCGAGGTTTCGATCGAGCCGAGCCGCTTGCCGCCGGCGGCCTTGGGCGAGATCGCCGCGTTATTCACCAGCGCATGCAGCTCGCCATTGAGCCGCCGCTTGGTCTCGGCGATCGCCGCGTCGGTGTTTTCGGGATCGGCAAGGTCGACTTGAATGTGATCTTCCGGGCCCGCTTCCCAGGGACAATTTTCCGGAAACGGATGGCGCGAGCAGGTGATGACACGCCAGCCGGCGGCGGAAAAGCGTTTCACCGTGGCGTGGCCGATGCCGCGGCTCGCTCCGGTGAGAAGGAGCGTGCGGCGCGGCTGGTTGCTTGTTGCCATCTGTGTCTTTCGCCAGTTACGGATAGAGCCGCGTCTTGGTCCACGGCGCCGTCACGCCGTCGCGGGTAAAGACGATGCGGTCGTGCAGCCGGAATTGCCGCTCCTGCCAGAATTCGATCTCCGAGGGCACCACCCGATAGCCGACCCAGTAGGGCGGCCGCGGCACGGTGCCGATTGCGAATTTGGCGGTCGAGCGCGCGATGGCCTTTTCGAAAGCGAACCGGCTTTCCAGCGCCGCCGACTGCTTCGAGGCCCAAGCGCCGATTTGCGCCATCCGCGAGCGGGTGGCGAAATAGGCATCGGCTTCTTCGTTCGATACCGCTTCGACGTCGCCGCGCAGCCGCACTTGGCGCTGCAGCGACTTCCAATAAAACGCCAAGGCCGCTTTCGGTACGGCGGCCAGTTCGTGGCCCTTGGTGCTCTCGGCGTTCGAATAGAAGACGAAGCCGCGTTCATCGAAGCCTTTGAGCAGCACCATCCGCGCATTGGGCCGGCCGGCGGCGTCGACCGTGGCCAGCGTCATGGCGTCCGGATTGACCGGCTCGGATCGCTTGGCTTCGGCGAACCATGCGGCGAACAGGCGCAATGGCTCATCGGCGGCGGTGAAGTCACCGCCCGTTAACGATGCCGGGTATTCTATGGACGCCGCGTCGGACATTCTCGGAGTACCTGGTGCTCGCGTGCGGCAATCGCAAAACGGGCCGCTGGTTTCAATATAATGGAACAGCGGGCTTGCGCCTATGTCGGGGACTGCGTGGTGGCGCGGTTATTGCCGCCATCCTCAGCGCGCTGGCCGTTTCCGGCTGCTCCTATCGGCTTGCCTCGCTGGTGGCAACGGACGATACCGACCCTCCGGCCACCGGATCGATCGCGCCGGCAGGGCAAACCGATCCGGGAAGCCGGGCGGCTCGTGCCGAAACCGACCTTGCCTATGCGCGTGCTGTGGCGTCCGATGTCCTCGCCCATGCCGGCAAGGACGCGAGCGTGCATTGGCAAAATCCGCAGACCGGCGCCGGCGGCAATATCCTGCCGCTCGATGCGTCCTATAGCGAAGACGGCCTGCCGTGCCGGGATTTTCTCGCCAGCTACCTGCATGGCGCGGCGCAGGACTGGTTGCGGGGCGCTGCCTGCCGGACCGCGAGCGGCAGCTGGGAGGTGACGCGGCTTGCGCCCCTCAAATCGAGTTGAGGCCGTTATGATCCGCAGGAGCGTCAGCCGATACGGCCGTTGCATTGCGTGGCGAGCGCTTTAGTCCCACATTGAGGCCGGTGGGCGGGCGGGGCCAGCCCAAATTGAGCGGAGTGCGACGGGGATGCGTGATCCCTATGAGGTGTTGGGCATCAATCGCAAGGCAAGCGCCGCCGATATCAAGAGCGCTTACCGCAAGCTTGCGAAAAAATTGCACCCCGACGCCAATAAAAACGACCCCAAGGCGGCAACTCGCTTCGCCGAGCTGAATGCCGCGCACGAGATTCTTGCCGACGAGGACAAGCGCAAGGCCTTCGACCGCGGCGAGATCGACGCAGAAGGCAAGCCGCGCTTTCAGGGATTTGGCGGGGGTGCGCGGCCGGGGGGGCCCCAGGGCGCCGGGTTCGGCCCCGACGCGAATTTCGAAAACTTCAATTTTGGCCCGGAAGGCTTCACCCGGGCGACCCGGCGCGGCCGGGCGGGCGGCGGCGGATTTGGCGGCTTCGAGGACATCCTCAAGGAGGCGTTCGGCCGCGGTGGCGGCGGCGGCCGCGACGCGCAATTCGAGTCCGCGGACTTCGGCGTCGGCGCCGATATGCAGGCCGAAATGTCCGTATCGCTGACGGACGCGGCCAACGGCTCGACCCAGCGCCTGCATCTGCCCAACGGCAAGAATGTCGACGTCAAAATTCCGGCCGGCATCCTCGACGGCCAGCATATCCGGCTGCGCGGTCAAGGCATGCCCGGGCAGAACGGCGCCGGCGATTTGATCATCACGGTTTCCATCGCGCCGCATCCGGTCTTTACCTTGGAAGGCCTCGATGTGCGGCTCGATCTGCCGATCACTGTTTATGAGGCAGCGCTCGGCGCCAAGGTGCGCGTACCGACGCTCGACAAGCCGGTCGAGATCGCGATCCCGCCCTGGACGTCGAGCGGACGCACCTTCCGGCTCAAGGGCAAGGGCTTTCCCGCCAAAGCCGGCCGCGGCGATCTTCTTGCCACGGTCCGCATCATGCTGCCCGAACGCGGCGATGCCGAGTTCGAAGCGCTGATGAAAAAGTGGCAGGCCGAGCAGTCTTACGATCCGCGCAAAGACATGTAATTCACCTTAGCCGCCCTGCTGCGCGGTGGGGTCCCGCCGATCGATCTGGTCATAGGCGGCTTGCGCGATCTCGTGCAATTTATCGCGTTGCGCCGGACCCGAGAGCACATAGGCGAGGTCGCCGTCGACCCAGTAATAGGCGGCGTTCTGCTCGCCCGTCGTATAACGCAGCGCCGTGTCGCGATCGCTGGTGCGCCCGCAGTAAAGCGTGAAGCGCTCGCCCGACGGGGCCTCGTACATGAAGAACGCGGTTGGCCCGGTCGGTCCCGGCAACAGCCGGCCGCCGACAAGCTTCAATCCGATCTTGTCGAGCTCGGGCGCGCGTAACGGCGACCCGACCCGCTTCGACAGCCACTGATCGAGATGCGGCCGCTGATCGCCCGGCACTTCGACCGGGTGGCGGACCTCGACGACATAGAGCCGATAGGCGTCGAGCGCGTCGCTGGTAAACAGCGCGAGATCGGTCGGGCGTACAGTTTCGATGCCCCGCACGGTCCAGCCGAGCGCGCCGCCGATCAGGAATGCCGCAACCGTCGCGGCAACGGCGGCCGCCAGCACTCCATAACGCCGGCGTGTCAGGCGGCCGATATCGAAGCGCTGCGGCGGCGGCTCGTCGGCAATCGCGCCATAGCGGGCGCGGATCAATTCCGCTTGCTGCCGCCACGCGGCAACGCGCGCCGCATCGTCCGGGTGCGTGCCAAGCCAGGCCTCTACAGCCACTCGGCGATCGGCCGGCAATTCGCCGTCGACGTAGGCATTAAGTTCGTCTTCGCCGACAATGGGGTCTCGATCAATCATCGTTCGTTCTCTCGTTGGATCATTTAACGCGGCGCAGTGGCGGCCGTTCGCCATCGAGATACGCCTTGATTTGACTGCGAGCACGCGCAAGCCGCGACATCACCGTGCCAATGGGGACGCCTTGGATTTCGGCGATCTCGCGATAGGTGAGGCCCTCGAGGACGACGAGCAGCAAGGCGGAACGCTGATCCTCGGCGAGTTCGTCGAGGGCTCGCGTGATGTCCCGCCCGCCCGATTCCGGTCCGCCGGTCGCCGCGTCGCTGTCCTTAATCGGCGTCAGCACCGGCCGTCGCGATAAAGTGCGAAGCCGGTTGCGGTTGAGGTTGGTCAAGATCGTATAGAGCCAGGCACGCGTATCGCCGCCGTGAAACAGGTGCTCGGACCGCAGCGCCCGCACCAGCGTGTCCTGAACGATGTCGTCGGCCGCCTCGGCGTCACGGGTCAATGCGCGGGCATAGCGGCGCAAGGCCGGGATCGCCACCTTGATGTGCTCGTGGAACTCGCTCAAGCAGGCTTCCTTTTGGCGGGGTTAAGAACGTCCGCATGTCGGCCGGACCGCAATGACGCCCTTAACCTCAACAACACCACCTGTCTCATCCTATTCCACCGCCGCGATTTTTGGCTCCGTTGCGAGGTGGACCGATGCTTGATGGCCCCTAGGCCCTATGTCATAGGAGGCTGGGGCTCAAGGTCGCGGAATGGGATCGTAAGAATGGCCGACGGTTCGGGCCTCATGCGCGGCAAGCGCGGCTTGGTGATGGGGGTCGCCAATAATCGTTCGCTTGCCTGGGGTATCGCCAAAGCCTGCCATGCGCACGGCGCCGAAGTCGCATTCACCTATCAGGGCGACGCGCTGAAGAAGCGGGTCGGGCCGCTCGCCGAGGAGGTCGGCGGCATCGTCGTCGGGCATTGCGACGTGACCGAGCCCAAGACCATCGATGCGGTGTTTGCCGCCGTGCAGGCGGCCTGGGGCGGCATCGACTTCCTGGTCCACGCCATGGCGTATTCCGACAAGGACCAGCTCGACGGCCGTTACGTCGACACCACCGAGGACAATTTCACCAAGACCATGCTGGTGAGCTGCTATTCGCTCACCGCGATTGCGCAGCGTGCCGAGAAGCTGATGCCGAACGGCGGCGCCATGCTGACGCTGACCTACTATGGCGCCGAGAAGTGGATGCCGCACTATAACGTCATGGGTGTCGCCAAGGCGGCGCTGGAAGCCTCGGTGTGGTATCTCGCCGCCGACCTCGGCACCAAAAATATCCGCGTCAACGCCATCTCCTCGGGACCGATCAAGACGCTGGCCGCCGCCGGCATCCGCGATTTGCGCTATATCTTCAAATGGAATGAATACAACGCGCCGCTGCGCCGCAACGTGACCATCGAGGATGTCGGCGAGGCCGGTGTCTATCTGCTCTCGGATATGTCGCGTGGCGTCACCGGCGAGGTGCACCATGTCGACGCCGGCTACCATATTGTCGGGATGAAGCATCCGGACGCACCGGATATTGCCGTCGGCAAGGAGTGACGCCTAGGGGGCCGAAGACAGCCATGCCGGTCCTCTATTACATCCGTCACGGCGAGACCGATTACAACGTTGAGGGTCGCCTGCAGGGCCGCCGCGATATCGGGCTCAATGCGCGCGGCCGCGAACAGGCGCGGGACTGCGGCGGGCTCCTGAGCGAGCTGTTCGCGCGTGACCGGCGCGCGGCCGCCGACTTCGCCTATGTGGCAAGCCCGCTCTTGCGGGCGCGCAGCACCATGGAGCTTTTGCGCGCCGCGCTCGGGTTCGATGCGCACGGCTACGCCGTCGACGACCGGCTGATGGAAATCTCCTACGGCGAATGGGAAGGCCTGACACTGCCGGAAATCGATATCCGCATGCCGGGGATGCTGGCGGAACGCGAGCGGGACAAGTGGGACTTCGCGCCGCCGGGCGGCGAGAGCTATCGCGCGCTGACGCACCGCATCGGCGAATGGTACGAGGGTCTGACTCAAGACACCGTTGTTGCGGGCCATGGCGGCGGTGCGCGTGCGCTCATCGCCATGTTCGGGCTGTTGCCGCGCGAGAACGCCACCCACGCGCAAATCGCCCAGGGTGTCGTCTATGTGTTCGCCGACGGCAGGATGGACCGCTACGCCTGAGCCGATAAAAGCGGGCCCACAAAACGAAAGCGGCCGAACACTGTCCGGCCGCTTTACAGGATCGAAGATCCTGCCAAATCCGAAGTCGCTCGCGAAGCCCCATACGAGGCCGCGCATCGCGACTTGGTTTTACTTGGACTTCTTCTTCATCTTCTTTTTCTTCGTGGCCATGATGATCACCTTGATGTTTGTGTGATGAACCGACGGCAGGGTTGGTTCAGTCGCAGGATTAAGTCTCGGTCCCCTGGGCCCGCGCCCCCTTACCGCCGCGGACCATGCCACAGCGGGCTCGACTCCGCAATTGAAAAAACGAAAATAATCTATATTTTTCCGTAGCTTAACGGACGTTCAGGTTTTCATGAAGGCCCGTTCAGCGACATGAATAGCGCATGAACGATTGCGGCAGTGCGGAAAAAATTGCCGCGTATTTCGTCGGCAAAAATCGTGGCCGCGCCGTTGCAGGCGCCAAAGTAAGCGTGACGGCGAGCGCCGTTCTTGCTGCAGGTGCGAGGGGCGCGCGGGAGAGGGGCCTTATTTGACCCCACGGAGGGCACGGGGTACCAAACCCACACTCAAGCCCCACTTGCGTTTGCATTAGATTTCAGCGTCATCGGCGCGTCATGTCGTTCAATACGTTCGGTCATTTATTCCGGATCACGACCTTCGGCGAAAGTCACGGGCCAGCCATCGGCTGTGTCGTCGATGGCTGTCCGCCGCGCATTGCGTTGTCGGAAAGCGATATCCAGCCCTATCTCGATCGGCGCCGGCCCGGCCAATCGCGTTACACGACGCAGCGCCAGGAGCCGGATGCGGTCAAAATCCTTTCAGGCGTCTTCGTCGACGAAGCCGGGGCGCAAGTGACCACCGGCACGCCTATCGCGCTCCTCATAGATAATGTCGATCAGCGCTCGAAAGACTATTCCGACATCAAGGACAAATATCGTCCCGGCCATGCCGATTATACTTATGACGCGAAATACGGCCTGCGCGATTACCGCGGCGGCGGCCGCCAGTCGGCGCGCGAGACGGCGACGCGGGTTGCCGCCGGCGCCATTGCGCGCAAGGTCGTGCCCGGTCTCAACGTGCGCGGCGCGCTGGTGCAGATGGGACCGCATCGGGTCGAGCGTTCGCGCTGGGACTGGGCCGAGGTCGAACGCAACCCGTTTTTCTGTCCCGACGCCAAGTTCGCCGCGACGCTCGGCGATTATCTCGACGGGCTGCGCAAACACGGCTCGTCCATCGGCGCGGTTATCGAAGTGGTCGCCGAAGGCGTGCCGGCGGGCCTCGGCGCCCCGATTTACGGTAAGCTCGACGGCGATCTCGCCGCGGCGCTGATGAGCATCAACGCCGTCAAGGGCGTCGAGATCGGCGCCGGCTTTGCCGCGGCCGAACTCACCGGCGAGCAGAACGGCGACGAGATGCGGATGGGCAATGACGGCAAGCCGTTGTTTCTCTCCAACAATGCCGGCGGCATTCTTGGCGGTATTTCCACCGGCCAGCCGGTGGTGGCGCGTTTTGCCGTCAAACCGACCTCGTCGATTCTCATTCCACGCCGCACCGTCGACCGCTACGGCCACGACGCCGAAATCGCAACCACCGGCCGCCACGATCCCTGCGTCGGCATCCGCGCAGTGCCGATCGGCGAGGCGATGGTGGCATGCGTGATCGCGGATCATTATTTACGTCAACGGGGGCAGGTCGGGGAGACGCCGGTATGGCCGTTTCCGCCGCAACAAAAATGAACGAAATCCACCAGCGCATCGAAACCGTAGTCGCCGCGTTTGCCCGCGGCGAAGTCATCATCGTTGCCGATGACGACGATCGCGAGAATGAGGGCGATCTCTTCGTCGCGGCGAGCCTGTGCACGCCGGAGAAGATGGCGTTCATCATTCGCAATACGTCCGGCATTGTCTGCGCGCCGCTGGCGCCGGAGGAGGCAAGGCGGCTGCATCTCGATCCGATGGTGGCGGTAAACGACGCGCCGCTCGGCACCGCATTCACCGTCTCGGTCGATGTCCGCCACGGTCTGACCACCGGAATTTCCGCCGAGGAGCGCAACAACACGGTGCGGGGGCTCGCCAACGGCAATTCCGGCGCCGCCGATTTCGTGCGTCCCGGCCACGTTTTTCCGCTGGTGGCGAAGGAAGGCGGCGTGCTGATGCGTTCGGGGCACACCGAAGCCTGCGTCGATCTCTGCCGGCTCGCCGGCCTGCCGCCGGTCGGCGTGCTTGCCGAACTGATGAACGACGACGGCACCGTGATGCGCGGGCCCGAGCTCGAGGCTTTCGCGCAACGCCACAAGCTGGCCCGCATCACCATTGCCGATCTGATCGCCTACCGCCAGGCGCGCGACAAGCTAATCGAGCGGGTCGGAGAATTCCCGGTCCAGTCCGAGGTCGGCACGCTCACCGGCTATGCCTTCATCACGCCGTTTGACGCGGTGCATCACATGGCGTTCGTCTACGGCCGTGTCGGCGACGGCCGCAACGTGCTGACCCGGCTGCACCGCGCCGATATCATCGCCGACGTGTTCGGCGGCGCCAAAACAATTCATCAGGTGCTGGCCCGCTTCAAGGCGGAGGGCAGGGGCGTTTTGATCCTGCTGCGTGACGGCACCGCCGGCGTGCCGGTGATCTCCATCCCGAAATCGTCCGATACCGCGTCCGGCGAAGCGCGGACCCAGCAGTGGCGCGAGATCGGTCTCGGTGCGCAAATCCTCAAGGATCTCGGCGTCCAATCGATCAGGCTTATCACCTCGTCGCGGCCGATGACCTATGTGGGGCTGTCCGGTTTCGGCATCGAAATCACCGGGACCGAGCCGCTCGACGGTTGACGACTATTATCGCGGCGCGCGTATTTTCTCTATACTGCCTCCAAAGCGGAGGTTGCTGCCGCAGCCCATAATAGAAATTTGCGGATCGGGAGGGGAACTATGAGCGACATCGCCACGGCGCGCGATAGTGGTCCGACGACGAATCAGATCTATAAAGTCGCGGTTGCCAGCATCGTCGGGTCGGTTATCGAGCAATACGACTTTCTGGTCACCGGCGTGATTGCGGCGACCGTCTGGGGCGGCATCTTCTTCAAACTGCCGGGCCTTGCGGCGGTGGCCGCGGCGATCGGCGTTTACGGCCTCGGCATCATCATCCGTCCGGTCGGCGCCTTCATCTTCGGCCACATCGCCGACACCTACGGCCGCAAGGACGCCATGGTCTATGCGCTGGTGCTGATGGGCGTCGCCACGCTTTTGATCGGGCTCACGCCGACTTACGACAGCATCGGCGTCGCCGCGCCCGTCCTTCTGATCGTGTTCCGGCTGTGCCAGGGCATCAGCTTCGGCGCCGAATTCGGCACGGCCTCGACCTGGGTGGTCGAGCAGGCGGCACGCTCGAAATACCGCGCCTTCTGGGGCGCCTGGGTCGGGTTTGCCATCCCGATCGGGCTATTGCTCGGCTTCGGCTCGGTGATCTTCGTGAAATCGCTGATGACGCCGGAGGACTTCATCGCCTGGGGCTGGCGCATCTTCTTTTTCATCGGCTTTCTGGTCGCGATCGTCGGCCTCGTTATCCGCACGCGCACCATGGACAGCTTCGTCTTCGAGCAGCACAAGGCGCAGATGGTCCTCAAACATCCGGCGAGCCAGGTGTGGCGCGAAATGCCGTGGACCATCCTGCGCACCTCGCTGGTCAACGCGATGTTCGGCGGCGCGTTCTTTCTCTATTTCGTGTTCGGCACCGGTTACATGAAGGCGGTCGGCTACACCGGCAACCAGCCGGAATATATCGGCCTCGTTGCCGCCGGCTTTATGCTTGTGTTCATGATCGTCGGCTCGTTCCTCGCCGACTATATCAGCCGGCGGGCGATCCTGCTGACCGCAGCAATCGTTTTTCTGATATTCGCGCTGCCGTATTTCTACCTGGTCAATACCGGCAGCATTCTGCTTGCCACCGTGGCCGAGGTCATCGGCTTCGGTTTCGTATTCGGCTTCGGCTACGGCGCCATTCCGACCTTCTACACGGAGAATTTTCCGACCCGTTATCGCGCCTCCGGCGCCAGCGCGGGATATCAGATCGCGCAAGTTTATGGCGGCGGCCTCATTCCGATCGTCGCCGGTCAGATCCTGCGCGTTTACGGTATCAAGGACGCCTATCTCTATATCGGGCTTCTGGTGATGTGCTACGCGGTGGCCGCCATCATCGCGATCCTGCGCACGCCGGAGACCAAGAACGTCAATCTCGAAAACTGACGGGCGGTGCGATTACGAGCGCGTCGCGCTGAATGTCCGCTTCGCTCTGAAAGCAATCGAACTGTTGCGTCGCCGCGAAATGTCGCGAAGGGCCATGTATGGACGGCGCCCGCGGTGCAAGAGGAATCTGACGTTTTGCGAAGCGTTCGGGTGCAGCCATGTATCCGGCCTGTTTTCGAATGGAGAGCTTGTCCCCATTGCGATGCAGCCGCTATGGCCGCTGGC
>DATAWA010000197.1:0-8523 GCA_036267435.1 Xanthobacteraceae bacterium | reverse complement strand
GCAAGCCTTCCGCTTCAACGCGCCGCGCAATCTCCGCGGCGAGCCGTTTTTGCTCGTCGCTCCGTAGTCCGTGTTTTTCAATGAAGGTTGGCGGCCCGCTCATGCTCGGGAAGACAGGCCAAAGTCATTAAAGGGCTTCGTTCGCATCAGCAGGCGCGCCAGAGAGTAATGCAAAAACCCTCTGCTCCAAAATACTCAATAACCGATCTGCGACCAAACACCTTGCGTCCCATCCAAGCGCTCTCCTGGGCCGAGGTACTTTACCACAAAGTTTCCGATCGCCAGGACTTTGAACTGCAGCAAGCGGCCCGCTCCGGTGACCGATTGGTCGACGGCGCACCGCAACCGCATAGTCCCCGGTGCCCCCGGCGCTACGTTCAACGACGCCGGCCCGGGCCGCCGTCGGACGGCAAGCCGAACGCCGAGTTGCGCGGCCCCGGACCAGGTTCATTCACGCCAGGCGCAGCACAAAACTCAAACGGGCCCCCAAAGGGGCCCGTTTGATTTTGGTTGCGGGGGTAGGATTTGAACCTACGACCTTCAGGTTATGAGCCTGACGAGCTACCGGGCTGCTCCACCCCGCGTCAACTGTGTCGGCCCCGCGGCACGGGGCCATGTCCCTTCATATGCGCTATGGCAATGGACTGATTTCTCGAGGCGTCATGTAGCAAGCGCCCCTCAATAAGGGAAGTGCGCCAAAGGCGATTTTTCGCCATACTGTCACATGAAACCTGACGAAACGTCATGGATGCGCTCCTAGAACCGGCTATGGCCGAAAAACCCGCGTTGCAGCCCAAATCCGCTATTGGGCCGGTGATGCGCGCGATTGCGGCCGGCAATCTGGCGGCGGCCCGGACCGCCATTGCCGATCCGGAGCGCTCTCCCGAAGACGCCGTGCACGATTTTCGCCGCGCCATGAAGGAATGGCGCGCATTGATGCGGCTCCTGGCCCCGTTCATCCCGGACGCCGCCCGCTGGCGCCATGAAGCGCGCGACCATGCCCGGTCGCTGGCTCACGCCCGCGACGGCGCGGCAGCGCTCAATGCCTTCGACGGGCTCCTCGACAAAGGCATTCTGGTCCTGTCGGCACGATCGAGCGAGACCGTCCGCTCGAGGCTCGAGGCGCTTCGCGCCGGCGAGGAGCAGTCGGTGCTGACGCCGGCGCTGCGCGACCGCATCGTCGCCTGGCTCGATAGCGCGGCCGCGGCCGTCGAACAATGGCCGCTCGATCCGTTCGATTTTTCCTCGATTGCCGGGCGGCTCGCCGATGCCTACCGCGACGCGCGCCGCCGCATTCCTTCGGACTGGCCGGCAACCAGCGCCGCCGATCTCCACACGCTCCGGCAGCGCGTGGTCAATCTGCGCTACCAGATGGAATTGGTCGAGCCGCTGTGGCCCCGTTTCGGCCGCATGTGGACCGACGAAGCCGAGCGGCTGCGCGGCCGGCTAGGCCAGTGCCAGGACCTTGAAGTGCTCAAGCGGCTCGCCGAGCCGCATCAGCCGCTGGCGCATTGGCGCTCGCGGCTATCGCCGGCCATTCTCGAGCGCTCGGCCGCTCTCGCGCATCGCGCCGCGCGCATCGCCAACCGGCTGTTCGCCGAACGGCCCAAATCGTTCCGCCACCGCCTCGAAACGCTATGGGACAATGCGAGATAGCGAGCGGCGCGAATAGCCTTCATTCGCTCGGCACAAAACGCCGCAGCTCTTCCGCGACGCGCGCGATGAGGCTGTCCCAGTCGCCGGGCACGGTCTGGCGGAACAGCCGCGCCGCCGGGTACCACGGCGTTGTCGCCGCTTCGCGCGTCCAGCGCCAATCCGGCGCGAATGGGACCAGCACCCAGAGCGGACGGCCTAGCGCGCCGGCGACATGCGCGGGCGCGGAGTCGACGGCGATAACGAGATCGCACAGGTCAAGCACCGCAGCGGTGTCGCCGAAATCGTCGAGCGCGGGACCAAGATCCGTCACGCGCCGTTCGGCGGCGAGAGCGGCGGCATCTTCGGGCCGCACCTCGCGCTGGATACTGATAAAATTTGCCGGCGCCGAGAACAGCGGCGTCAACCGCGCAAACGCAATCGAACGATTGCGATCGTTGTCGTGGTTCGGATTGCCCGACCAGGAGAGCGCGATGCGCGGCCGCGGCAGCGCCGCAAGCCGCGCCGACCATTGGGCAAGCTTGGCGGCGTCGGCGGCGAGATAGGGAATGGTCGCCGGCACGGTCGCGAAATCGGTATGCAGCGCGAGCGGCAGGCTGCCGAGCGGACAATGCACGTCAAACGGCGGCGCCGCCTCGCCGCGCCCGACCACCGCGGTTACGCCATTGAGTCGGGTCATCAGCGATTTCAATTCCGCCTGCACTTCCACAATCACTCTGGCGCCGTCGGCGGCGACGAGCGGCACATAACGGGCAAACTGGATGGTATCGCCGAGCCCTTGCTCGGCGTGCAGCAGCACGGTCTTGCGAGCGAGCGGGTATTCGCCAAGCCAAAGCGGCTTGCCTCGGCTCGCCGGCGGCGGCATGCCGGTGCGCCGCCACCGCCACTCGTAGTCTTCGAAGCCGCGCCGGTAATCGCCGCGGGTCAGCAGCGCCAGCGCCCTATTGAAATGCGCATCCGCGTAATCCTTGCGGACGGCAAGCGCCTGCCCATAACTGGCGATCGCTTCGTCGCAGCGATTGAGCTGCATTTGCGCCTTGCCGCGATTGAGCCATGCCGCGGCGTAGGGCGGCGCGATCGTCACCGCGCGATCGTAGGCTTCCGCCGCTTCGGCGTAACGCCCAAGCGCCAGCAGTGCGACGCCGCGATTGTAATGCACGCCGGGATGGCCGGGAGCCAATTTCAACGCCGCGTCGAAATCGGCCAGCGCCTGTTCCGGCAATCCGAGCATGGCGTGAACGATGCCGCTGGTCAGCCGGGCTTCGACATGGTTCGGCAGCTTCGCCAAAACCTGTTGCAATTCGGCGAGCGCTTCTTGCGGCCGCTCCAGGCTGACGAGCACATTGGCGCGCTGGTTGAGAATGGCGGCGTCGTCCGGCGCCAGCACGCGAGCCTTGTCGAGGCATGCGAGAGCTTCCGGCGCGCGCTTGAGTGCGTGCAAAGCCTGCCCGAGATTGCCCCAGACGCCGGCAACGCGCGGATTGGCCTTGACCGCGGCGCTCAACAGCCGCTGTGCTTCGCCGGCCTGTCCTTGCTGCAGCTTGAGCGCGCCGAGCAGATTGAGCGCGTCGAAATTATTCGGCACTGCCTTGAGCACGCGGCTGTAGAGTCTTTCCGCCTCGCGCAATTGTCCCTGCCGTTGCAGCGCGAACGCCTCTTGCAGAGCCGAAGCCGGATTAAAGGATCCGGACCGCGAGCTCATAAGCGGTTGATCCGCGCGATGCGCCGGGTCACCTCGGCAGGCGTCTCATCGTCGGACTTGGTCTTGAGCGCGAGCGTACGACGCGCCGCCGGCCGGTCGAGACAACGTTTGAGCCAGGCGTGCAGATGCGGCACCGCGGCAAGGTCCATGTCGACGGCGCGGCTGATGACGGCGGCGACGTTGAGATCGGCCACGGTAAACTCATCGCCGAGCAGATAAGGCTGCGCCGTCACCGCGCCGTCGAGCACCTTGAACGGCGACGCCAGCACTTTGAGCGCCTCGTCGCGCAGCGCGGCATTGCGCTCGGCCACGGGCAGGCGCACGGCGTGCAGCGACCAGATATTGACGCCGCGGTCGACCTCGGCGATCGCCCAGAAGCTCCATTGCCAGGCGCGCGCCTCGCCTTCGAGCGTGCCGGGATAGAGCCCGGCGTTGGCATGCTTCTTGGCGAGATAGAGCGTGATGGCCAGCGACTCGGACAACACGAAGTCGCCGTCGGCAACGACCGGCAGCCGCCCGTTGGGATTGAGCGCCAAAAACTCAGGCGTGCGGGCGCCGGCATCGCCGATCTCGATCGGCAGATGCCGGTAGGCAATGCCGAGCTCTTCCGCCATCCAAAGCACACGGAAGGCGCGAGTACGCGCGACGCCATAGATGCGCAGTTCAGCCATGGGCCGACTTGGCGAAGTTGGCCGGCCGCTGTCAAGCCTCGTTGTCAAGGCGCGGCCGGGATCGTAACGTGGCTTCCCGCAGATTTGAGGAATGCCTATGGAATTCGGACTTTTCTCCAACGGTTTTCGTCCGCACACCACCGCCGCACAGGCATACGAAGAGGACCTTGCCGAGATCGTGCTCGCCGACGCGCTCGGATTTCGCGACTGCTATATCAGCGAGCATCATGGCGAACCGGTCTATATCGACAAAGTCGATACGCTGCCGGTGCCGGAGCTGTTGATGTGCAAGGCCGCGGCGCTCACCAAGCGCATCCGCATGGGTGCGGCGGTCAAGCTTATCCATCTCGCCCATCCGGTCGATACCGCAACCCAGGCGGCCACCGCGGACAACGTCATCGGCGGCGGGCGTTACATCTTCGGTTTCGGCTCCGGGTTTCCGAGCCCGCTGTTCTCCGACGAACGCGGCTTGTCTTATGCCGACCGTCACGAGCGCCTGCGCGAATCGCTCGATCTCATCCTCAAATGCTGGACGGCAAAGGAGCCGTTCGACTGGGATGGCAAGCACTGGCGCGGCAAAGGCATCGTCGTCCTGCCGCGGCCCTTGCAGTCCCCGCATATGCCGATGGCAACGGCGACCGACACGCCGGCGATGGTCGAGCTTTCCGCTGCGCGCGGTTATACGATGCTGCACGCTCAGCTCGAGCCGCCCGGATCGGTGCGCAAGAAAGCCGATCTCTATGCGCGCGCCGGCAAAGCCGCGGGCCATAAAACGCCGCTGAACAATCTGACGGTGGCGCGCTACGTCTATCTCGCCGATTCCCGCCGCGAGGCCATGGACGATCTGCGCGCCGACATCAATTACGAGCTGACCTATCAGGTCCAGCGCGGGCTTATTCGCCTTCTCACGACCAATTACGGCCTGTCGCTCAAGTCCGACAGCGTCAGTTTCGACGAATTGGCCGAAGCCGGCTTTTATCATCTTGGCGACCCCGATACGGTCGCCAAAGAACTGCGGCAGTTCTACGAGACCGCGGGCGGCTTCGGTACGCTCCTCATCGTGACCGGCAAGAAATGGGCGACGCGCGAAAAAGTGTTTCGTTCGATGCGGCTGTTCATGGAGCATGTGGCGCCGCAATTGCGCGGGCTCGTGCCGGCGCGCAATCCCGATGCGGTGGCGGCATAGAAAAAGCAAAACCGGCGGAGGAAACCGATGCGTCTTGGAATGTTCATGATGCCGGTGCATCCGGCGGCGCGTTCCTTCACCGACACGCTCGCCGAGGACGAAGAGAAATCGCTGTACGCCGACACGCTCGGCTTCGACGAATTGTGGCTCGGCGAGCACTTCTCGGCGACCACCGAGCCGATCCCCTCGCCGCTGATGTTCATGGCGGGGCTGGTGCCGCGCACCAAGAACCTCACCTTCGGCACCGCGGTGATCTGCCTGCCCAACCATCATCCGGTCGTCGTCGCCGCCGAGGTCGCGCAGTTCGATCACATGAGCCGCGGCCGCTTCATGCTCGGCATCGGCCAGGGCGGACTGCTTTCGGATTTCGAATTGTTCGACAATGCCGACGTCGCGCTGCGCGCCCGCAAGGCAAAGGAATCGATCGGCATCATCCAGCGCATCTGGGCTCAGGATCCGCCCTACGACATCAATGGCGAATTCTGGAGCGTGCACATCAAGGATGCGATCATTCCCAGGCTCGGCATCGGCTATATGCCGAAGCCGTTCCGCAAAGGCGGGCCGCCGATCTCGATGTCGGTCGCCAGCCGCAATTCGCCGACGGCGCGGGTCGCCGGATCGCAGGGCTGGGGCATCATCACCGGCAACAATGTGCCGTTGAGCGCGATCGCCTCGCATTGGCAGACGTACAGCAAGGCCTGCGCGGAAGCCGGCAAGACGGCGCGCGGCGAGAACTGGCGCGTATCGCGCAACATCATGGTGGCGCCGAGCGATGACGAGGCGCGCGATCGCGTCTTCGGCGAAAAGGGCTCGAACCACTACTTTTTCACCTATATGCGCGAAGTGTTGTCGCGCGTCGGCATCCTGTCGGCGCTCAAGCCGCGCGTCGACATGAGCGACGAAGAGGCGACGGTCGAAGTCATCACCGAGGGCAATGTGGTCTACGGTTCCGCCAAGACCGTGCTCGACAGGCTTGTGGCGCTGCGCGACGACGTCGGGCCGTTTGGCTCGCTGTTGATGACTGGGCTCGACTGGAGCGGGCCCAACGGCGCCTGGGAGCGCGATTCGATGCGGCTTCTGGCCCAAGAGGTGATGCCGAAGTTCCGCCAGCACGTCACCGCGCAGGCGGCCGAGTAACAAAAGCCCTGTCGATCATTGAGGCAATGCCGATGGCAGCAGCATCATCGCAGCGCGGCCGCGTCGTGTTCCTGACCGGAGCCGCCGGCGGCATCGGCGCCGTCATGACCGATGCCTTGCTCGCCGCCGGGCATGCCGTTGCCGCGGTCGACCGCGACCGGGCGGCGCTTGAACGGCTTGCGGCGCGGCATGAGCGGATCAAAGATCGCCTGCATCCGATCGTCGCCGATCTGGCGAGCGAAGCCGCCTGTCACAGCGCCATTGCCGCGGCCCGCAGCCGCTTCGGTCCCATCCAAGCCGTCATCAATAATGCCGGCGTCGGCATGTCGAGCGTCCGTCCCGACGCCGAGGTGCGCACACCGGGCATCGAGGAACTGACGCCGGCCCTATGGGACAGCTTCATGGCGATCTTCGTGCGTGCGCCGATCGTGCTGGTGCGCGCGGTACTGCCGGACATGAAGCGGACGGGCTTCGGCCGCATCGTCAACAACACCACGAGTTACGTCACCATGCTGCGGGTCTTGCCCTACGGCGCGGCGAAGGCGGCGTTCGAATCGATGTCGGCGGTGTGGGCCAAGGAGCTCGACGGCTCCGGCATCACCGTCAACGTGCTGGTGCCGGGCGGCCCGACCGATACGCCATTCATCTCCGACGCATCCGGCTGGCCGCGCGAGAAGATGTTGCGCCCGGCCATCATGGGACCGCCGGCGGCCTGGCTCGTCTCGGATGCGGCGAACGGCTTTTCGGGCCGGCGCATCACCGCGGCGCGCTGGGACACAAAGCTCGAACCGGCCGAGGCTGCACAGCGATCAAGCCGCGCTATCGGCTGGCCGGAGCTTGCCGCCGACGCCGTCTGGCTGGCCGGAAACTAAAATTCCATTCGTGGCAGCACTCAGCCAAGCGCCTCGGCAACGGCCTTGCCGCACATCGCGGTATCGGCGGCGCCGCCCAAGTCGCGGGTGCGCAGCTTCGGCTCGGCCAAGACTCTTTCAACCGCTTTGACGATCGCCGCGGCGGCTTCCGCCTCGCCGAGATGCTCGAGCATCATCGCGCCCGACCAGATCTGCCCGATCGGGTTCGCGACCCCGCGCCCGGCGATGTCCGGGGCCGAGCCGTGCACCGGCTCGAACATCGAGGGGTATTCGCGCTCCGGATTGATGTTGCCCGACGGCGCGATGCCGATCGAGCCGACGATCGCCGGCCCGAGATCGGACAGGATGTCGCCGAACAGGTTGGAGGCGACGACGACGTCGAACCAATCCGGGTGGCGCACGAAATGCGCGGTCAGGATGTCGACATGGTACTGGTCGGTCTCGATGTCGGGATAGGCGTGCGCCATCTGGGCGAAGCGCTCGTCCCAGAACGGCATCGTATGGATGATCCCGTTCGATTTCGTGGCCGAGGTGACGTGGCGCTTCCTCGTGCGCGCGAGCTCGAAGGCATAGCGCATGACCCGGTCGCAGCCGCGCCGGGTGAAGACCGATTGCTGCATCGCCATCTCGAACTCGGTGCCGGCATAGAGCCGGCCGCCGATCTCGGAATATTCGCCCTCGTTGTTCTCGCGCACGACATAGAAATCGATCTCGCCGGGCTCGCGGTTCTTGAGCGGCGAGTCGACGCCGGCGAGGAGCCGCACCGGGCGCAGATTGACGTACTGGTCGAACTCGCGGCGGAATTTGATCAGCGACCCCCACAACGAAATGTGATCCGGGATTTTGGCGGGCCAGCCGACCGCGCCGAAATAGATCGCGTCGTGCTCGCCGATCTTTTCCTTCCAATCGTCCGGCATCATCTGCTGATGCTTTTCGTAATAGTCCCAGGAGGCGAAATCGAAATGGTCGAAAAGCACGGCGATGCCATATTTTTTCGCCGCCGCCTCCAGAACCCGCATTCCCTCCGGCATCACTTCCTTGCCGATCCCGTCGCCGGGAATAACCGCGATCCGATATTGTTTCTTGCTCATCGAGAGATCCCTTTAGCCGTGCCGGCGGGGTGGTTTATTGGACGGCATTGCAATGGACCAAACTCCGCCGCGGTGCAACGCTGCACTGCAATGTTGACCGGTTTCGTGGCGGCGGCCTAACAGTGGAGCCTGATCTACGGCACCGGAACATCCCCTTCAACAAGAGAGTAAAATCCATGGATCTTCATTTGCGCGGCAAGCGTGTCCTGAT
>DATAWA010000196.1:0-18183 GCA_036267435.1 Xanthobacteraceae bacterium | reverse complement strand
ACAACCGCGCCAGCAAATCCTTGCCGGCCGAAACGGTGCGGTCGATCTCTATGGTGACGCGTTCGGCTTTGCGCAACCGCTCGCCGAGACCGGTGTCGCAGTCGTGCACGGTGAGTTTGAGCCCGCCGATGGCGCGCTCGGCGATCTCGGTCGCCGTCACCAGTTCCGAGATGGTGGCCCGCAGCGAATGCTCATCGGCTTTGAGCAATTTCAGGCGGCGATTGAGCATGATGCAGTAGCCAATGGTGACGATCAGCAGGATCGCCACCAGACCGTCGACGATCACTCCGATGCCGTTTGTCATTGTGCCTCCATGCGGTTGCCCGAACCGCCCGCGGTTTCGAACATCGCGAAGGTCATGTTCGGCTTGCGCAGCGGCTTGCCGACGCGTACCGCGACGCGGTCGCCGACCCGCCCCATGCGGCCCTCGGTCAGCGTGACGTCGCCGCAGCGCACGATCACCGGCGCGTCGGACTTGAGCTCCAGCATCAGCGTGTCGCCAACGTCGAGTTTCATGATCTGCTTGAGCGGCAGCCGGGCCTCGTAGAGCACGGCATCGACCGCAATCTCGGCCTGGCCCAATTCCGTCGACAGATGTCCTGCCCAGGTCGGATCGCGGCCGAATTTTTCACCCATGAACATCTGCAACAAGACATCGCGGATCGGCTCGATGGTCGCGTAGGGCAGCAACAGCTCGATGGTGCCGCCGCGATCTTCCATGTCGATGCGCAGTCGCACCAGGATTGCGGCATTGGCCGGCCGCGAAATGGCGGCGAAGCGCGGATTGGTCTCCAGCCGGTCGATATTGAACTTCACCGGCGAGAGCGGCTTGAACGCCAGCTCGGCGTCGGCCAGCACGACCTCGATCATGCGTTTGACCAGATTGGTCTCGATCGTCGTGTAGGGCCGGCCTTCGATGCGGATCGCAGTCTGGCCGCGCCGGCCGCCGAGCAGAACGTCGATGATCGAATAGATCAGGCTCGAATTGACCGTGACCATGCCGAAATTGTCCCATTCCTCCGCCTTGAACACGCCGAGGATTGCGGGCAACGGGATCGAATTGAGATAGTCGCCGAACCGCACCGAAGTAATGCGGTCGAGCGATACTTCGACGTTGTCGGACGTGAAATTGCGCAGACTGGTCGTCATCAACCGGACCAGCCGGTCGAAGATGATCTCCAGCATCGGCAGGCGCTCGTAGGAGACCATCGCCGAATCGATGATCGCGCGGATGCCGGAATTATCGTTGAGCGAAATATCGGTGAGTGAAAAGCCGAGAAGCGAATCGATTTCTTCTTGCGTCAGGACGCGCTCGGCGCCCCCTTTGGTGGTCTGAATGAACTGGCCGTCATCGACCATCGTCGCCCATTGCGACGCCATCGCTTCGCCGGCGTTCTGCCCTTCGGCGGGCTGCGCGTCTGGCGACGGCGCGGCTTGGGAGCCCTGCTCCGCTTCCAGCGCAACGCCCCACTCGGCGGCGAGCGCGTCGTTCTCGATCTGATCCTTGGCTGCCATTTTCGTTAAATCTTCAGGTCCGCATCGTCACTGGATGACGATTTCCTTGAATAGCACTGCGTTGATGTGATTCGGCGCAATGGCGGCGTCGACGCGGCGCGTCAGCTCTTCCTTCAGCCGATAGAGTCCCGCCGAGCCGTCGAGATCGGTCGGCCGCAATTCGCGCAAATAGGTCTGAAAAGCGTCCATGATGCGCGGCATCACCGGCTGGATCTGCGCCGACATCTCCTGGTCCGGCAACTCCAGCACCGCTTTGACTTTCAGATATTGAGTGCGGTCGCCGCCGCTCGATGACAAATTGACCAGAACGTCGGGCATATCGAGGAACACCGGCGGCTTGACCTTCTCGGCCACCGCCACCTCCTCTTTTTTGTGGGCGAATAAGAAGTGGTAGCCGCCCCCGCCGATGGCACCGAGTGCCACCAGGCCGCCCACCGCGATGAGGATGAGCTTGAGTGAAAATTTGCGCTTAGGCGGCGCCGCCTTGCCTTCTTCGCCCTCGGCTTCGGCGGTTTGGTCTTCTGCTTGTTTGTCGTTGGTCGTTGCCATCGCCACTCCTGCTGGCGTGAGGCGCACGCAGCCGGCTGGACCGAACGCAATACCAATGTTGCGGGCGCTACTTGGCACCGTCTCCAGCGCCGTTTTTCAAGCTAGGAGCGAATAGTTAACGGATACTTGCCGCGGCCGGCGCGCAGGGAATTATTTGCCGAGCCGCAAGGCCATAACGGCCTTTTCTGCCCGCCGCGCGCCCTACCCCGTTTCGCCCATCGCATTGTTTTTAATAGTTTTTCCGCTTGGCACGGCTTCTGCAATTGATGCTGACGCAATCCGCGTTCGCGAACCGCTTGGGAGAGCGGCTTAAGCGCGCAGGATGAAGTGACCCGCTGGGGGCGGCTTCATCGCATCAAGGGGAGAGTACCGATGGAGAATGCGCTTCTCGTCGGCCTGTCGCGGCAGATGGCGCTCACGCATGAACTCGACGTGCTGGCCAACAACATCGCCAATGTCGACACCGACGGCTACAAGGCCGACCACACGCTATTTGAGCAATATCTCATGCCGCGGGCGAGCGATCAGAGCTTCCCCGGGGCGGATCGCGGCGTCCGATTTGTCGAGGACCGCGCGGACTGGATCGACATGAGCCAGGGCGCGATCCAGCGCACCGGTAATCCGCTCGACGTTGCCATATCGGGCAGCGGCTATTTTGTGGTTCAGACGCCGAGCGGGCAGCAACGCTACACCCGCAATGGTGCGTTTTCCATAAGCGGATCCGGTCAGCTCGTCACTAGCGACGGCAGTCAGGTCGTCGGCAGTTCCGGGCCGATCATCTTCCAGTCGACCGATCACGACATCAGCATCGGCCCCTCCGGAATCATCACGGTGCGCGAAGGCAACAGCACCGCCGATTCGCAGCGCGGCACTCTGCAGCTCGTCACCTTTGCGCAGCCGCAGCTTTTGCAAAAAGACGGCGGCTCCACATTCACGGCGCCGGCCGGCGTCGCCGCCACTCCGGCACCGGCCGATACCACGGTCGTGCAAGGCGCGGTCGAGAAGTCGAACGTCAATGCGGTGCTCGCCATGTCGCGCCTAATCGAGATCACGCGCAGCTACACCGACATCGCCAATTTGTTGCAGGCGCAGAGCGACGAGCGCCGTAGCGCGCTAAGCCAGTTGTCGCAAACGCCGAGTTCGTAACGGTAAGGTTGGGGAGACGGCCAAATGCGTGCGCTCGATACAGCGGCAACCGGAATGGCGGCCATGGACCTGCAGGTCCAGGTCATCGCCGGCAACATCGCCAACATGACAACGACCGGCTTCAAAAGCCAGCGTGCCGAATTTCAGGACCTGCTCTACGAGCATGTTCAGCGCATCGGCGCGCAAGCCTCCGAGCAGGGTAACATTCTGCCGGTCGGCATCGAGCTCGGCTCCGGCGTAAAGACCGTCGGCACCCCGCGGCTGATGACGCAGGGCTCGCTGGCGCAAACCGGCAATACGCTCGATGTCGCGATTCAAGGCGACGGCTGGTTCAAGATCCAGATGCCCGACGGGACTTTCAGCTACACCCGGGACGGCTCGTTCCAGCAGGACGCCCAAGGCCGCGTCGTGACGGCGGAAGGCAACGTCGTCCAGCCGACCATCACCATCCCGCCGAACGCCAGCGGCCTGACCATCAACCAGCAGGGCCAGGTTTCGGTGACGCTGCCCGGCACCACCACGTCGACCATCCTCGGCCAGCTCAACCTCACCCGTTTCGCCAATAATGCCGGCCTGCAAGCCAACGGCGACAACCTGTTCACGGCAACGCCGGCTTCCGGCGCGCCGACCGACACCGTGCCGGGAACCGATGGCGCCGGCACGCTGCAGCAGGGCTATCTCGAACAGTCCAACGTCGAAGCGGTGAGCGAAGTCTCCAATCTGATCGCCGCGCAACGGGCCTATGAGATGAACTCCAAGGTCATCACCGCGGCCGACGAAATGCTGCAAACAACCTCGCAACTGATGAAATGAGAAGGCGCTAGACCATGACTTCTCCGACATCGATCCGGCTCTTGTTCGCAGGCATGGCGCTCGCGGTTACGCTCGGCGGTGCCGCCGCCGCGCAGACGCCTGCGGCACCGGCCGCGCCGGCGCTGAAAGCCAGCGTGACGGTTTCCGGCGACATCGTCACGATCGGCGACCTGGTCGAAAACGCCGGCCCCGTCACCGATGTCCCGATCTTCCGCGCGCCCGATCTCGGCACCACCGGCGCGGTCGCGACCGACCGCATCCTCGATGCCATCCGGCCGCACCAGCTTATCGGCATCGACACGCACGGCCTCTCCGAAGTCATGGTGACACGGGCGAGCCGCGCGTTTACCCCGCGCGACATTTCCGCCCGCGTCGCGCAAGCGCTGTCGAGCCAGCACGGCTTCGGTGCGGCGCGCAACGTCATGGTAAATTTCGACGGCGACGTGCGCGCTCTGCAGGTCGACCCCAATGTCACCGGCGATCTGCAAGTGACGGCGCTGTCTTACGATCCGCGCACGGCGCGCTTCGACATCACTCTTGATTTGCCGAACGGCGCCTTGCGGCAACCGGTCCGCTACACCGGCACGGCGATCGCGACCGTCGATACGCTTGCCGTTAATCGTCCGATCGAACGCGGCGAGCTTATTGCGGCGTCCGATCTCACAACGCTGCGGCGGCCGCAAACCGAAGGCAGCGTAGCGCTGACCGACGCCAAGGCGGTGATCGGGCTTGCCGCGCGGCACGCGTTGCGGCCGGATCAGCCGCTCGCCGCCGGCGATTTGATGAAGCCCGAAATCGTGGCCCGCAACGACACCGTGACCATCATCTATCAGGTGCCGGGAGTGACACTGACGCTACGCGGCGAGGCCAAGGATGCCGGCGCACTCGGCGACACCATCAGCGTCGTCAACGTCGAAACCAAGCATGTGGTGCAAGCGGTCGTTTCGGGTCCGGACCGCGTCATGGTCGGACCGGTTTCGAGCCTACTGGTCGATAATGGCGGAGCGTTGTCGGAGTGAGTTGTGCGCGTACCGCCTGAGTGAGGGGTAGTTCGATGTCGAAGCGCGTTTTTCTGCTGCGTTGTGCATTGTTGTCGACGGTGGCGATGAGCGCCTCCGGGTGTGCATCGCTCGACCGATTGAAAGACATCGGCAATCCGCCGCCGCTTTCACCGGTGTCTAACCCGACCAGCGCGCCCGGTTACAAGCCCGTGCAAATGCCGATGCCGACCCCACAGCCTGCTTCATTCAATCCCAACTCGCTGTGGCGCAACGGCTCGCGCGCGTTCTTCAATGACCAGCGTGCCCATCAGGTCGGCGACATTTTAACGGTAAAGGTCAACATCAACGACACGGCTCAATTCCAGGACCAGACCCAGGTGCAGCGCACCTCGACCGAAGACTCCGGCATCACCAATTTCATCGGCTCGAATACCATCGTCAATCCGGCCAAGGCGGTGCTGCCCGGCAGCATCATCACCGCGAATACCGACTCGCAGAGTAACGCCACCGGATCGATCAACCGGCAGGATCAGTTGCTGACCAACGTCGCTGCGGTGGTCACGCAGGTGCTGCCGAACGGAAACATGGTCATCGAAGGCAAGCAGGAGGTCCGGCTCAATTCGGAAATGCGCGTCTTGATAGTCGCCGGTGTGGTGCGTCCGGAAGACATCGAAAGCGACAACACCATCGATCTCGCCAAGATCGCCGAAGCGCGCGTGGCTTACGGCGGCAAGGGCACTCTGTCCGACATTCAACAGCCGCCGTGGGGCCAGCAAGCCCTCAACGTGCTGCTGCCGTTCTAGATCATGACCCGGAAAAATAGGTACCGGTTTTCCGAAAGGTTCTTGCTCCGACTCAGGTTTCCCCTCCCCGGGGTCTGCGTAGAGTAACTGTAGCGTTTGATCCCGACCTGCCGCGGCCTCCGGCGCTCCCCGCCGGAGGCCGCAACGCTTTAATCATGCGACGAATCGACAATCAGCCGTGCTGATCGGCGTGCTGCTTCGAAGCATGCTCGTGATGCTCGGTGGCGTGCAGCGTATGGCCGTGGGCCACTTTGGAGTGGTGCGCCGCCTTTTCGTGATCGCCGGACTTGGCGTGCTTGGCGGCTTCGCGATGATGCTTGGCCGCATGCTCGTGGTGATCCGCGGCGAGCTCGTGATGTTCGTGAATGTCATGACTGTTCATTGTCGTCTCCCGTGGTGAGTCTTGCTGTCGTTTCAAGCATCGCCCCGGTCGATGACGCATTTGCGACCACGGCGTGGCAGTTAGGCAGAAGCGATCAAGCTGACATTTTGCGCCGCGGCGGCGCCCAATCCGCTCGCGCCAAATCGTGTCGCAACGAAGCGACGACACTTTGCCAATCGCCGAATTCCGGCTGCCGGTAGAGCCGAGCGGTCGGATACCACGGGCTATCGGTTCGCTCGCGCAGCCAGCGGAAATCGGCGGCAAAAGGCAGCAACAACAAGAGCGCCTTTCCCATGGCGCCGGCGAGATGCGCCACCGCAGTATCGACTGCAATCACCGCATCCATAAGCGAGACGGCCGCGGCGGTGTCGGCGAAATCGGAAAATTTCGTCTCAAGACGGAACAGATTGGGCAAGCTGCGCAGCGCCGGTTCGTCGCTGTCGCGCACGTCATGCTGCAGGCTGACAAAGGCCACCTCGGCTCCGCCAAACAGCGGTGCCAGCATCGCCAAAGCAATGGAACGGTTGAGATCGTTGTCGTGGCCGCGATCGCCCGACCACGCCACGCCGACGAGCGGGCGTTGCCGCGGCAGGCGAGCGCGCCAAAGTGCGACTTTCTCTTCCGATGGCCCGATGTAAGGCACGTCGGCTGGAACGCCCGTCAAATCCGTGGCGAACGCGAGCGGCAGGCTCAATAGCGGGCAGTGCAGGTCGAAGGCCGGCAGCGGATCGCCGCGCGCGATCACAGTCGCGGCCCCGGCAATGCCCAACAACAACGGCTTGAGCTCACGCTGCACTTCGAGGACAACGCTTGCGGCGCCGCACCGCGCCAAGAGCGATGCGTAGCGGACGAATTGAATGGTGTCGCCAAATCCCTGCTCGGCATGCAGCAGAATGGTTTTGCCGTCGAGCGATAGCTGCGGCGTTTCTTTGCCCAGCCATAGCGGCACGGTGAAGTTGCGGCGCTGCGACGCCAATAGCCCGACCGACCAGCGCGATTCGTAACCGCGCCAGCCCGCGGCGAAATCGCCCAGCGTGAGGCGCGCGACACTCTCGACAAAACGAGCCTGGGCAAAGCCAGGATTGCCCACGAGCGCGCGGCTCGCGCTCATCAAAGCCTCTTGCGGCCGATCCAGCCGGCGCAGCGCCACCGCGCGATTGGTGAGAAGCGGGGCGTTTGTCGGCGCCCTCGCCAGCGCCCGGTCGTAGGCGGCGACAGCCTCTTGCGGCCGGTTGAGCTTGATCAGGGCGTTGCCGCAATTGCCGAGCGCCTCGAAATGCTGCGGCTCGCCCGCAAGAACGCGCTCGAAATCGTTCAGGGCTTCGCGCGGACGATTAAGCTCCAACAGCGCGACGCCGCGCCGGTTGAGCAGTTCCGCGTTGCCCGGATCGAGCGACAGGCCCGCGTCATAGCTGACGAGCGCCTCTTTGTGACGTCGCAGATAATAGAAGACCAGGCCGAGGCTGGCGAAGCCCTCGGCGCGGCCGCCGTCGCTTCGCAAGGCAGCCTGCAGCATTACCAGTGCGGTGTCGTAACGACCGCGCTGGCAGTGCAGCTGGCCAAGCCCGTGCAGGGCGTCGAAATTGTCCGGGTGATGCTGCAACAGCGCGTTGTACAGCCGCTCCGCCTTGGCGAGTTCGCCGCTCTCGTGAGCGCGCAACGCACGGCGCAGCAGACGCGACGAACCGGCTTGCGATTGAACTTGTATCGGCCCGTTCGGCATGGACCCCGCGCCCGATCTTTAACGATCGGTAAACGAACGCGGTAAACAAAGGCTTAACGCCCGCAGACGGAAACTGAACTGAGATGAAGCTTAGTCGTCCCGATAGACGCGCTCGCGCCGCTCGTGGCGCTCCTGGGCTTCGATCGACAGCGTCGCGATCGGCCGCGCTTCGAGCCGCTTCAGCGTGATCGGCTCTCCGGTCTCCTCGCAATAGCCGTAGGTGCCGTCCTCGATGCGCTGCAGCGCAGCGTCAATCTTGGCGATCAGCTTGCGCTGGCGGTCGCGCGCCCGCAATTCGATGGCCCGGTCGGTTTCCGACGACGCGCGGTCGGCGAGATCAGGGTGATTCTGGCTTTCGTCCTGCAGATGCTGCAGCGTTTCCTTGGCCTCTTTGAGGATGTCCTCGCGCCAATCGAGCAGTTTTAGCCGGAAATACTCGCGCTGGCGTTCGCTCATGAACGGCTCTTTGTCGGTAGGCTGGTACCCTATCGCATCCGGCTGGAGCCTTATTTCACTCTTTCCGTTTCTCTCAGGTCTCTCGGCGGATCGGCCGTTTCTGCCCTTGATCGCCTGCATTTTTCGTTTACTCCCACCCCACTGCCCGCGAGGTATCCCCCGCGCGGCGGCTTATATCCAAGCTCCATGACAGTGACAACAATGATCCGGTGGCCGAAAAGCCGGTTAAACCGCAATGGCGGTTCCGTCAGATACCGGACCTAGCCGGACATATAATGTGTGCGACCAATGGGCGGCCGGTCGAGCCGGGCAGCGGCCGCAGGCGCCGCAAACGGGCATTTTCCTGGAGGATTAGGACAGCCCGGCTTTGGCCAATTCGACCGCCACGCGCAGGTCGATCTCCGCCAGGACCTGGTCAAGGCGGCCGTCCCCCGAGAGGTCGTGCAGATCGACCGCCACCGATTTCAATCGCAGCATTGTGGCCTGGTCCAGGGTCCCGGCAAGCAGGCCGATTTTGAGTTCGTCCAGGGCGTCGAGCGCCCGGCGGCCATGCTTGACCGCGCGCCGCCGGCGCTCCGCCGGGTCTTCAACACCTTGCAGCGCAAGAAGGGCATCGATTCCGCCGACCGTTCGCAGCGCCACAGCCGAATTTTGCGGCGGCGGCGCCTCGGTTTGGGAGAGCGAAAAGCCGCCGCCCGGCGCCCGCCGCGAAGCCGTGGGCGCCCCTGCCATGCCAGTCCGGCTTATTCCATCGACCCGCATGACGAGATCGTGGGCGCTTATGGTTAATGGCCGGTAAAATGCAGCGGCAAGAATTGCCGGAAACCGGCAAGGAATGCTCCGCCGCAGCCTCGATGCGACGCTCGTCTTCGAAAAAATAGCTTATTGTTCAATATCTTAATTGCTTCACTCAGGCTGGCATGTAACTGGCAATGCCTATGGCTGTCCGACCTCTTGGGGAGCAAGAGATGCGAGGGACGTGCCGAACAGCGCTAGCCGCGCTGCTAATTTTTGCCTGCGCCGCCACGCCTGCGGCGGCGATGTCGCGCATCAAGGACCTCGCCAATATCGAGGGTGTCCGACAGAACCAACTGATCGGCTATGGGCTTGTGGTCGGGCTGAATGGCACCGGCGACACGCTCAACAATGCGCCTTTTACCAAGCAATCGCTGCAAGCCATGTTGGAGCGGCTTGGCGTCAACATCCGTGGCCAGCAGATCCGCACCGGCAACGTCGCCGCGGTCATGGTCACTGCCGACCTGCCGCCATTTGCCACCCAAGGCACCCGCATCGACGTGACCGCGTCGGCGATGGGCGACGCCAAGAGCCTGGAAGGCGGCACGCTTCTCGTCACCCCGCTCCTTGGCGCCGACGGCAATGTCTACGCCGTCGCGCAAGGCTCGCTGTCGATCGGCGGCTTTCAGGCCCAGGGCCAGGCGGCGAGCATCACTCGCGGCGTCCCCACCGTCGGCCGGTTGCCCAACGGCGCCATCATCGAACGCGAGGTCGAATTCGCGCTCAACAGCGTCGGCCAACTGCGGCTTGCCTTGCGCAATGCCGATTTCACCACGGCAAAGCGCATCGCCGAGGCGGTCAACGACTATATCGGCGCGCCAATCGCGGAGCCGCTCGATCCGTCCACCGTGCAACTGACGCTGCCCAAGAAGTTTCCGCAGAATATCGTGCAGCTTCTGACCGAGATCGAGCAGCTGCAGGTCGAACCCGATGAGGAGGCCAAGATCGTCATCGACGAACGCTCCGGCGTCATCGTCATCGGCCGCGACGTACGCGTCTCCACGGTGGCAGTGGCGCAAGGCAACCTTACCGTCACGATTTCGGAATCGCCGCAAGTCAGTCAGCCGGCGCCGCTATCGCGCGGCCGCACCGTCGTCGTGCCCCGCACCCAGGTCGGCGTCCAGGAAGAGGGCAAGCGGCTCGCCATGATGCATGAAGGCGTCTCGCTGCAGCAAGTGGTCGATGGATTGAACGCGCTCGGCATCGGGCCGCGCGATCTCATCACCATATTGCAGGCAATCAAAGCCGCCGGCGCCATCCAAGCCGACATCGAGGTGATGTAATGACAAGCTTGAGCCCCATCGACCTGTCGGCGTCGCTCTCCTCGGTGGGCGACGCCGCCACCAAGCAGGCGCAAGCCGCGCTCAACGTGAAAAGCAAGGCCAAGCAAGCCGCCCAGAATTTCGAGGCCAATTTCCTCGGCAACATGTTCCAGGAAATGTTCACCGGCATCGACGGCGATGGGCCGTTCGGCGGCAGCGGCGCGCTCAAAATCTGGCGCTCGTTCATGACCGACCAGATGGCCAAATCATTCGCCAAGGCCGGCGGCATCGGCATCGCGCCGATGGTGTACAGCGCGCTGCTCAAGGAACAGGGATTAAAACCATGAAACCGATCGCGACGGCCGCTGAGGCGGAGCAAGCGATTGAGCACATGACCGCATTGTTGGAACGGCTCGCGGCGATCCTGGAGCAAGAGACGCGGCTCGTGCATGCGGGCAAGGTGCGGAGCGCCGTCACGCTCGGGGCATCCAAGGCGGAGCTGGCCGGCGGGCTGTTCGCGGTTGGTGAACGTTTCAAAGCCAGCGCGAAATTTCTGCAACAGTCGGTGCCGGCGCGATGCGCGGCGCTGCTGCGGCTGCAGGACAGCTTTCGCGCCATCGCGCAAAGGAACATGATCGTGCTGGCGACAGCGCATGCGGTATCGGAAGGAATCGTGCGCCGGCTGTCTGGCGATCTCGCCCGCAAGGCTGCGCCGCAGGTCTATGGCGCGACCGGGCGCACCACGGCGCCCAACACCAAACAGGGCCGTCCGCTCGCCATCAGCCGGACTCTCTAAACCCTCCTCTGCCGCCAGGCCAGCAAAGGCCATGTTCAAAAAATCGAAACCTCATGGCGGCGCAACTCCGAGAAGACTCGGGCGTGGATCGCCCAGCGGTTCGCCGGCGCTGTCGGCGTCGCTTGCCGAGGGATTGAAACATCACCAAGCTGGCCGACTTGCCGAGGCGGAGAAGACCTACGTTCAGATTCTCACGGGCCAACCTGACCATTTCGACAGCCGGCAATTGCTCGGCGCCATTTTCTTGCAGCGGGGCAATTACGCCGAGGCGCTGCGCCATATCGAGCTGGCGCTCAAAAGAAGTCCCGACAACGTTTTCGTCCTCAACAATCACGGCATTGCGCTGGAGCGATTGGGGCGGTTCCAGGAAGCGATTGCGAATTTCGATCGCGCGATCGCATTGCGGCCCGACTATGCCGAAGCGCACTCCAACAGGGGCAACGCGCTCAAAGCACTGCGGCGCTTCGACGAGGCGCTGGCGAGCTACGACCGGGCGATTGCGCTGCGGCCGGACTTCGCCGACGCCTATTCCAACCGTGGCGACGCGCTTTGCGAGCTGAAGCGCTTCCCGGAGGCGCTGGCGAGCTGCGAGCGCGCGATTGCGCTGCGGCCGGACTTCGCCGAGGCGCATTGCCACCGCGGCAACGCGCTGCGCCACCGGAAACGGCTGCACGAAGCGCTTGCCAGTTACGACGGCGCGCTGTCCCTCAGGCGGGCTTATCCCGAAGCGCTCTCCAACCGCGGCGCTGCCCTGCACGATCTCCTTCGCTTCGACGAGGCGCTGGCGGATTACGCCGGCGCGCTCGCCTTGCGGCCGGAATTTGCCGAGGCCATTTCGAACCGCGGCAACGCCTTGCAGGAACTCAAGCGTTTTGAAGAAGCGGTCGAGGAATACAATCGCGCCGCCCTGCTGAAGCAGAACTTCGCCGAAGCTTATTCCAATTGCGGCAACGCGCTGAGAGAGCTCGGTCGCTTCGACGAAGCGTTGGCGAGTTTCGATCGCGCGATGGCAATGGCGCCCGATCTGGGCGAGGCCCATTTCAACGCCGCCATCTGCCTGTTGCTCACGGGCGATTTCGATCGCGGCTGGAAACAGTACGAGTGGAGATGGAAAACCGAGCAGCTCACCGCCGCCAAACGCAATTTTGCCCAGCCGCAATGGAACGGGTCTGATGAGATCGGCGCAAAGACCGTCCTTCTGCACGCCGAACAGGGCCTCGGCGACACCTTGCAATTCTGCCGCTACGCGCCGCGCGTGGCGGCCCGCGCCGCGCGTGTGATCTTTGAAGTGCCGAAGCCCCTTGTAGCGCTGATGCGCACGCTCGCCGGCGGCATCGAGGTCGTCGCCCTGGGCGATCCCCTGCCCGACTTCGATCTGCACAGCCCGCTCTTGAGCCTACCGCTCGCCTTCAACACCGACCTCGCAACGATCCCCGGGGACACACCTTATCTGTCGCCGGACGCGGCCAAGCGCGAGGCGTGGCGGAGCCGGCTCGGCCCGCACGACAAACCTCGGGTCGGACTGGTCTGGGCCGGCGACCCGCGCAAGCAGCTTCCCAACGCGCATCTGATCGACCGGCAGCGCAGCGTTACCTTCGACATGGTCGCGCCATTGTTCGACATAACCGGATGCCAATTCGTGAGTCTGCAGAAAGGCGAAGACGCGGTCACACAGTTGCGCAACAGCCCGCTGCGTCACCGCGTCATCGACTGGAGCGACGAGTTTCAGGATTTCTCGGACACAGCGGCGCTCATCGACAACCTTGACCTCGTCATCGCCGTGGATACGTCGGTCGCGCACCTTGCCGGCGCGCTCGGCAAGCCGTTGTGGCTGCTCAATCGATACAATACGTGCTGGCGCTGGCTGCTCGATCGTGACGACAGCCCCTGGTATCCGACGGCACGCATATTCCGGCAGAACGAGACGAGAAACTGGGATCCAGTGATCGCCCGGGTTCGCGACGCCTTGCGCGACCATGCCGGCGGTGGCTGACGCCCCGCCTTGCCGCGAGGGCTTTGCTCACACGTCCGCTCACGCGTTCTCAGCTTTGCGTAGCTCTCCGCTGCGCGACTTCGCTTAGCTCCCGACTCAAGCGTTCGATTACGCCCTCCCAATCGTTGGTCGCGGTCTGCCGAAACAACCGCATGGTCGGGTACCAGGGACTGTTTTCACGATCGAGCAGCCAGCGCCAATCCGGCGAGAACGGCACCAGCAGCGCCGTCACCCGGCCCATCGCTCCCGCGAGATGGGCCACCGAGGTGTCGACCGCGACAACGAGATCGAGCATCGCCACGACGGCGGCGGTGTCCGCGAAATCTTCGAACTGCTCGCCAAGCCGCAAAACACCGTCCTGATCCAGCAACGCCGCCTGCGCCGGGTTCACTTCCTTTTGTAGGCTGATGAAATCGATACCGGGCACGTCAAAAAGCGTGGCGAAGCGTTCGAGCGTGATCGAACGATGCCGGTCGTTGCCAAAGCCGGGATTGCCGGCCCAGCACACCCCGACACGCGCCCGGCCATTGTCCGGCACGCGCGGTTGCCATGCCTCGATGCGGTCGGCGTAAGGCCGCAGATAGGGAATGTTCGCTGGTATCGTGTCGGCCTCGGTACCGAATATCAGCGGCAGGCTCATCAGCGGGCAGAACACATCGAACTCGGGCATCGGATCGCCGTTCGCCACCACCGCGGCAATGGCGGGCACGGTGGCCATCAGCGCCTTGAGCGGCCGCGGCACCGCGAGAATGACCTCGGCGCCACGCGCCGCGACCAGCGGGGCATAGCGGACGAACTGAATGACGTCGCCCATGCCCTGCTCGGCGTTCAGCACGATCCGCTTGCCCGTTATATCCTCGCCGCGCCACATCGGCTGCGGATAGTTGGGGCGATGTCCGGCGAAGTGCTTGGTTTCCCAGCGGTATTCATATTGCTTCCAGCCTTCCCGATAATCGCCCAGGCACAGCCGCGTGATCGCCGCGTTGAAATTGGCATCGACGTTTACCGGCTCGCGCCGCAGCGCCTCCGTGTAGGATTCCAGAGCCTCCTGTAAACGCGATAATTTGAGCATCGCGTTGCCGCGATTGACATGAGCGCTGACGATATGCGGCTCGATGCGCAGCGCCTCCTCGTGGCTGGCGATCGCCTCCTCGAAGCGATCGAGCAGACTCAGCGCCACACCGCGGTCGGTCAGCGCGATCGGATTTCCCGGCTCGATGGCCAAGGCTTCCTGATAATTGGTCAGCGCCGTCTCGAAGCGCTTCACTCTGATGTGCGCGTTGCCGCGGCCGATGAGGGCGGCAATATTGCCGGGCTGCTCGCTGATCACCGCGTCAAAGCAGGCAATCGCCTCGTCCGTGCGATCGAGATTGATGAGTGCGGTGCCGCGATTGATTTGAATGTCGGGGCGCGGCTCGGCCGCCGCCGCCAGTGCTGCATCGTAGCTCGCCAGCGCTTCCGCGTGACGGCCGAGCTTGCCCAGCGCGACGCCGCGGATGCTGAGCACATCCGGCTGATCCGGCTCGAGGACAATCCTTTGATCGCAGACCGCGAGCGCTTCCTCGAAGCGATTGAGCGCCAGCAGAACGTTGGCCTTATTATGCAGCGTTTCCGCATGCTCGCGATTGATCAGGAGCGCGGCTTCAAATTTCGGCAGCGCTTCGTCTGGCTTGCTCAGCGCCAGCAATGCCAGACCGAGATTGTTCAGCGCATCGATCCGCACCGGTTCGAGCTCGAGCGCCGACTGGTAGCTGGCGCACGCCTCCTCATATCGGGTGAGCCCGAGCAGTGCGTTGCCCTTGTTGTAGAGCGCGTCGGCATAGCCGGGCCGCAGCGCCAATGCGCTTTCGCAGCTTTGCAGTGCCTCCTCGAAACGTCCAAGCTCGGTGAGCGCGACGGCGCGGTTGTTGAATGCCTCGGCGTCGCCGGGCGCGAGAGCCAGCACCGCGTCGTAGGCGGCGAGCGCTTCCGCGTGCCGCTTCAGCACGATCAGCGCATTGCCGCGCCGGGCTTGCGCCGGCGCGTGCCCCGGGTGCGCCGCCAGCAGCGCGTCGTACGCGGCGAGCGCTTCTTCGTGGCGGGACAAGGCGGCCAAGGCATCGCCGCGATTGAGCCGCGCCGAGATGTGCCCGGGAGCGAGCGCCAGGGCTTGGTCGTAGCTTGCCAGCGCCTCGGCGTGACGGCCGAGACTGGCCAGGGACCGACCGCGATTGAAGTGCACGGAAGCGCTCGCGGCGTGGTTCGCGAGCGCATCGTCGAATGCGGCGAGCGCCTCCTGGTGGCGCTTGAGCGCATCGAGGATCACGCCGTAATTGATCAGAGCATCCGCCGCTCCGGGCTGCGCCCGTAGCGCGGCGGCGACCAGGCGCAGACCTTCAACCGAGCGGCCCTGCTGGTGCTTGAGCACGCCGCCGAGGTGCATGGCGTCGAAATTGTCCGGGTCACTCGCCAGCACCGTGTCGTAGATCTGCTCCGCTTCCGAAAGTTGGCCGGCCTCGTGCAGAGTCAGGGCGTACTGCACGAGGGGCGCACTGTGCGGGTCCGGCGCGGTTGCGTGCTGGGTCATGCGATCATTCACTGTGAGCGGAGAGCCGGGATCGCGAAGCTCTTTTCCGCCGCGGCAAGCGATGAGATCGCGCATCCGTCGCGATCGGATGTTCGCCAGCCGCAGCGTCGGACAAGATAGTTAATCAAAGGTAAGTCCAGGCCGTCGATAGACTCAAAATTAACCCCGCGCCGGCATAACAGGCGTGGCGGTTGAGTCGGGGGTCGAGTTCTGCCAAGCGAGCAGTGAAATGGGTATTGGAAGTATCAGCACATCGTTCTGGCAACAGGACCAGAGCTACTGGCAGAGCGCGCAGTCGAACAGCAATACGATTTCATCGACCGACTCGATCATCAACGCCATGAGCGCGGCCGAGACCAATCAGGGCAAGGGCCTCGCCAGCATTGCCAACAAGACCGCCCTGAACCGCACCAATTCGCAGCTCACCGCCGCCATCGAGAATCTGCTGAACGGCACGACCAGTTCGTCATCGTCGAACAGCACCGGGACCTCCTCGTCCTCCTCCGGCACTTCCGCCGCGCCCGCCAAGGCAATCGGAACGGCATCACTCTCGACGAGCACTCCGCTGTCGCTCTTGGGAGTTCTCTCCGGCGGCACGATTACCGTGGGCGCAGGGCCCAACACGACATCGTACACCTCGACCGGAACCGACACGGTCGGCGATCTGCTGAACGCGATCAACGCCAAGGATTATGGCAACGCGGCGGTCACCGCATCCCTGAACAGCCATGGAAATCTTGTAATCACCGCCGAGAACGACACCACGTCCATCTTCATCGGCGGCCTCTACGCATCCAACGTCGGCTTCGGCGTCGGACATCAGGCCTTCACGCCGACCAAGGGCAGCGGTTCAAGCTCTTCATCGACGTCGAGTTCCTCGACTGCCAGCAGCACCAAGAGCACCGCCAGCACCTCATCGAGCACCGCCAAGACCAGTAAAAGCTATGCGACGGTGGCCTCGGAGACATCCGGCAGCGCGGCTTCGCTGTTGGCCGATTCCGGCGTCGGCGGCACTCTGGTCAACATGCTGGCGTGATTCCCGGCGGTCGCAGAGGCACCCTCTTCCCTACCCCGCCTGTCTGAATCGCGACGCCAGATCGCCGCAGAACGTCATCGGCCCGATGTGATGGAGTCGGCTATTGAGGTCGGCCCAGATCTCGCCGCCCATATCCGTCCAGCGTTTGCAGAACGCGAAATCCTCGCTGAGATACGTGCCATCCTCGGCGATCGCGCATTCGAACAGGGCGTACCTGTTGGCGCTTTCGCTCGCGGCGTCGATCGAGTGATCGCTCTTGTAGCGAAGCTGCGGATACTGCGCACACATGCGCTCGAGCGCCGGCCGCCGGATCATAAGAAATCCTGTGCCGGCATAACGCACCTTGATAAAGCCTGAATTGGCGATAACGGCGTTCGGGTCCTCGACCTCGAACGCGTAGTTGAGCGACGCGGCCGGGTTGGGTTCGGCGCCCGACAGCGCGGTTCTCATGCGCTGCCAGTCGATGCGCTTGATAGGATAGACCGCCGCGCACATTTGGGCGCCGCATTCGATCAGCCGCACCACCTGCTCGGGTTCGAACCCGATATCGGCATCGATGAACAGCAGGTGAGTCGCGCTCGAATCGTCGAGAAACTGCGCCAGCAGGCTCGCCCGCGCCCGCGTGATGAGTGCATCGCCGTCCTTCATTAGCACCTTGAGGGTGCAATCGCGGTAGCCGCGCAGGCGCGTCTGCAGCTTGAGCAGCGACAGCGCGTAGACGGCGGATATCTGCCCGCCGAAACAAGGCGTGGCGACCACGAGGTTCGTCGGGCCGCTGCCGGCAGGCTGAGGTGCGGCGGCAATGCTGCTCGCGGCCGACGCTTCGGTGGTTGGATTGGGCATCAACAAACGACTGGCGGTGGAAGGAGCGCGGAAAGGCTCCGAATATGGTTAACGAACAGCAAACAGAAAACGGTTAATGGCCGCTTAAGCTCACACATCTCAACTTCCATAAAACACGCGAAAACAGTTGTGGCTGCGAAGTACAGCGCGCGACCATATAAATCTGGGTCAAAGCCGCGCGCGGGATGGTATCTGCGCCGGTAAGAACGCATTAAGCCTTGGATTGGTCCTTTTACGCGTCTTTAAGCGAAATAATGCACCCTCTCGGGCAGCCGATCACGCAGATCGGAAACACGCACTCGCCGGTACGGCACGTACAGCAAGTGCAAAGCCAGTACGGCCTGTAACCAGAAGGTACATGAGTATGTCTGATATCACCTTGTCCTCGGGTATTCGGCAGAACCTGCTGTCGCTGCAGCAAACCTCTGCCGACTTGACCACCACCCAGGAAGCGCTGGCAACCGGCAAATCGGTCAATTCCGCCGCCGACAACCCGAGCGCCTA
>DATAWA010000195.1:0-12952 GCA_036267435.1 Xanthobacteraceae bacterium | reverse complement strand
TTGCCATCGTCGGACGTCCCAACGTCGGCAAATCGACGCTGTTCAACCGTCTGGTCGGGCGGCGGCTGGCGCTGGTTGACGATCAGCCCGTCGTGACGCGGGATCGGCGCGAGGGCGACGGCAAGCTCGGCGATCTCAATTTCAAGGTGATCGATACCGCCGGCCTTGAGAATGCCGGGCGCGAAAGCCTGTCGGCACGCATGCAGGCGCAAACCGCGACGGCGATGGCGCAGGCCGACGCGATCTTGTTTTTGGTCGACGCGCGCGCCGGCGCGCTGCCGGCCGATGGCGCCTTTGCCAATTTGGTGCGCAAATCCGGCAAGCCCGCGATCCTTGTCGCCAACAAAAGCGAGGGGCGCGCCGGCCAAGCGGGCGCGCTCGAAGCCTATGCGCTGGGGCTCGGCACGCCGGTTGCGATCAGTGCCGAGCACGGCGAAGGCCTTTCCGATCTTTACGATGCGCTGCGTAGCGCGTTACCAGAGTTCACTGCGGAGCCGGAGGCGGAGCCCGTTGCCACCGGCGAGGAACCTCAGCCGATCCGCATCGCCATTGTCGGGCGGCCGAATACCGGAAAATCGACCCTGATCAATCGCCTGCTCGGCGAGGAACGGCTGTTGACCGGGCCCGAGGCCGGTATCACGCGCGATTCGATCACGGTCGACCTCGCTTGGCGGGACACGCGCTTCCGTATCCACGATACCGCCGGGATGCGACGGCGCGCCCGTATCGATGAGAAGCTCGAAAAGCTTTCGGTGTCGGACACGCTCAATGCCATCCGCTTCGCCGAGGTGGTCATCGTGCTGGTCGACGCGCAGACCCCGTTCGAAGAACAGGACGTTCGCATCGCCGATCTGGTCGAGCGCGAAGGCCGCGCCGTGGTCATCGCGGTCAACAAATGGGATTTGATCGAAGCGGAGCCGGGCGCGCTGTCGCGGTTGCGCGCCGCGGTCGATCGCATGCTGGCGCAGATCAGGGGCGTTCCGGTCGTGGTGCTCTCGGCAAAGAGCGGGCAGGGCCTCGATCAGTTGATGGAAGCGGTGCTCAAAGCCCATGAGGTGTGGAACAAGCGGGTGCCGACGGCGGCACTCAACCGTTTTCTGGGCGACGTAACGGCGGCCAATCCGCCGCCGGCGCTGAGCGGCCGGCGGCTGCGGCTCGACTACATGACCCAGCCGAAAGCGCGGCCGCCGACTTTCGTGCTGTTTTGTTCGCGCGCGAGCGAGCTGCCGGCGAGCTATCGCCGTTATCTGATCAACGGGTTGCGCGAGAGTTTCGCGCTGCCCGGCACGCCGATCCGGCTCACCATGCGGACCAAGGCCAATCCGTTCGCCGGCAAGAAGCGGCGGCGTTAACTCACACCGGCGCTGAGAATTCCAAAAACCGTCCGGCGGGAAAATCGTAAAGCTTGCCGGTTTCGGTGCAGCCCGGCAGGCAGAGTTCGAGGATTTTCTCAGCCACCGTCTCCGGGGTTGGCAGCGTCATCGGGTCCTCGCCCGGCATCACCAAAGCGCGCATGCGCGTGCGCGTCGGACCGGGATTGAACAGATTAACGCGCATCGCAGTCGAGGACGTTTCCGCGGCGTAGATCTGCCCGAGCGTATTCAAGGCCGCCTTCGATACTGAATAAGCCCCGCTATAGGCACGCGGATGGGTCGCGGCGCCCGAGGTGATCAAAGCGACGCGGCCCGCGTCCGCGCGCCGCAGCAGCGCATTGGTGGCGCGCAGCAGATGCCAGTTGGCGGTGACGTTGACCGCCATCACCTCGTCCCAGTTCGCCGGATCGACGTGATCGACCGGTGCGCGCTCCCCGACCACGCCGGCATTACCGACGAGCACGTCGAGTTTCTGGTAGCGCTCGGCGAGCGCGGAAGCGAGCCGGTAGATGCCCGGATAGTCGCGCATGTCGAGCGGTACGAGGGTGGTCGAACCGCCGGCGGTGCGGACCGCGTCGTCGATCTCTTCGAGCGCGCCCTGTGTGCGGCCGACCGCGACGACATGCGCGCCTTCGCGCGCCAGCGCCAGCGTCACGGCGCGGCCGATGCCCCGCGTGGCGCCGGTCACGAGCGCGATCCGATCGGCGAGAGATTTCATGCGTCAGCTCGCCTCGGCGAGCAGCGAAAGCTGGCGCGGCGTATCTTCCGCGTTGCGGTCGGTGAGCGGCGTTGGGTAGTCGCCGGTAAAGCAGTGATCGGTGAATTGCGGCCGCAGCGGATCGCGGCCCTTCTCGCCCATGGCGCGATAAATGCCGTCGACCGACAAAAACGCCAGCGAATCCGCGCCGATGAATTTCCGTATGCCTTCAAGATCGTGAGTGGCGGCGAGCAGCTTGTCGCGCTCCGGCGTGTCGATGCCGTAATAGTCGGGATGGGTGATCGGCGGCGAGGCGACGCGGAGATGCACTTCGCGCGCGCCGGCCTCGCGCATCATCTGCACGATCTTCACCGAGGTCGTGCCGCGCACGATCGAATCGTCGATCAGCACGATGCGCTTGCCGGACACCACCGCACGGTTGGCGCTGTGCTTCAAGCGCACCCCGAGCTGGCGAATGTGCTGGGTCGGCTCGATGAAGGTGCGTCCCACATAGTGATTGCGGATGATGCCGAGCTCGTAGGGAATGTCCGATTCTTGCGCGTAGCCGACTGCCGCCGGCACGCCGGAATCGGGTACCGGAACGACCACGTCGGCGGGGGCTGGCGCCTCGCGGGCAAGCTCAGCGCCGCTGGCCTTGCGCACATTATAAATGCTACGGCCGCCGAGCACCGAGTCGGGCCGCGCGAAATAGATGTATTCGAAGATGCACGGCCGCGGCGCCGTGAGGGGGAACGGCTTGTGCGAATGCGCGCCGTCCTCGTCGAAAACCAGCACCTCGCCGTTCTCGACGTCGCGCACATATTGCGCGCCGATGATGTCCAGCGCGCAGGTCTCGGAAGCCAGGATCGGGCAGCCGTCGAGCTTGCCGAGCACCAGCGGCCTAATACCCAAGGGATCGCGGGCGCCGACCAGTTTCTTGTTGGTCAGCCCGACGAAAGCGTAGGAGCCTTCGAGCATCCGCAAGCCCTCGATGAAGCGGTCGACAAAGCGGTTGCGGTGCGACCGCGCCACCAGATGCAAAATCACCTCGGTGTCGGTGGTCGATTGCATCATGGCGCCTTCGCGCACCAATTGACGGCGCAGCGTCAGGCCGTTGGTCAGATTGCCATTATGGCCGACGGCGAAACCGCCGGCGTTCAATTCGGCGAACAGCGGCTGGACGTTGCGCAGAATAGTCTCGCCGGTGGTCGAATAGCGCACGTGGCCGACCGCGGCATTGCCGGGCAGGCGATCGATCACCTCGCGCCGGGAAAAGGCGTCGCCGACGAGGCCCAGGCGGCGCTCGGAATGAAACCGCTTGCCGTCGAACGAGACGATGCCGGCGGCTTCCTGGCCGCGGTGCTGGAGCGCATGCAGGCCGAGCGCGGTGATCGCCGCGGCGTCGGGATGACCGAAGATTCCGAAGACCCCACATTCTTCACGCAGCCGGTCGGCGTCGTCGAGATCGAGGAGTTCGGGCTCAGTCATGAGTTCCGGCCCTCCAGCCGATGAAGCTCGCTGTGTTGCTGGTCGGGAGCCGTCTCCGGATTATCCGTATCCTCCGGATGCGGCTTCTTCAGCTTGTTTAAGATGGTGTTTTCCGGGTCCTCCGGCAACATCGATATCAGCGAGTCCCCGGTTCTTTTGAGGACCACGAGCGATTTCGCGTTCTTCACCCAGTCCGGCTGGCTGCGCTCGGGGACCAGCCAATTGAAGAAGACAAAGGCCACCACCACGATAATGAGGCCGCGGGCTAAGCCGAAGAGGAAGCCCAGCGTGCGGTCCAGCGCACCGACCCGGCTGTCCAGCACCATGTCGGAGATGCGTATGGTTAATACCGAGACAACCATGAGGGTGATCAGGAAAACGCTGCCAACCACCGCGACCGAGGCGACGATATCGCTGTTGAAGTACTCTTTGGCGTAGGGAATGAGCTTGCCGTAGGAGTAAAGCGTCGCTGCCGCAGCGAGAATCCATGCGGTGATGGACAGCACCTCCCGCATGAAGCCGCGCACCATGGCGAGCAGCCCGGATATCAGCATGACCACGATCAGTATGATATCGAGCAGCGTAATCGGCATAAGTTACCAGTCCGCTCGCCAGCTAAATGCCCAGCCAGTACCCGCGCCCGCGGGCTGTATAGCCGGGCGTTGGCGCGCCGTCACCCGTCTTGTCGGCGATTCTGTCGGGGCACAATCCTCGGCATCAGGTGTCTTGTCCAGCGACGCGGCGGAGCGGCGGCGTGCCGTTGCGGGCAATATCGGCGACCAGATTGGCCAGCGTACCGACGGGGAACAGCGCAACGCCGTCGGGGGCCTCATTGCGGGCGGCTTCCGGGACGATCGCCTTGGTGAAACCGAGCTTGTGCGCTTCCTTCAGCCGGGTCGCGGTTTGCGCTACCGGCCGTACCGCTCCCGACAGCGAGACTTCGCCGAAATAGACCGCGTCCGGCGGCAGTGGTGCGCGCGCCAGCGACGACACCAGGGCCGCCGCCGCGGCGACATCGGCAGCCGGTTCGGCAATGCGCAGGCCGCCCGCGACATTGAGATAGACGTCATGGCCGGAGAGCCGAACGCCGCAATGCGCCTCGAGCACCGCAAGCACCATCGAGAGCCGGGCAGGGTCCCAGCCCACCACGGCCCGGCGCGGCGTCCCCAGCGCGGTCGGAGCGACCAGCGCCTGAATCTCGACGAGGAGCGGCCGTGTGCCCTCGATGCCGGCGAAGACGGCAGTGCCGGGGCTGCCGAGTTCGCGTTCGGACAGGAACAGTTCGGAAGGATTGGCGACCTCGCGCAGGCCCGCTCCGGTCATCTCGAACACGCCGATCTCGTCGGTTGGACCGAAGCGATTCTTGATGGCGCGCAGAATGCGGAATTGCTGCGAGCCCTCGCCCTCGAACGACATCACGGCGTCGACCATGTGCTCGACGACGCGCGGCCCGGCGATCTGGCCGTCCTTGGTGACATGGCCGACCAGAATCACGGCGGTGCCGGTACGTTTGGCGAAACGGATCAATTCGCCGGCCGAGCCACGGACTTGGGTCACCGTGCCGGGCGCGGCTTCGACGGCCTGCGTCCACATGGTCTGGATCGAATCGATCACCACGAGGTGCGGCACTGCGCCCTGCGATAGCGTCGCCACAATATCCTCGACCGATGTTTCGGCCGCCACCTCGACGGCCACATCGGCAAGTCCAAGCCGCTCGGCGCGCAGTCGCACCTGGGCCACCGCCTCCTCGCCGGAAATATAGACGGCGCGATGCCGGTGCCGCACAAAAGCCGCCGCCACTTCAAGGAGCAGCGTGGATTTGCCGATGCCGGGATCGCCGCCAAGCAGCAGCACCGAACCTCGCACCAGACCGCCGCCGGTCACCCGGTCGAATTCGGCGACGCCGGAGGCGAGGCGGGGTGCCTCGTGCGATTGGCCCTTGAGCGTCTCGACCGCGAACTGGCGCCCCTTGCGGACCGAACGCCGCGGTCCCTCGGCGCCTTCCTCGACCAGCGTATTCCATTCGCCGCAGGCGTCGCATTTGCCCGACCAGCGCGCATAGGCCGCGCCGCAATTCTGGCAAACGAAACTGAGCGAGCGCGCCGCCATCCTATTCGTCCTGATCGCTGCGATAGACGACATGCGATCGCAACCCGAGTCGCGTGAGAACCTCGTAGCCGATGGTGCCCGCCGCTGCAGCGGCCTCATCAAGTCCGATCTCGCCGCCGATCAGAACTGCCTGGTCGCCGCGGTGGACGGCGCCGTCGGGGAGGTCGGTGACGTCGGCGCAGACCAGATCCATCGAAATGCGGCCGACGATGGGGCAGCGCCGGCCGGCGACGATCGCGGCGCCGCCCGGCCGCTCGTCGGTGCCGCCGCCGCCACGCATGAGCCCGTCGGCATAGCCGAGTGCGATGACGGCGATCCGCGAGGTGCGTTTAGCCGTCCATGTCGCGTCATAGCCCACGGTATCGTCGCGCGCGACGCTGCGAATCTGCAGGATGCGGCTGCTCAACTCGACCGCGCTTTTCATCGGATTGGGCCGCCCCGGCGTCGGGTTGACGCCGTAGAGCGCGGCGCCGGGTCGCGCCAGATCGAAATGTCCCGCATCGCCGAGAAAAATGCCGGAGGAGTTGACGAGCGAAGCCGGTACGCCCGGATAAAGCGTATGCAATTCGCGAAACAGACGGATCTGCTTGGCATTGAGCGGATGATCGGCGATCTCCGCGCAGACCAGATGGCTCATCAAAAGAGCGATGCCGTGATTCTCGGTCTGTGCGCGCGGCGCCAGCGCCACTGCCTCGTCGGCCGATATGCCGAGCCGGCGCATGCCGGTATCGACCTGCAGCGCCGCGCCGCCGCGCCAGGAATGGGCCGCGACAAAAGCATCCCACTCGGCGAGTTCGGTGGCCGAATTTATGACCGGCCGCGCGTTGATCTCGAGAAGTCCCTCGCCCCAATCCGGCGTGAACCCGTGAAGAATGTAGATCGCCGCATCGGGCGCCCGCGAACGCACGACGCGTGCTTCGGCGAGGTCGGCGACGAAGAACGTCTTGCAGCCGGCTTTCGCCAGGACGGTCGTGACCTGCGGCAAGCCCAGCCCATAGGCATTGGCTTTCACCACTGCGGCGCATTCGGCGGCGAGAAGGCGGTCGGCGAGCATACGCCAATTCGCCGTGATCGCCGCGAGGTCGACCGTCAGCGTGCTGCCGGTTTCCGGCGCCGCCGGAGCGGCGACCGCCGGGGAAATCCGTTGTGCGACTGCCAAACCCGCCTCCATAGCTGCCTTATGGCTGGCACGGCCGCCCGGTGTAAAGCGGCAGAATATGGCTCGTGTGGCGCCGGCGGCCCTTGCCGCGACGAGTTATACGTTTGATCAATAAGGATCAACGATCAATGGCGTATCTGCTTCACATGGACCGCGGAGGGACCGACAAATGTCGAAATCGTCGACTACCACTAAGGTGGTCCCTCTGCCTGATCGTGTCACAACGCATCCCGGTGAAGTACTGGCTGAGGAATTTCTCAAACCGCTGCACATGTCGGTGAATGCGCTTGCAATGGCCTTGCGAGTTCCCGCAACGCGCATTGGCGCAGTCGTCAAGGGCGAACGCTCGATTACGGCGGATACGGCCTCGCGGCTGTCGCGTTTTTTCGGAAACAGCGCCGAGTTCTGGATCGGCCTGCAGGCGACCCATGATTTGACTAAAGCGCGCATGGAAAGCGCTCGGTCGATCGAGCGCGACGTCCAGCCGCGGGCTGCCTAAAGATCGGAGCTATGGGTCGAATCCAGGTTGCCGAAGCGTGTCACCTCGGCATCGAATTGCAGTTCGACCGTGCCTGTCGGCCCGTGGCGCTGCTTGCCGATGATGACCTCGGCCTTGCCTTCCACGCGATTACCCTCTGCAAGCCATTCGTCGAATTTTTCGCGGTTCGATTCCATCGGCTTGCGCATCTGGTGATAATATTCCTCGCGGAACACGAACAGCACGACGTCGGCATCCTGCTCGATCGAGCCCGATTCACGCAGATCGGATAATTGCGGCCGCTTGTCGTCGCGCGATTCCACCTGACGCGACAGCTGCGACAGCGCCAGAATCGGAATGTTGAGCTCTTTGGCCAGTGCCTTGAGCCGCGTGGTGATCTCGGTGATTTCCTGGACGCGATTTTCGCTGGAGCGCCGGCTCGTGCCCTGCAGTAGCTGGATATAGTCGATGACCAAAAGATCGAGGCCGCGCTGGCGCTTGAGCCGCCGCGCCCTTGCCGCCAATTGGCCGATCGACAGACCGCCGGTCTCGTCCACATAGAACGGCAGGTTCTGCAGGTCGATCGATACGTCCTTGATTGTCTCGAAGTCGCTTTCGCCGATGCCGCCGCGGCGGATTTTGGTCGATGGGATACCGGTCTGTTCCGAGATAATGCGGGTGGCAAGCTGCTCTGCCGACATTTCAAGCGAGAAGAATCCGACAATGCCGCCATTGACGGTCTGGGTGTGGCCGTCGGCGGCCAATTCACCTTGCCAAGCCTTGGCGACATTATAAGCGATGTTGGTGGCGAGCGCGGTTTTGCCCATGCCGGGGCGGCCGGCGAGGATAACCAAATCGGACGGCTGCAGGCCGCCCATGCGGCTATCGAGGTCGGTGAGGCCGGTCGCTAGTCCGGACAGGCTGCCGTCGCGCTGATAGGCCCGGGCCGCCATGTCGACAGCCGTGGTCAACGCCTGGGCAAAACGCTGAAAACCCGAGTCGTATCGTCCGGTCTCGGCGATCTCGTAGAGTCTACGCTCGGCCTCCTCGATATGACTGATAGGCGTCGAGTCGACCGGCGCATCATAGGCCGAATTGACCATCTCCTCGCCGATCGCAATCAGATCCCGCCGCAGCGAAAGATCGTAAACGGTACGGCCGTAATCCTGGGCGTTGATGATCGTGGTCGCTTCGGCGGCGAGCCGCGCCAGATATTGGTTGACGGACAACCCCGCGATGTCGGCGTCCGCCGGCAAAAACGTCTTCAGCGTCACCGGCGTTGCGATCTTGCCGGCGCGAACAAGGCCGCCGCTCAGTTCGAAAATGCGCTGATGGATGGGCTCGAAGAAATGCTTTGGCTCGAGGAAGTCGGAGACGCGATAAAACGCCTCGTTATTGACGAGAATAGCCCCCAGCAGCGCTTGCTCGGCTTCGATATTGTGCGGCGCCGTGCGGAAAGTCGGCTCGGGCGGCGTTTGTTTGCGGGCGGTCGAATCGAATACCGGCATGATCAATCAGAAGAATCACGGGCTGTGGCCGTTTTGCGGCAAATGGCCGAAAGACGGCGCGTGGCGAATTCGGGGCGGAACTCAACATGGCGGGTTTACTCAGAAACGGCAGGCACCGTGCGTATCGGCGAGCGTCATGCCGCAACGGATGATCGTCGATAGTCGAGCGGCGGCGCGATGGGAAATCTTCATTGCGGCTTTCCCCGTTACCCACCGCAGGCGGTGAGCAATATCCAATCTGCTTGACTGGGGCGCTTGCGGCGCGCCGCCGCTATTCACCGGCGAGTCGCAACGGCGCCGTGTAGCCGGATTCGATGCCGCGCAAGCGCGCCTCCTCGCGGGCGATGTAATCGCGGGTCGCCGGGATCAAACCCTTGCGCTTGGCTATCTGGATTTGAAAGACCACCATATCGCCGGCGCGGAACGCCATCTCGGAGGAAGCAAGGTAGAACTCCCACATCCGCACGAAGCGTTGATCATAGAGCCGCACGACTTCGTCGCGGTGCGCGAGGAAGCGTTCACGCCAGGCTTTCAGCGTTTCGGCATAATGGAGCTGCAAAACTTCGACGTCGCTGACCATGAGCTTGGCATGCTCGATCGCCGGCAGAACTTCGGAAAGCGCGGGGATGTAGCCGCCGGGGAATATGTATTTCGCAATCCAAGGATTGGTAATACCGGGCGGGCTCGATCGCCCGATGGTATGCAGAACCATGACGCCGTCATCCGCCAAGAGCTTGGCGCATTTATCGAAATAGGTGTCATAGAAACCGACGCCGACGTGCTCGAACATGCCGACCGACACGATGCGGTCGAAGCGGCCGTCGACGTCGCGATAGTCGATCAGCCGGAAGGTCGTATCCTCGGGGTGGCCGCTCTCGATGGCGCGGGACTGGGCACGCTGAAACTGCTCCTGCGAGAGAGTGATGCCGGTGACCAGCGCGCCGGCAATTTCGGCGAGGTAAAGCGCGAGGCCGCCCCAGCCGCAGCCGATATCGAGAACCTTTGCGCCCGGCTTTAGCCGCAGCTTAGCCGCCAGATGCCGCTTCTTGGCGAGCTGGGCGTCGTCGAGCGACGTATCCGGCGTTTCGAAATAGGCGCAGCTATATTGCTGGTCGCCGTCAAGGAAGAGGGAATAGAGCCGGCCGTCCAGATCGTAGTGATGCGCGACATTATGGCGCGATCGGCCGCGCCAATTAAATTGCTGCAGGCGCCGGAGCACGTAGCGCGCGAGCCTCGTCAGCGCCCAGCTTGGCGCGGCAAAGGGCTCCTGACCGAGGAGGACCTCAAGGACGTCGGCTATCGAGCCGCGCTCGACCACAAAAGAGCCGTCCATATAGGCCTCCCCAAGCTTGAGCTCGGGATCGAGCAAGACTGCCCGTTGGGCTTTTGTCGAGGTAAAGCGCACTGCGGGGGCTTGCCCGCTGCCATCACCGAAGGTGTAGGTCGATCCGCTTGCCGTCGTGATCCTGATGGACCCACGGCGAACGTACCGACGCAGCAATAACATCAACAACCGATCCACCGCCGGCCCCACTCCACAGAGCCCTGACCGCAGCCTGCGACGATTGGCGTTTGTTCGCCGCAGCGGCCTATTGGCCGCTCCATCAGCCGGTTGCGCGGGCGTCGTCCTCCTGCCGCCGTTATTAAAACAAAATCCTCCGCAACCAGCAATGCTGGAGAGGCGTTGCAGGGCTTCGCTTGGAGCGGGTGGGATAAGCGCGATATCCGACACTCGCATTCCTTGGTCGATGGGGTAAGTATGCTCGCCAAACCGATAGGACTTGAGGAGATCGGCGTGTTCCGGGGATTACCGGTTAAATTTGCGCTTATTGCAGGCCTGGCGGGCCTAATGCCGGGTATCGCGCGCGCCCAGGTCAATATCGACGCCGGCAAGTCAGCGGCGGAGATTTATGCGAGCGATTGCGCCACCTGCCACAAGACTCCGCGGGGCCTCGCGGCCGGTAAGAATAGCCTGATGCTCTCAAGCTTTCTGCGTGAGCACTACACCGCAAGTCCCGACCAGGCCTCGGCGCTCGCGGCCTACGTCCTCGGCGCCGGTGGCGCCGAGCCGGCGCCGAAGCAAAAGCCGGACGTGGAGCATGCCAGAGCTGAAGAGGCCAAGCCCGGGGAGCCCAGGACTGCTGGGGCGAAAACCAGCGAGGTAAAACCAAGTGAGGTTAAGCCGGGGCAGCCGAAGACAGCGGCCCATCCGGTTCGCGCGGCATCAAAGCCCGAAGAAAAGCGGGTCAAGGACGAAGAGGCAAAGCGGGAGCAACATCCGGCGCCCGCGACCACGGAAGAACGGGAGCCGGAGACGGCGAGCCGGGAGCAGACTCGCCAGCCCGAAGAGGCCGCTCCGGCCGCCCGCGAAGCCACGCCGGCATCTGCGGCGTCAGTTCCCCATCAGACGCAGGCCACTGCGGTAGCCCCGAGCACTCCTTCCACGGCCACCGCCAGCGTGGCGGCGGTGGACGGTAGCCGGTCCAACCTGCCGAGCCTGGAACTTGGCTCAAGCCTGAGCGCCAAGCCGCCCGCGGAGGATCAATCCAGCGCCGCTAGCGTGCCACGGGACAATATTCCGGACTGAAGCATCCCGGACTGAAGTCCGCCGCAGCCCGTTTCAGATTTCCGCGTTAATTCTTGCCGTCGGCTTTCTTGGCAGCCGGAGCTTCGGAAGCTTCGCCTGCGTCGGCGTTCTCGTCCGGCTCCGCCGCTTCACCGACACCAGGCTCGAAGAATTGCTCGGCGGCAATTACGGCCGCTTCCGCTTCGGTCGGCTCGCGCAATTGCGTTAGATCCTCGCCGCGGGCAATGCGCGCCGCCTCGTCCGCGCTTCTGGCGACGATAATCGTAATTGCGGTTTCGACGTCCGGATGCAGCGCCAGCGGAACCTTGTGCTGGCCGATGGTTTTGATCGGCGTGTTGAGCGCAATCTGACTGCGGTTCAGCTTGAATCCCGACTCACCGATAATGGCGATGAGATCGCGCGGCGATACGGAGCCGAACAGTTGGCCGGTTTCGGACGCCTGTCGCAACACGGTGAAGCTCTTGCCGTCGAGCTTGGTCCCGACTTGAGACGCCTCGCTCTTGAGCGCCAACGAGCGCGCCTCGAGATCGCTCTTCATCGTTTCAAAGCGCGTGCGGTTTTCGTCCGTCGCGCGCAGCGCCTTGCCGCGCGACAACAGAAAATTGCGGGCGAAGCCGTCCTTGACGCGGACTACGTCGCCCATCTGGCCAAGTCTGGCCACGCGTTCGAGCAGGATCACTTCCATGGCGTCCTCCTCAGCGGATCACGTAGGGCAGGAGGCCCAGAAACCGCGCACGCTTGATCGCCTGCGCAAGCTCGCGCTGCTTCTTCGCCGAGACCGCGGTAATTCGGCTCGGCACGATCTTGCCGCGCTCCGAAACGAAGCGTTGCAAGAGCTTGACGTCCTTGTAATCGATCTTGGGCGCGTTGGCGCCCGAGAACGGGCAGCTTTTGCGGCGACGGAAAAACGGGCGGCGGCCGCCGCCCTGCGGTGACATGGCCATGCTCAATCCTCCACCACCGCCACCGGCGTCTCTGGCTCATCGCCGCCCTCGCGCGGGCGTCGGTCGCGCGGCCGGTCGCCGCGATCAAATCGGTCACCGCGGTCAAATCGATCGCCCCGATCGAACCGGTCGCCACGTTCGCCGCGGCGCTCGTCACGGTCGCGGTCGCGCTCGGCGCGGCGCATCATGGCCGATGGACCTTCCTCGAGGGCGTCCACCCGGATGGTAAGATAGCGCAACACGTCTTCGTTGAGCCGCTCGAGGCGCTCGATCTCGTTGATCGCCGGCGGCGGCGCGTCGAGGTCCAGGAGGGTAAAATGCGCCTTGCGGTTCTTGCGCAGCCGATAGGAGAGCGATTTGACGCCCCAATATTCGGACTTTTTGACTGATCCGCCAAGACCTTCGACGACGCCCTTTAATTGTGCGGTCAATTCCTCGACCTGCTGCGCGCTGGCGTCCTGGCGCGCAAGATAGACATGTTCGTAGAATGGCATGACTGCCCTTTCCTCATTTGCCAAGCTCGGCCCGGGCGCGAAGCCCCTCGAACCCTTCGGGAAAGGCTCGAATGCTCTGAAGGCGGGAACACCGGACGCCGGATCGCGGGATTAC
>DATAWA010000194.1:0-18527 GCA_036267435.1 Xanthobacteraceae bacterium | reverse complement strand
CCGATGATGAACATCGTCAACGGCGGCGTGCATGCCGACAATCCAATCGACTTCCAGGAATTCATGATCGTGCCGCTCGGCCTGCCGAGCTTTGCCGAGGCGCTGCGCGCCGGCTCGGAAATCTTTCACACGCTGCGCGCGGCCCTTAAAGCCGCCGGACACAATACCAATATCGGCGACGAGGGCGGCTTTGCGCCCAACCTGTCGTCGGCGGAGGAAGCGCTCGATTTCGTGATGAAGTCGATCGAGAAAGCCGGCTACAAGCCCGGCCAGGATGTGGCTCTGGCGCTCGATCCGGCGGCCAGCGAGTTTTTCAAGGACGGCGCTTACGTCTACCGAGGCGAGGGCAAGACGCGCTCGCGCCAACAGCAGTCGCAATTTCTCGCCGAGCTTGTCGGCCGCTATCCGATCGTCTCGATTGAAGATGGCATGGCCGAGGACGACATCGAGGGCTGGAAGCTCGTGACGAAGACGATCGGCGACAAATGCCAGCTCGTCGGCGACGATGTCTTCGTCACCAATGTAAAGCGGCTCGCCGACGGCATCGCCGGACACTACGCCAATTCGATCCTGATCAAGGTCAATCAGATCGGCACGCTGACCGAAACATTGGCCGCGGTCGAGATGGCCCACAAAGCCGGCTACACCGCGGTGATGTCGCACCGCTCCGGCGAGACCGAGGATTCGACCATTGCCGATCTCGCCGTCGCCTCCAATTGCGGGCAGATCAAGACCGGCTCGCTGGCGCGCGCCGACCGCACCGCCAAGTACAATCAGCTCTTGCGCATCGAGGAGGAACTCGGCGCGCAGGCGGTCTATCCGGGGCGCGCGGCGTTCAAAGCCCTTGGATAAGTTCTAAATCGGCCTCGCTTGTGGCGTATCCGCGTTCGGGGCTATAGGCTTGGCAGATCGGACTTTGGCAGATCGGGAGCGGGGTCGGTCATGGATCAGACGCTTGATTTGAAGCCGGGCAACCGCGCGCTCGCGGTGGAGCGATTGAGCGATTTCGTCGCCGCCGCGGTCGACGCCGCGGCCTCGTCCGAGGCACCGTTCACCCATCTCGTCTTCGACCGTGTCTTTCCGGACGACATCTACGCGCTGATGCTGGCCAATATGCCGGAAGCGACCGACTACCGCCCGATGCACGGCCGCAGCAAAGGCCACGATCTCACCGACGGCACGCACACGCGGGTGAAGATCGATCTGTTCCCGGAATATATCCGCCATCTGCCGCCGCAAAAACGCGCGGTGTGGGACCTGGTCGGCCGCGCGCTATGCTCGCAGCCGGTGAAAGAAGCGTTCAAGCGGCGGCTCGCGGCGCCACTGTTGCGCCGCTTCGGCAAGCGCAAGGTCGGGATGTATCCGATCCCGATCCTCACCCGCGACATTCCCGGCTATCTGATCACCCCGCACACCGACACGCGCTGGAAGGGCATCACCGTTCAGCTCTATCTGCCGCGCGACCGCTCAACCACCCATATCGGCACCATCTTTCACGACCATAACGCCGACGGCGGTTGCGGAGCGAAAGCCAAGCAGATGTCGTTTGCGCCGAATAGCGGCTACGCTTTTGCCGTCGGTACCGATACTTGGCACTCCGCCGATGCGGTCGGCCCCGAGGTGAAGACCCGCGACAGCATCCTGCTGACTTATTTCGTCGATCAGGGCGCGCTGCGCGTCTTCCGCAATCGCGGCAAGCGGATTGGCAATTTCCTGATGAGCGAAATCCGCAACCGGCTGCCGTAGCAACCGTCATTAATCCCGTTTTAAACTGGTTCCTCGCATGCTGCCGCCATGGTCACCCGCAAACGGCTGCGTGCGATTCTCAATGCGCTGGCGCTCTACGCCCTGGCCGCGCTCTTGATCGGGTATTTCGGCGCCAACGCCTATAGCGGCAACCGGGGCCTCAAGGCCAAAGAGGTGATCGACCGGCAATCGGCGGTGCTGACGACCGAGCTCGACCGGCTCAAAATCGAGCATAAGCAATGGGACCGCCGCATCGCGCTCCTTAAATCCGACGCCATCGATCCCGACATGCTCGATGAACGCGCCCGTGGGCTGCTCGACGATGTCGACCCCCGTGATTTGACCTTGATGTACGACAGCGGCACCGCGCGTGCCGTTTCGCCGACCCCCTGAACCCACAGGGCCCTTGAACTCGGCTCAACCGGACCCGAAATTAGTTTTCGGACAATGCGTTGGCCGGTTCGTGCGATTTCCGGCGGGAGTTCTTCCGACTTTCGCAAGGTTTGGTTTTCGGCTAAGGGTTGATGCCCGCCGGAACGGCTCAATGACAACGGTGTTTCGAGGACAATAATGGCCGTCGCCCAAACCAAGCCTACGGCGCTTGACACCCAAGGATTGCTTCCGACCGCGGACCTTGCCGTCAACGACCGCCCCGCAACCGGCACCTCGAAGCCGTCCGAATTCAGCAAGGAGCAGGAGCTGCAGGCGCTCCGCCAGATGCTCCTGATCCGGCGCTTCGAGGAAAAGGCCGGGCAGATGTATGGCATGGGACTGATCGGGGGATTCTGCCACCTCTATATCGGCCAGGAAGCCGTCGTGACCGGCATGAAGCTCGCCATGCGGGACGGCGACCAGATGATCACCGGCTATCGCGACCACGGCCATATGCTGGCCTGCGGCATGGATCCGAAGGGCGTGATGGCGGAACTGACCGGGCGGCGCGGCGGCTATTCCCACGGGAAGGGCGGCTCCATGCACATGTTTTCGCTGGAGAAGCAATTCTACGGCGGCCATGGCATTGTCGGCGCCCAGGTGCCGCTCGGCACCGGCTTGGCCTTTGCCAATAAATACCGCGGCAACGACTCGGTCTGCATGACCTATTTCGGCGACGGCGCCGCCAATCAGGGCCAAGTCTATGAAAGCTTCAACATGGCCGAGCTGTGGAAGCTGCCGATCGTCTATGTCATCGAGAACAACCGCTACGCCATGGGAACCTCGGTGACGAGGTCTTCGGCGCAAACCGATTTCTCCAAGCGCGGCGTCTCCTTCAATATACCGGGCACGCAGGTGGACGGCATGGACGTCCGCGCGGTCAAGGCCGCGGCGGAAGCGGCCATCGCCTGGTGCCGCTCCGGCAAGGGACCGACGATTCTGGAAATGCTGACCTATCGCTACCGCGGCCACTCGATGTCCGATCCGGCCAAATACCGGACCAAGGAGGAAGTCGACAAAGTGCGCACCGAGCACGATCCGATCGAACAGGTGCGCAAGCGGCTCCTCGACAAGACATGGGCGAGCGAGGAGGAGCTGAAGAAGATCGACGCCTCGGTCCGCGCCGTCGTCAACGAGGCGTCGGAATTTGCCACCCACGACGCCGAGCCCGATCCGTCCGAACTATACACCGACGTCTACCGCTGAAGTGCGCTATGGTTGGCGCCGGATCGCGGCGCCGGACGAGCGTGCAGAGATGCACCGAGCTTGAAGTGAGTCACCATGCCGACTGAGGTCTTGATGCCCGCCCTCTCTCCGACGATGGAGAAGGGCAATCTTGCCAAGTGGCTCAAGAAAGAGGGCGACAGCGTCAAGTCGGGCGACGTGATCGCCGAGATCGAGACCGACAAGGCCACCATGGAAGTGGAGGCGGTCGACGAGGGCACGCTTGGCAGGATTCTGGTGCCGGAAGGCACCAACGATGTTGCCGTCAATACGCCCATCGCCATGATCCTGGCCGAAGGCGAGGATGCCGCAAGCCTCAAGGGCAACGGCAGCGCCCCGCAAAAACCGGCAGCCAAGGCAGAGGAGCCGGCGCGCCAGGAGAAAGCGGCGGAGTCGGCGCCGCCCGCACAGAAGAAAGAGGCGGCGACAACCGCCGAAGCGCCGGCGTCGGCCAAAACCGGCACCGCCAAGCCGCCGTCCGCCGAGATCATGCCGGAGCCCGACGTGCCTGAAGGCACGCAGCTTGTGACCATGACCATGCGCGAAGCACTGCGCGACGCCATGGCGGAAGAGATGCGCCGCGACAAAGACGTCTTTGTCATGGGCGAGGAAGTCGCCGAATATCAAGGCGCCTATAAAGTCACCCAGGGCCTGCTCGATGAGTTCGGTGCCGAGCGCGTCATCGACACGCCGATCACCGAGCACGGTTTTGCCGGCGTCGGCATCGGCGCGGCGCTCGCCGGGCTAAAGCCGATCGTCGAATTCATGACCTTCAATTTCGCCATGCAGGCGATGGACCAACTCATTAATTCGGCCGCCAAGACGCAGTATATGTCCGGCGGCCAGGTCAAGCTCTCGATCGTGTTCCGCGGTCCGAACGGTGCGGCATCGCGCGTCGCCGCACAGCACAGCCAGGATTACTCGTCCTGGTACTCGCATATTCCAGGCTTAAAAGTGATCGCTCCGTCGACCGCGGCCGACGCCAAAGGTCTCCTTAAGGCGGCGATCCGCGATCCCAATCCGGTGATGTTTCTGGAAAACGAAATTCTCTACGGCCATTCCTCGCCGGTGCCGAAGCTCGACGATTACGTGCTGCCGATCGGCCGCGCCCGCATCGTGCGTCCGGGCAAGGACGTGACCATCGTCGCCTGGTCGATGGGTATGTCTTATGCGCTCAAAGCCGCGGAGGAACTGGCCAAGGACAATATCGACGCCGAAGTGATCGACCTGCGCACGCTCAAGCCCATGGACTCCGACACCATCGTCGAGTCGGTGAAAAAGACCGGGCGCCTCGTCACCGTCGAGGAAGGCTGGAAGCAATCCGGCGTCGGCGCCGAGATCGCCGCCCGCATGATGGAAGACGCATTCGACTATCTCGATGCGCCGGTCGCGCGCGTGTGCGGCAAGGATGTGCCGATGCCGTACGCGGCGAATTTGGAAAAACTTGCGCTGCCGTCGGTCGCCGAAGTCGTCGAGGCGGCGAAAGCGGTTTGCTACCGCTGAGCCCGAAGACAGCGCCCGCCAGGAACCATTCAATGCCCATCAACATCCTCATGCCGGCGCTGTCGCCCACGATGGAAAAGGGCAACCTCGCCAAGTGGCTCAAGAAAGAGGGCGAGGCGGTCAAGACCGGCGATGTCATCGCCGAGATCGAGACCGACAAGGCGACCATGGAATACGAGGCCATCGAGGATGGCACGCTGGCGAAGATCGTGGTGCCGGAAGGCACGCAGGACGTGCCGGTCAATCAGCTCATCGCGGTGATGGCCGAAGAGGGCGAGGACGTGAAGGCCGCTGCGGCTGGAGCAAAGGCCCCCAGCGCTGGTGCCCCCTCATCCCCACCTTCTCCCCCTCGGGGAGAAGGGGCTGGCCAGCAAGCCGCCGCGACCGCGACCGCATCTGTACCAGTTTCGAAAGAGGCGAAAGCTCCGCCCCCACCCCCCGCGCCGTGCGCTCCCTCTCCCCAGCAGGGAGAGGGTGGGGGTGAGGGAGCTCGGACCAACGGGCATGCCACGAACCGCGTGTTTTCCTCGCCGCTGGCGCGGCGATTGGCGAGGGACGCCGGCATCGAGATCGGTCGCATCGAAGGCTCAGGCCCGCACGGCCGTGTCATCGCCCGCGACGTGGAGCAGGCGAAGACCGGCGGCGGCCTGCGCGCGCCGTCTGCGGCGGCTGCGGGTGCACCGGCGATCGCGCCGGCCAACGCACCTGCAATGACGGATCAGCAGATCCGCGCGCTTTATGAAGACGGCAGCTACGTAGTCGTGCCGCATGACGGCATGCGCCGCACCATTGCGCAAAGATTGACCGCAGCCGCACAGAGCATGCCGGTGTTCTATCTCACCGTCGACTGCGACATCGGCAAACTCATGCAGGCGCGCGAGGAGATCAATGCCTCCGCGCCGCAAGGCAAGGACGGCAAGCCCGGCTTCAAGCTCTCGGTCAACGATTTCGTCATCAAGGCGCTGGCGATCGCCCTGCAGAAGGTGCCCGACTGCAATGTGAGCTGGACTGAAGGCGGCATGCTCAAGCACAAGCATTCCGACGTCGGCGTCGCCGTGGCCATGCCGAACGGACTGATCACGCCGATCATCCGTAATGCCGAGACCAAATCGCTGTCGGCAATTTCCAATGAGATGCGCGACCTCGCCATGCGCGCCCGCGACCGCAAGCTGAAACCCCACGAATACCAGGGCGGCGCCACCTCGGTGTCCAATCTCGGCATGTACGGGATCAAGGATTTCACCGCGGTGATCAATCCGCCGCAATCGACCATCCTCGCGGTCGGCACCGGCGAGGAGCGCGCGGTGGTGCGCGACGGCAAGATCGTCGCCGCCCACATTATGAGCGTGACCATGGCCTGCGATCACCGCGCCATCGACGGCGCGCTCGGCGCCGTGCTGATCAGCGCCTTCAAGGCCTTGATCGAAAATCCCGTGATGATGCTGGTGTAGTCTGTCATTCCGGGGCCGAGCGTAGCGAGGAGCCCGGAATCCATATTCGCCGACCTGTGATTATGGATTCCGGACTTGCCGCTATGCGGCAATCCGGAACGACGCTCAGGCCGGCTCTAGCCCCTTCGCCTTGAACGCAGCCTTCGCATCCGGGGTGCGAAGAAAGCCGATCAGCGCTTTTGCCGCGTCGGCATTCTTGCTGCCGGCCATGACGCCGGCGGCGAAAGCCGTCACCAGGTTCAGATCGCCGGGCAGGAAGCCGACGATCTCGGTGCCCTTCACGTGCAGCAATTCGGGTTTCTGCTGGACCGCAAGATCGGCTTCGCCGGTCAAGAGGAGTTCAGCCGAGAAACCGCCGGCCGGCGGATATTTGGTCTTCGGCTCCATCGCCTCGGCGATGCCCAGGCGCTCCAAAAGCTTGGCGAAATAGACGCCGCTCGCGCCGCCGGCGGACGGCTCGCTGTAGGCAATCGCTCGGCAGTCCAGCAGCGTCTTTTTGAGTGCTTCCGGTGTGGAGATATCCGGCTTCGGCGCGTCGGCTTTCACCGCGATGGCAACGCCGGAGCCGGCCAGCGTCACGTCGGAGCCCGGCGCAACTTTGCCTTGCGCCTTCACCTGGTCGATGCCGGCGCGGCTGAGGATCAGCACGTCGGCGGTTTCGCCGCTCTCGATGCGCTTGACCAGCATCGGCGCGGTACCCCAGGTGACGGCAAGCTTATGACCGCTCGTCGCCTCGAAGCGCTGGAACAACTCCTCCGCCGCGCTGCGCACGCCGATGGTGCTATAGACGCTCAGTTCAGCCATTCCCCATCCCCGCCTGTGGGCATCCTTCTTGCTTCACTTTATCGCGCGTGCCAATGACGCGCACGCGCATAGTGCTGGCTTGAAAGACAATGGACGAACTCATCGCTGGCTATCGCCGTTTTCGCGCCGGCACCTGGCGTGACGAACGGGCCCGGTTCGAGGAATTGAGCCGGCTCGGGCAGGACCCGCGCGCGCTCGTCATCGCCTGCTCCGATAGCCGCACCGACCCGCAGATGGTCTTCAATGCCGCCCCGGGCGAGCTCTTTGTCGTACGTAATGTCGCCAACCTGGTGCCGCCCTACGGTCCCGATGACAAACCGCACGGCGTCAGTTCGGCCATCGAGTTCGCCGTGCGCAGCTTGCGCGTGCCGGATATCGTGGTGATGGGCCACGCCATGTGCGGCGGCATCAAAGCCTTGCTCGACGGCGTGCCTGACGAGGTGTCCGATTTCGTCGGGCAGTGGGTCCGCATGGCCGAGCCGGCCCGCCGGCGCGCCTTGCGGGTGCCGCCGGATCAGCGCCACGATTTCTGCGAGCACGAATCGGTGCGGCTATCGCTCGACAACCTGATGACGTTTCCCTGGATCGAATCGGCGGTCGCCGCCGGCGAACTGAAGCTCCACGGCTGCTTTTTCGGCATCCGTTCCGGCGAATTGGAACGGCTTGGCGAGGACGGGCTTTTTCACCGGATTCCCGACTGAGAAGCTTGGTATAACGTCGCCCGCGGCTTCCCATATAACGGGGAGTGCGGCGGCTTCGCGTGAGGATTGAATGGCTGACACCACTTTCGACATCATCATCATCGGCTCCGGTCCCGGCGGCTATGTCTGCGCCATCCGCGCCGCGCAGCTTGGCTTCAAGACCGCCATCGTCGAGCGCGATTATCTCGGCGGCATTTGCCTCAACTGGGGCTGCATCCCGACCAAGGCGCTATTGCGCTCGGCCGAAATCTTCCACTACCTGCAGCACGCCAAAGACTATGGGCTGTCCGCCGGCGAAGTGACTTACGACCCGTCCGCCGTGGTGAAGCGCTCGCGCGCGGTGTCGAAGCGGCTCAACGACGGCGTCGGCTTTTTGATGCGCAAAAACAAAATCCCGGTGATCTGGGGCGAGGCAACGATCGATGCGCCCGGCAAAGTCACGGTGAAGGCCTCGAAGAGCGAAGCACCGAAAGGCGCGCTTGGCGCCGGCTCCTACCAGGCCAAACACATCATCGTCGCCACCGGCGCGCGGCCGCGTGTTCTGCCCGGCCTCGAGCCCGATAAGAAGCTGGTGTGGACCTATTTCGAGGCCATGGTGCCCGACCGCATGCCGAGATCGCTTCTGGTGATCGGCTCGGGCGCAATCGGCATCGAATTCGCGTCGTTCTATCGCACGCTCGGCGCCGAGGTCACCGTGGTCGAAGTACTGCCGCAGATTTTGCCCGCCGAGGACGCCGAGATCGCCGCTTTCGCGCGCAAGAGCTTCGAGAAACAGGGCATCAAAATCCTCACCGGCGCCAAGGTGACGAAACTCGACAAGCAGGCCGACAGCGTGACCGCGACCATCGACGACGGCAAGGGCGGCACGCAGACGCTCACCGTCGATCGGGTGATTTCAGCGGTCGGCGTCGTCGGCAATATCGAAAACCTCGGCCTGGAAAAGCTCGGCGTCAAAACCGAGCGCGGCATGATCGTCATCGACGGCGCCTGCAAGACCAGCGTGCCGGGCATTTACGCCATCGGCGACGTCGCCGGGCCGCCGCTCTTGGCGCATAAGGCCGAACATGAGGGTGTCATCTGCGTCGAAGCGATCAAGGGCCTGCATCCGCACCCGATGAACAAGCTAATGATCCCCGGCTGCACCTATTGCACGCCGCAGATTGCTTCGGTGGGCTTAACCGAACAGGCGGCCAAGGACAAGAAGCTCGACATCCGCGTCGGCCGCTTTCCCTTTGTCGGCAACGGCAAGGCGATCGCGATGGGAGAAGACCAGGGCCTCGTCAAAGTCATATTCGACAAGAAGACCGGGCAACTCCTCGGCGCGCACATGGTCGGCGCCGAGGTCACCGAGCTCATTCAGGGCTATGTCGTCGCCATGAATCTGGAGACCACCGAGGAAGAGCTGATGCAGACCGTGTTCCCACATCCGACGCTGTCGGAGATGATGGGCGAGGCGGTACGCGACGCCTACGGGCGCGTCTTGAATATGTGATCGTCCGCGCCCGTCAGATTTACTGGATTAGGGCGTATGGTCCGCCGCGCGTTCACGCAGAGATCCAGCCATGCTGCCACCGCCGCCGCCGTCCGGGTTTTCCCGTTCCACCACGATTTTCGCCGTCGCGCTCCTGAGCGCTGCATTGCTCGCGGCCTGCTCGCAACAATCTCAATCGCTGGCCGACTACATCAGTGCGATCTGCTCAGCGCACTTCCGTGACGCCTCGCGCGCCGAAATGCCGTTTCTGACCGAGAACGTCAGCGCCATGTCGAAGATGATGGTCGACATGGGAATTTATCCGTCCGGCGACGTCGACCGCGACTTCGTCGCCATGATGGTGCCGCACCACCAGGGCGCCATCGACATGGCACAAGCCGAGTTGCGCTACGGCCACAACGAGCAATTACGCCGCATGGCCCAGGAAATCATCGTGACGCAACAAGCGGAGATCGCAGCGATGCGGCTTGCCGTCGGCGAGCCATTGCCGCCATCCGCACCCGCGGCGGACCAGCAATCCCCGGCCGCAGCAGGTCGGACAAAATTCTCATCCCAGTAGCCATTTGCGAACGGAGTTAGACATGAAACTTCTCGTCGGCTTCATATTCGTCGCTGCCGCTTTCGGCTTCATTGCGCCTGCCTCCGCCGGCCAAGTGCCCGGCGCCGCCGCCGATCCGGATATTCCAATAAGCCACCATGACCGCGTCTATGCGGCGGAGCAGTTTTCCAACACCGTTTCAGTCATCGATCCCGCCGACAACAAATTGCTCGGCATCATCAGGCTCGGCGACCCGCAGCCGACAAATTTCAGTCCGTTGTACAAAGGTCAGGTTTTGGTGCACGGCATGGGCTTTTCGCCCGATCATCGCACGCTTGCCGTTGTGTCGATCGGTTCGAATTCCGTGACCTTCATCGATACGGCGACGAATGCGGTGAAGCACACCACGTATGTCGGCCGCGCGCCGCACGAGGCGTTCTTCACTCCTGACGGCAAGGAAGTCTGGGTCACGGTTCGCGGCGAGAACTACGTTCAAGTTCTGGACGGCGCTACCTACGAGGAAAAGACCAGGATCGTCACGCCAGCCGGACCGGGAATGCAAATCTTCTCGCCGGACGGCAAGTACGGCTATGTCTGCTCCTCGTTCAATCCGGAGTTGGACGTCATCTCGGTCGCCGACCACACAATTGTCGGCAAAGTCGAGCCAGCAAGCCCATTCTGTCCCAACATCGCCGCGACCGCTGACGGTTCGCAGGTCTGGATCACCTTGAAGGACACCGGCAAAACGCAGGTCTTCGATGCACACCCGCCATTCGCGCTCATCAAGACGCTCGACACCGGACCGATCACTAACCACGTCAACATCGTACGCAACGCCCAGGGCAGCTTCGCATACATCACGGTCGGCGGCCTCAACGAGGTGAAAGCCTTTCGCACCGATGATTTCAGCCAGGTCGCGACTATCCCTGTGGGCAAGCTGCCGCACGGCATCTGGCCGTCGGGAGATGGGTCACGAGTCTATGTCGGTCTCGAGGCCGACGATCAAATGGTCGCGATCGACACGATAAGCAACAAAGTCATTGCCTCAGTGCCGATCGGCCAGGCGCCGCAGGCTGTCGTCTATGTTCCGCAGGCCGTGCCGGATGGCGACGGAATGCAAAATCTGACGGCGCTCGGTGTTGCCGGGCAGACTGCTCATTTCACTATGGCGGCGCCCGGCGGACAGTCGAAGGCGCCGACTAGCGTCGCACTCTACGATCAAGGACTGGTGCAGGTGCTGGAGGCCGCGGTCACCGGCCTGCAACCCAAGCAGCCGTATCTGCTCGCTCTGTCGAACCGCCCGGACGGCAGCGGGCCTCTTGAGGGTCTATCGACCTTTATGACCAATCCGGCCGGCGGCGCGATCGTCAACGCAGAGGGACCGATCCGTCAGGTTGTGCGCGGCGAAAACAAGCTGCCGCGCCGCTATCTTGTCGTTGCACCGGGTACTGCCGAACAGCACGGCGCGCCGGTCCAAGTGCAGGTGGAATAGGCGCGCACAGCGCGCCACCAGTATCGCCGGCGGCCTCTTTGAGGCAAACTCCGGCGGCGAAGAAAAGGCGCGATAGTGTGCGCCACCAATTGGCGAGGAGCAGCCCCATGGCGAAGTTCGACAGCATTCTCGGCACCATCGGCCGCACGCCGGTGGTGAGGATCAATAAGCTCGCCCCGAAGGGCGTCAATCTTTTCGTCAAGATCGAGGCCTTCAATCCGCTCGGCTCGGTCAAAGATCGCCTCGCCCTTGGCGTCATCGAGGCGGCGGAGAAAGCCGGCGAATTGAAGCCGGGCCAGACCGTGATCGAAGCGACCTCCGGCAATACCGGCATCGGGCTCGCCATGGTTTGCGCTGCCAAGGGCTATCCGCTCGTCGTCACCATGGCGGAAAGCTTTTCGGTCGAGCGCCGCAAGCTGATGCGCTTCCTCGGCGCCAAGGTGGTGCTGACGCCCGGGGCCGAGCGCGCCTTCGGCATGGTGGCCAAGGCACAGGAATTGGCCAAGGCGCACGGCTGGTTCATGACGCGTCAGTTCGAGAACGCAGCCAATCCCGACATTCATGAGCGCACCACGGCGCGCGAGATCATCGCCGACTTCGCCGGCGAGCGGCTGGATTATTGGGTCACTGGCTTCGGCACCGGCGGAACGCTGACCGGCGTGTCGCGGGTGCTGCGCCGAGAACGCCCCGACACCAAGATCATCGTCTGCGAGCCGGCGGACGCACCGATGCTCACCTCAGGGCAAAAGCAGGAACGCAATTCCGACGGCTCACCGGCCAAGCCCCACCCCGCATTCAAGCCGCATCCGATGCAGGGTTGGAGTCCCGATTTCATCCCGCTCATCACCGGCGAGGCCGTCGACGTGAAAGGCATCGATCGGATTCTGACGATTCCCGGGCCTGAAGCAATGAAGTGGTCCAAGGCGCTGGCGCAGCAAGAAGGCATATTTGTCGGCATCACCGCCGGGGCGACCTTCGCCGGCGCCTTGCAAGTGTGCAATGAGGCACCCGGCGCGACGGTGCTCTGCATGCTGCCCGACACCGGCGAGCGCTATCTGTCGACGCCACTGTTCGGCGATGTCGGCGCCGACATGAATGACGAGGAGCTGAAAATCTCCGATTCCACGCCGAACCACCGCCTGCCTGCTAAAGCCGCCTGATGGTATCGGCCTAGACTGCCTTCACCAATCCCGGCATCGGCTTCACGCCGCCGCTGCCCCGAAAGACATTCTGCGCCAGCGCTCGCTCGTCGATGCGAAGGTGGTCTTTCAGCACGCCCTTGAGCGCCGCACGCAGATCGGTGGTCGGCTTGAGGTCGCGGTTTTCATAAAGATTGGCGGGCTTGAGCCCCGGCCAATCGGCGAGGACGCGTCCGCCTTTGAGCGCGCCGCCGACGAGCAGCGCCACCGTCGCCGTGCCATGATCGGTGCCATCGGTGCCATTGATGCGGGCGGTACGCCCGAACTCAGTGGCGAGCGCCACCACCGTTTGCGACCACGCCGGCCCCATATTGATCTTGATGGCATTCAGCGCTTCGTCGAGCGCGCCGAGAAGCTGCGATAGCCTGCCTTGCGCGATGCCTTCGTTGACGTGGGTATCCCAACCGTCGAGCGCCAGCGCACCGACACGCGGCCCGTCCGCTTGCGCCAGAAATTTGGCGGCATTGCCGGCGGCGTCCGCGAAATAGGCGCGTATCTGAGCGGGGCCGGGACCGCCGGGCTTCTGCGCCATTTCCATATTGCCGGACTGCTCGATCGCCGCGAGTTTGGCGCTGTCTTCGAGCACGCTCGCAAGTTTTAAGTCCGATTGACGGTAGAGATCGAGGAGGCGAGCCGCCGTATCCTCGCTCGCCGGCATAATCCGCTGCGGCGACCACGACAGCACCGGCGCCGGCCCGCGGGCGATAAGCGGCGTGACCGGCCCGACGGCAAACACGCGGCTGCCCTTCGGGTTGATGCTGCCGCCCGGCGCGAGCCCGGCGAGCGCCCGGTTGAGCCAGCCGGATGTGCTGGGGCCGGCGTTCGGCAATCCGCTTTCCAACAAATCTTGGCCGTCGAAATGCGAGCGTTCGCGATAGGGCGTGGCGCAGGCATGCAGGACGATCGCTTCGCCGTCATGGAACATGCCGTGCAGATGAGGCATCGCAGGATTGACCGCGAAAAAATCGTCGAGCGGAAGCGCCGGCGTTTTGCCGCCGACGATCAGCGCCTCGTCGCCGCGTAATGCGATCCAATCCGGATCGCCGACCGGCGCGACAGTGGCAAGCCCGTCCAGCGCGCCGCGCAGGACAATCGCAAGAAAGCGCGGATCGCGGCCTTCGGCAAACGCGAGCTTCGGCAGAAAGGCCCAGCCGAACAGCGTCCCGGAGCCACACAGCAATTCGCGGCGCGAGGGGGCATGCAGTTTCATCGTCATTCTCCGCAATCAGCTCCGCAAGAACTCCGGAGCCATAGCCAGCAAAGCGACCGCCTGCCGGCGTGTTTCGGCATGCGCGATGGTGTCGCGCGTTTGTTTGGATGCGAGCGGGCCGATGCTCGATTGCAAAAGCGCAAGCGGATCGACCATGGCGAGGCGAGCGGCAAAGGCATTGGCGATGTCGAGCCGTCGCGGCACGCCGTCGATCAAGGCGGCCTCGGTGTCGGAAAACCCGTTCGGCGCCGGTGGCCGCCACAGCGGCTCGCCGAGAGTGGCTTGCGCGTTCATGATCTGGCCGATGGGAATTAATGTCTGCCCGCCGGTCACGCGCAGCAGACTTGCCACCCACACCGCCGGCGTCTTCAGCTTCTGCCGCTGCGACGTCCAGGATTCGTCGGCACCGATCAGCGTTTTGGCGACCTCTCTCAGATCGCCGCCGCTGTCTTTGAACGAACGCGTCAGCTTGTCGACAAGTGTCGGCGGCGGGGTGTCGGCGATGAAATGGCCGGCCAGTTCCTGCGCCATATGCTCGGTGGTCGCCGGGTGCCGCGCGACGTCGGCCAGTACGGCGCGGCCTTGGTCGATCCCGGTGTCGGGATAGGTTTCGCCGAGCACTGTTTGCGGGCCCGGCTCATGCAGAAGCTTATTGAAAACAAACTCGCCGCCACGCTCCGGCTCGCTCGGCGGAATCCAGGTCCAGCCGGTGAGCACCTTGGCGAAGCTCGTGACATCGGCCTGGCTATAGCCGGAGCGGACACCAAGCGTGTGCAATTCAAGCGTCTCGCGGGCAAGGTTCTCGTTCAAACCCTTGTCGCGATTGATTCCGGCAACTGAGTCCGGTCCCATCGATTCCACGTTATCGAGAAAAAACAGCATGGCAGGATGGCTCTCGACCGCCTGCAATAAATCGCCGAAGCGGCCAAGCACGTGCGGGCGAATGGCCTCGCGCTCGTAAGGACCCGCCATCGCCGGAATTTTATCGGCGGAGATGCAAAAATGGTTCGACCAGAACCAGACCAGCCGTTCGACGAAGCCGATATCGGCGTCGGTCGCGGCATCGAAGCGCGCCTTGGCCTCGTTGAAAATGAGCTCTTGCGGCAGCGGCGGCTGTTTCGGTCGAGCCCCATTATTCGGTTCAGCCATTGCGGCCGCTTCCGACATCGCTGGATTCGCATCCGCTTGCATTTCGCCGGAGGTCTCGGCGGCCTTTTGAATGCGCAGGGCTAATTTTTGCTGGGCACGCCGCTCGGCTTGAAAATCAAACACGGCGCGGGCTGCTTGCGCGCTCGACGGCAAATCGGCCGTAAGCGTTCCAGCGGAGGGCCGGTCAAGATCGGCCAACAACGCGCCGCGCGGATCGGAGGCGATGGCCTCGATCTGTCCGGCCGCGGGTCCGAAGCCGAATCGATGCAGCGCAAGGACGGCGGCTTTCGGGCCAACGGTGGCTTGGTCGCTCGCAGCCATCACGTCCTCCCGCGATGCGTTTTCGCGCTGTGCGTCGGTTAAGCGTTTTATTGTGGCGAAAGTTACGGTGCCGCGCGGCGAAACCGCCGTCCAAGCCTTACAAATCGTTCACAAAATCCGTTTCGTCCGGGCGTTTTCGCAAAGGAACCGCAGCCTTGCAGTGCGCCAATTGCAGCCGTAAGTATTTGAAGCGGGTGAATTCTCACCCGCCAATCTCTAGATAAATCGCAATGGCCGTCCTGATCGACACGCTCAACGACGCCGCCAGCCGGCCGCGTCACCCGGAAAAGGCCCATCGGCCGGACCAGCCGGTATTGCGCAAGCCGGATTGGATTCGTGTCAAAGCGCCGCTTTCGCCGGGTTATCTCGATACGCAGCGGATCGTGCGGGCCAACGGCCTGCACACGGTCTGCGAGGAAGCGGGCTGTCCGAACATCGGCGAATGCTGGGAACAAAAGCACGCCACTTTCATGATCATGGGCGACACGTGCACGCGGGCCTGCGCGTTCTGCAACGTCAAGACCGGGCTGCCCGGCGCACTCGACTCTGCAGAGCCCTGCCATGTCGCCGATGCGACCGCCAAGCTCGGGCTGTCGCATGTCGTTATCACCTCAGTCGACCGCGACGACCTTGCCGACGGCGGCGCAACGCACTTCGCCGCCGTGATCGCCGCGATCCGCCAGCAATGTCCCCGCACCACGATCGAGGTGCTGACGCCCGATTTTTTGCGCAAAGACGATGCCGCGGCAACAGTGGTCGCGGCGCGGCCGGACATTTTCAACCATAACCTCGAGACGGTGCCGTCGAATTATCTGACGGTGCGGCCGGGCGCGCGTTATTTCGCTTCCATCCGGCTGTTGCAACGCGTCAAAGAGATCGACGCCGGGATGTTCACCAAGTCCGGCATCATGGTCGGTCTCGGCGAAGAGCGAAACGAGATTTTGCAAGTGATGGATGACCTGCGCGCAGCCGACGTCGATTTTTTGACGATCGGGCAATATCTGCAGCCGTCGCGCAAGCATCACCCCGTCATCCGCTACCTGCCGCCCGAGGAATTCAAGACGCTGGAGACGATCGCTTATGCCAAGGGCTTCGCCATGGTTTCGGCAAGTCCCTTGACCCGCTCATCGCATCATGCCGGCGAGGATTTCGCCCGGCTGAAGGCGGCTCGCAGCCCGCGATGATTTGATGCCGCAATTTTCGACCAAGCGGCGCGTGCGACACTCCGCGGCCGACATGTTCGATCTCGTCGCCGACGTCGAACGCTATCCCGAATTCGTGCCGCTGTGCCGGTCGCTGCAGGTTCGTAAACGCACCGACGACGGCGAGGGCCGAGAGATCATCGTCGCCGACATGACGGTCGCCTATAAGCTCCTCCACGAGACCTTCACCAGCCGTGTGACGCTCGAGCGCAAAAAGCTGGAAATCCTGGTCGAGTATCTCGAAGGTCCATTCCGCAAGATGAATAACCGCTGGCATTTTGCCGCCGCCGGGGAGCGCGCTTGCGACATCGAATTCTTCATCGCCTATGAATTTCGCAGCCGCACGCTCGGCCTTCTGATGGGCGCCATGTTCGAAACCGCGTTCCGCCGTTTCTCGGCGGCTTTCGAGCAGCGCGCTGACCGTATTTACGGCACCCGGCAAGCCTAGACCATGATCCGATCAGGCTGAATCGGATCATGGTCTGGGGTCATAAGCATGATCCCTCGGGTCGAGCACGAGGGCAGGCTTTTCGGAAAACCGGTATCCACCCTCGGATCAAGTCCGAGGGCAGGCATTTTCCGGATCATGCTCTAACCGGACGCTTTCTCGGCCAGCACTTCCAGTAGCGCCAGCGCCTCGGCGACCGAGCGCGACCGTACTTTGGCACGGCCGATTTTGCCGAAACGCCGCCGCCGCGCGATGGCGCGGCCGTCACGGTTTGCCGCCGCGAAATAGACGAGGCCGACCGGCTTGCGTTTCGAGCCGCCGCCCGGACCGGCAATGCCGGTGATCGCAACTGCAAGATCGGCCCGCGAGTTCTTCAGCGCGCCTTTGGCCATGGCCGCCGCGGTCTCGCGGCTGACCGCGCCGTGGCGGGTGAGCGTCGCTCCCGGCACGCCGAGGAGCTTCTGCTTGGCCTCGTTGGAATAAGTGACAAAGCCGCAATCGACCACGTCGGAGGAACCGGCAATGTCGGTCAAAGCCGCCGCCACGAGACCGCCGGTGCAGGATTCCGCGGTGGCGACATGCAGCCCTGCCGCCCGGCAGAGGTCGAGCACGCGCTTTGCGGTTCGCTGCAGCGCCTTGTCGATCATGCGGCGCTCCATGGCAATCGCACCGTTGCCGTCGCCATCGCGACGATGCCTTCGCCGCGCCCGGTGAAGCCGAGTGTTTCGCTGGTCGTGGCCTTGACCCCGACGCGCTCGGCGGCAATGCCGGCGATCGCCGCGATGCGCTCACGCATCGCATCGCGATGCGGCGACACGCGCGGTGCCTCACACACGATCGTCACATCGAGATGAGCGATCACGCCGCCGCGTGCCCGGACCCTCCCGCACGCGAAGGCCAGAAAACGGTCCGAAGATGCGCCCTTCCATTGCGGGTCGCTGGGCGGAAAATGCGAACCGATGTCGCCGTCGGCGAGAGCGCCAAGGATGGCATCGACCAGCGCATGCAAGGCGACATCGGCGTCCGAATGCCCGGTAACGCCGCGCGAATGCGGAATTCGTACGCCGCCGAGCATCACATGGTTGCCTTCGGCGAAGGCGTGCACGTCGAAGCCGTTGCCGGTACGCACATCGGATAAATTCGCCACCTGCAGAACCTCCGCCCGCGCGAAATCGTCGTTGGTGGTCACCTTGACGTTGCCGGCTTCGCCATCGAACACGCTAACGGGGTGACCGGCCCATTCGGCCAATGCGGCGTCGTCGGTGAAACTGTCCAGGCCGGCGGCCGCGGCACGGCGGTGCGCCGCGATGATCAGGTCAAATGCGAAAGCCTGCGGCGTTTGCACGATGCGCAAGCGGTTCCGGTCGAGAGTTTCGGCAACTCTCGCCTCGGCATCGATGGCCTTCACGGTGTCGGCAATGGCGACGCCCGGGACGGCCGCGCCGGACGTCCGGCCGGCGATAATCGCGCGATCGATGAGCCCGGACGTCAAGAACGGCCGGGCGGCGTCATGGACGAGGACAAGGTCCGGTGCCATGGGCGCCAATGCCTCAAGTCCGGCACGCACCGAAGCTTGCCGTGTGGCCCCGCCCGCCACCGGCGCCAGCAGGTTTTT
>DATAWA010000193.1:0-5015 GCA_036267435.1 Xanthobacteraceae bacterium | reverse complement strand
GCTGCCGAATACGGTGATGGAGCCGACACCATTGACGCGGGTGAGCGGATCGGTGACCTCCAGCGTTGCGTAGTTCGATATGAACAACGCATCACGCGATTTGTCGGGCGAGTAAAGGTGCACCACCATCATCAGATCGGGCGATGATTTTTGCACCGTGACGCCGATATTGCGGACGTCGGCGGGCAGCCGCGGCTGCGCGATGGCGACGCGGTTCTGCACTTGCACCTGGGCGATGTCGAGATTGGTGCCGAGATCGAAAGTGATTTGGATCGAAAAGCGCCCATCCGCCGTCGAATTCGACGACATATAGAGCATGTTCTCGACGCCGTTGATCTGCTCCTCCATCGGCGTGACGACCGTGGAGGCGACGGTCTCGGCGCTGGCGCCGGGATATTGGCCGGAAACGTTGATGATCGGCGGCGCGATCTCCGGATATTGCGCGATAGGCAGGCGCGTGAACGCCACACCGCCCAAGATCACGAAAATGATCGAGACCACCGCCGCAAAGATCGGCCGGTCGATGAAGAAGTGCGAGATGCGCATTACGCCATCAACCGGGTTTTGACTGATCGCCGCTTTTGGCCGGTACAGCGGGGGTGTTCTGCTGCTCCGCTTTCACCTTGATGCCCGGCCGGGCATGCATCAGGCCATTGACGATGACGCGGTCCGAAGCGAGCAGGCCATCGGTGATGACGCGCGAGCCGCCGTCGAGCTGGCCGAGCGTCACGTATTTCTGATGCACCAGGCCGTCGTCGTCGACCACCAGCACATATTTGCGCGCCTGCTCCGAGCCGATCGCCGCGTCGGGGATAAGCAACGCCAAATGCGGCAGCGAGCCGGGCACGCGGATGCGGCCGAACATGCCCGGAACAAATACGCCGCTGGGATTGGCGAAGATGGCGCGGCCACGGATCGTGCCCGACGATGTCGAGATGACGTTGTCGACAAAATCGATCTTGCCGGTATGGTCGAAACCCTTCTCATCGATCAGCTTGAGCGACACCGGAACGCCGGTATCGACGCCCTGCTGACGATCGGTGGCAGACTTGCCGGCGGGCGGATCGGGCGGCGGATCCGCTTGAGCCGGCTGCCGAGCGGTCTGTTTATCCGGCTGTACGTTGTCGGCTTGCACAGCCGTTGCCGGATCGGTTTGTTGTTGCTGGGACGTCCTGATCTTGGCAAAGCGCTCATACCGCAGATAAGACTGCTCGTCGAAGGTAAATTCAAAGCGGATCGGATCGACCGATACGATGGTGGCCAGCAGCGTGGTGTTGCCGCCGGTGCCGCCGGTAACGAGATTGCCGACCGAAACGCGGCGGTCGCCGATGCGGCCGTCGATCGGCGCCCGCAGCTGGCTGTACTGATCGAGGTCGAGCTCGGCCGAATTCACCATGGCCTCCTGTGCGGCGACCGCGGCTTCCGCCACGGCTTTGGCCTGAAGGCGCTGATCGTAGCTCTGATCGGTGATGGTCTTGTTTTGCAATAGCGCCTGGCCGCGCTGCAAATCGCCTTGCGTGAAGGCGAGATTGGCGCGCGCCTGAGCAAGATTGGCTTTCATCTGCTCGAGCGCGATTTCGAACGGCCGGCGGTCGACGGTGAAGAGAAGGTCGCCCTTCTTCACCATCTGGCCGTCGGTGAAATGGATGGCCGAGAGGTAGCCCGACAGCCGCGAGCGGATCTCGACGGAGTCAACCGCGACGAAGCGGCCGACATATTCGTCGTAATCGACGACGGTGCGCTGGACTGGCTTGGCGACGGTCACCGTCGGGGCGAGAAAGGCTGCGCGCTGCTGTTGGCCGCGGTCGCAGCCGGCCAATGCGGTCAGCACCAGGGCGGCCGCGGGCACAGCGGCAAGGCGCGCAACGGTAGCGAATGTCATGATCCCTTCCTCGCGCGTCTCGGCATCATATGCACGGGCCCAAGTCAATCACACGAGACGCGTAGTCGCCGCGCCAGCCCCGTCCCCTTTTGTCGCGCGGCCAAGCCCCCCATATGTGCGGCCACCCCCCGATCACCAAGTTCCGGCGCCAAGCCGGCGCTAATCGATTGAATTTGAATGACAATAATCTCCATAACCGACGCTCTGCGAAACCAGCCTGGGGCGACCCGGCAAAATCCTTCCACGGCGCTTGCCGAGGACCAGGCCGTGCTTGACGCTTACTCGCGCGCTGTCATCGACGTGGTCGACGGGGTCGGTCCCGCCGTTGTCCGCCTTTCGATTCCGTCGTCCGACACCGGGCGCGGCGGCACCGGCTCCGGCGTGATTGTGGCGCCGGACGGCCTCATCCTCACCAACAGCCACGTCGCGGGAGCAGCCACGCGCATCGAAGTGACGACTGCCGACGGCCAGGATTTGCACGCCCGGCTCGTCGGCGATGACCCCGACACCGACCTCGCGCTCATCCGCGTCGAAGAGGCGGTTACGCTGCCAGCGGCGCCGCTTGGCGATTCCAAGCGCCTGAAACGCGGCCAACTGGTGATCGCCATCGGCAATCCGCTCGGCTTCGAGTCGACCGTAACGACCGGCGTGGTCTCGGCGCTTGGCCGCAGCCTGCGTTCGCGCAACGGCCGCCTGATCGACGACGTGATCCAGACCGACGCCGCGCTCAATCCCGGCAATTCCGGCGGTCCCTTGGTGTCCTCGCGCGGCGAGGTTGTCGGCATCAACACCGCGGTGATCATGGGCGCGCAGGGCATCTGCTTTGCCGTTGCTGCCAATACCGCAAGCTTCGTGCTAGGCGAATTGGTGCGCCATGGCCGCGTGCGCCGCGCCTTCATCGGCATAGCCGCCCAGCAAACTGCGATTCCCCCGCTCCGCCGCCGTGCCGCCGGACTTACGCAAGACGGCGCGGTCATGGTCGGCACGGTCGAGCCGGAGACTGCCGCCGCACGCGCCGGATTGAGGGCCGGGGACATTATCGTCGGCCTTGACGGCGCCGTCATCGCCGCCGCCGACGACTTGGTGCGGGCGCTCACCGGCGACAAGATCGGCCGCAGCGTAACCCTCGACGTGCTGCGCGGGACCGAACGCTTGACGTTTTCTATGGTGCCGCAAGAGCGCAAGCGTGCGTAATCAACCGCGCATCGCCGCAGCGATGAGACCGAGCCATGAGGCAATCAGAATAAAGCCGCCTGACGGCGCCGCGAAAGGAAACAGACGGTGCGCGGTGAAAGCACGGAGCGCGATATCGCCGGAGAACAATACGGCACCCAGCACGAAGCCTGCCAGGACTGCAAGCGCCAACGGCCGCCATAGCAAGCCCTGCTGGGTGAGCGCCGCACCGCCCAGCACCGTTGCGGCGTGGAACAGCAGCATATAGGCGGCACTGTCGAGCCCGGCGCCCGGCGCCATATGCGCGCCGGCAGCGGCCAGCACGATGCCGGCAGCCCCCATGGCGCCAGCGAATGCAATCAGGATCGTCAGCGACATCGTGAGCGGCCTAGACCGGCACTTCGCCCTTGAGCATGAGGCGGTAGAGATAACGCCGCTCGCTCATGTCGTAATCCGGGTTGGCTTGGTGCATAACGCTGCGGTTGTCCCAAATCACCCAGTCGCCGTTGCGCCACTGGTGCCGATATTCGTACTTCGTTTGCGTCGCATGCGCCATCAGTTCATCAATCAGCTTAAGCGCTTGGTCGTCGTGCATGCCGATAATGGATTCGATGCGCACCGGATTGAGGAACAACGCCTTGCGGCCGTTCTCCGGGTGGGTGCGCACCAAAGGATGAATTCCGGGGGGCGGCAGTTTGGCCCGGCTTTCCGCATTGAGGCCGGAGAGCGCGCGCGGGCTGTACTTGCTTTGATAAACGTGCACCGCTTTCAGCCCGTCGATGCGCTGTTTGGTGCTGCCGGGCAGGTCATCATAGGCGTCGTGCATGTTGACATACTGGGTATCGCCGCCGTGCGACGGCAGTTCGACCGCAAACAACGTTGTCGCCTTGGGCGGCGCCGGATGATTGGAATGGTCGGTGTGAAAGGTTTCTCCGGGAATCATGCGCTTGCCGTTCACGAAAATGTCGTTGGAGACGTAATAGACGTCGGGGTGGCCGGGAACATGTTGCTCTTTGCGGTCATGAATCTGCAAATCCCCGAACACTTGGGCAGCGGCCCTGAACTCGGCCGGATCAAACTCTTGCTCGCGCATGACCAGGACGTGATGCTCGGCGAAGGCGCGATTGAGCGCAGCGCGGGTTGCAGCGTCGACCGGCTCGGTGAAATCGATGCCGACGACTTCGGCACCGGTGTGGTCGGTCAGGGGCGTGATGGCAAAGGAGGTCACGGGCGGTTCCTCATGAGCGATTCCTCGTGGACGCCGTTGGGCATTATTTTGTTGAAACGCTACCGCCGGTAGCAGGCGGGATCAAGCCGCATCGGGCCGGGCCTTGGGCGTCAAATGCCTGCGTGGCGGGCGGCTGCACCCAAGGGGTTGTGCTAATTACTTGGGCCAAACCCTTGGACAATTTCCTCGGACGATTAACATAAGCGGCAGCACCAAGGCAGGCCGATCGCGCTCTCGTGCGGTTGTATGCAGGCCACCCATTCACGCTGCGGGTACCGATAGTCGCCATTTCTTGGGCTTAAACGCCGCAACTAAAAATAACAATCAAACAATCGCCGCATTTGCCGCCGGACAACGAGGCGAGAATTTGTCGCGTCCTGCCAGCAAACAAATACTTGCCATGCAAAATCGGGCAGCGCCAACGCCCGCAATGATGCTATGAGGCGGCCGTGCCTCGCACTGTCAATGAGGCACAACCGTCCGCTTAGCCTCGCCAAACTCGCTGTTTGGTGGGGCTTTTGTTTGCGGGCGGGAGACATTGTGCGTAACGAGTAGGAGATCTCATCGCATGAAGAAGACGACCTTAGCGGTCGCTGTCGCGGCCACCATGGCGTTTGTGCATTCGGCACAGGCGCACGAGCACTATCACCGGCACCGTCACCATATCCTGCGAAGCCGTGCCACCACGGAGCCGCAATGGGGCTGGCAGTCTGGCAGTCCGTTCGCATGGCA
>DATAWA010000192.1:0-22933 GCA_036267435.1 Xanthobacteraceae bacterium | reverse complement strand
TGGCCGGCCCGGTCTGCATGTATTGGCTGCTGGTGCACATCTCCGGCATTCCGCCGCTCGAAGCGCACATGCTGGAGCGCAGACGCGACGCCTTTCGCGCTTATCAGGCCCGCACCAACGCGTTTTTCCCGGCGCCGCCGCGGCTCGTCGACGGAAGCAAGCCATGACGGTCGCGCAAGCCATGATCGCCATCGGCGAAAATGTGCCTTGGCCGGACGCGGTAAGCCAGGCGGTCATCGGGATGCTGGTCGGGCGGACGCAGCGCCGGCTTTCGCGCACCACCAATGACGCCGACCAGCACTTCGCGCAAGACATGGCGTCCTACCCTATCGCCCTCAACACGTCCGAGGCCAACGCACAACACTACGAAATTCCGGCCGATTTCTTCGCTCTGGTATTGGGACCGCAACGGAAATATTCGTGCTGCCTCTACGATGGCGGCGCCGACACACTGGCCGCGGCAGAGGAACGCGCCCTGCAGGCGAGCGCGACGCACGCCGCGCTCGCCGACGGCCAGCGCATCCTCGAACTCGGCTGCGGCTGGGGTTCGCTGTCGCTATGGATGGCGATAAATTACCCTTCCTCGCGGATCACCGCGGTATCGAATTCAAATTCGCAGCGCGCCTATATCGCCGCACAAGCCCGCGCGTGCGGGCTCGCCAATCTTGACGTCATCACCGCCGACATGAACGAATTCCGCCCCACTGGGCTTTTCGATCGCGTGGTCTCGGTCGAAATGTTCGAGCACATGGCCAACTGGCGGCCGCTGTTGCAGCGGGCTCGCGATTGTCTCGAAGCCGACGGGCGCATGTTCCTGCATGTCTTCACGAACCAGCACGCCTCCTACCGCTTTTCTGCCGACGACGAGGAGGATTGGATCGCGCGGCACTATTTCACCGGCGGCATCATGCCCAGCCAGACACTGATCCGGCAATTTGCCGACTGTTTCACCGTGGAAGCCGAATGGCGCTGGAACGGTCTGCACTACGCACGAACCGCGCGCGACTGGCTGGCTAATTACGACCTCAACGCCGGCGCGATCCGCGGCATTCTCAAGCGCGTCTACGGCCACGATGCGCGCCTGTGGCAGCGCCGCTGGCGACTGTTTTTTCTCGCCGTTGAGGGATTGTTTGACCACTCCGCCGGTGAAGAATGGGGTGTCGGCCACTACCGTCTGCGGCCCATCGGATCAGGACGCTGACGAAAAGCCGGTGACGCGAAGCAGCAGACAGGCCGCGGTAGCCGCGATACCTGACGCCAAGGCGCCATAGACGATATCGATAATCGTGATTTGCAGGGTCCAATTGCGCAGCGTCGCGTAATTGGTCAGGTCATAAGTCGCATAGGCAATCGCGCCGAATAAGAGAGCGCGCAGGAACGCGCCGGACACCTGCCCGGCGCGCAATCCCGGCAGAACCGCAAACACCACCACGCCGACCGGATAAATGAGATAAAAAGCAATCGCCGGCCCGGCACGGAGCGCCGGCGCCAGAATATCGGCCAATGCCGGGCGATAGAGCACAGGCCCCATCAGCGAAAGCCAGCCGGCGTCAATCGCACCGAACACCACAACGACGCCCAGATAGGCGATAGCGTAAGACATGGTTCGAAAGCTCCGCGGATGATCCGTAGATCACCGCATCGCTACGTCCGGGCGGACCGTGTGGATCACTCGCCGGCTTGTGAGGCCCTCTTAGCGGAGTTTGCAGGCTCCGATCGGAATAGAGAACGGCGCGCCGTGCCTAGGACACGTCGCGCCGCCCCCGGACCACAGCCAAGCGTACGCGCGTTACAATAAAATGCTCGCCCGGCGTGACCCCTCCCCCGACGGAGGCAATCCCATCGGAACCTGCCGCCAAGGCGAAACTGTGCGGATTCGCGGGCGAGTTTTCGGCGCCCTGATGATCTTTTCGGAAGGGATTTTTCGATCAAGGCAGCGGACGCGCCCGGGCTTCTCAGTTCGATACCCGGCTCAACGGCCCGCCGTGGCCGAGCGCGCCGGCGACGATGGCCCACTGAGCGCTTGCTGAATGACCCGGCCGAGCGCCGAAATTTGATAGGGCTTGCGCAGCACCGGAAATTCCGGATCGGCGTCGAACACCTTGGTGTAGCCGGTCGTCAGCACCACCGGAATGGTCGGGTAACGCTCGCTGACGATGCGCGCCAAGGCCAACCCATCGATCTGGCCGGGCAACACGACGTCGCTGAAAACGAGCTGAATGTCCGGCGAGGCGAGCCGATCGAGCGCCGCAGCCGCGTTGTCGACCTCCACCGTGCGGTAGTTGAGCTGTTCCAGAAGCGACACCACCACATGCCGCACGTCGGGATTGTCCTCCACGACCAGGATGGTCTGGCGATCGACCGCGGCATAGGGCTTGTCGTCGCGCGGCAGCGGCGGGGCGATAGGCTCGTGGCTGCGCGGCAGATAGAGCGTCACGATGGTGCCGCTGCCGACCTCGCTGTCGATCGTCACGTTGCCGCCCGAGCGCCGGGCAAAGCCGTAGACCTGCGACAGGCCAAGGCCGGTGCCCTTATCCGGACCCTTGGTGGTGAAGAACGGCTCGACCACGCGCGCCAACAGATCGGCCGGGATGCCACTACCGCTGTCGGCAACGCTGAGCGCGACGAAGTCGCCGCGCAAGCCTTCGGGGCCGGCGCCGGCGTCAAGATGAATGTTCTCGGCCGCGATCACGACGCGGCCGGAGTCCGGCGTCGCGTCGCGGGCATTGACGGCGAGATTGACCAAGGCGAGCTCGAGCTCGGACTTATCGACGCTCACCGGCCAGGTCGTATCCGGCACATCGATGCGAAACGCGATATTGACGTGCATCGTTCCGGCGAGCACGTCGCGGATGGCTTGCACCGTCTCCGCCGGATCGATCACCGTCGGACTAAGCGGAAGCGTACGGGAAAACGACAGCAATTGCCGCGTCAGATTTTCGCCGCGTCCCGCCGCCATTTCGATCGCCGCGAGCGCGCGGACGTCGCGCGGCTCCTTCAAGCGATTTTTCAGGCTCTGCGCGTGGCCGCTCACGATCATCAGCAAATTGTTGAAGTCGTGGGCGATGCCGCCGGTGAGCTGCCCGATGGCGTCCATCTTCTGCAGATGCGCGGCCTGCCGCTGCGCCCGCTCCAGCGCCACGGCCGCCTCCTTCTCGGCGGTGACGTGACGGCCGGCGATATAGATCAGACCGCGGTTCTCGGTCATGGTCCATTGCAGCCAGCGCCATGAGCCGTCCTTGTGGCGGAAGCGGTTTTCCATACGCACGGTCGGCACGCCTTGCGCAAGCTGCGCGCGGCCCGCGATCGCGTTGGGCGCGTCGTCGGGATGGCGTAGCTCGCCGACATGCATGGACTTGATCTCGTCCTCGCTCCAGCCGAGCAGCCGCGTCCATGCCGGATTGATGCTGAGAAAATAGCCCTCGAAATTAGAGACGCCGAACAGGTCCTCGGAAACGTTCCAGATGCGGTCTCGCTCCAGCGTGCGCTTCTCGACTTCAGCCTCGAGCTTCTCGCTGGCGGCGCGGAGTTCCGCAGCCATGGCGGCGCGCGCTTGTTCCGCACGCATGCGCTCGATGCCAAAGCCAAGCTGGCGCGCCAGCGTCAGCGCCAGATCGGTATCTTCGCGGCTGAATTCACGTCGCGCGTCATAGTAACTCATGAACTTGCCGATCAGCCTGCCTTCGGCCATCACCGGAATGAAGGCGAGCGCGCCGATCCCTTCGCGCTTGACGGCGGCGTCAACCAGCGGCCCAAGGTCGGCGCCGGCGGCATCGGCAATGCACACCGGTTCCGGATTGGCCTCGCCGGGCGACCACGGCGAATGGCCTTCGACGATGCCGCGGTAGCGATCGGACAGACCGCGCCACGCCGCGAACCGCATGACACCGTCGGCATCGGAGCGCAAAATCGAAGCCCGGCTGCAATGCAGCGCCGCCATGATGGCATCGAGCGCGGCGTTGTAGATGTCTTCCAAAGATTTTGCGCGAAACAGCCGGTCGGTGAAACGATAAAGCGCCGCTTGTTCTTCCGCACGCCGGGCCAGGATCGTCTCGGCGCGCTTGCGTTCGGTGAGCTCCAGAAAGCTGCAGACCGCGCCCTCGACCCGGCCGTCCCTGTCCTTCAGCGGCGTCGCATTCATCAGCACCGGGATGCGCGAACCGTCGGGCCGCTCGATCAAAAGCTCGGCGCCAGTCACCGTTTGCCCGGTCCGCAGCGCGGTCGCCACCGGGGTTGCATCGAAGTTAAGCAGCTCGCCCTGCGCGCTGAAGCGCCGGAATGCGGGACCGAATTGGTCTTTCGCATCGCCGAGCGGCGGCGTTCGGCCCCAAAGCTCAGCGGCGCGCCGATTATAGCAGACCAGGCTGCTGTCGGCGCGACAGACGCAAAAGCCCGTCGGAATGGCGTCCAGCGCGCTTTGGTCGATCTCGCGGAAGGCGTCCAATCCGTGCCGGGGCAAGGCGTTATCAGGGACCTGGCTACTCATGTGACATTTCCCCCGGACGCAAAAACGCCGATGGGAGAATAAAGTTCCACAATTCAGGCTCTTACAGTCCGGACACCGCAAATAGCAGAGATCAAGCCAATGCCCGGTTAAGGGCTACGCGACGGCAATAATGATGTGCAAGTGTGTTCCCAGCGGTCATAATCATCCGGCGGGATCATCCCGAACACGGCGACGATGGCGGCCCGGAAATTGCATGGAACTCGTAGGCTTTTGCGGCACATCCGGGCGTAGCGCGTAACAGCATGTCGATCCTCGTCGGGCTCCATCACGCCACCCGCTACACCTACGACCGGGCGATCGGCCTTGGTCCGCAAACCGTGCGGCTGCGGCCTGCGCCGCACTGCCGCACGCGGATCCCAAGCTACTCGCTGACGGTGACTCCGGCCCAGCATTTCGTGAATTGGCAGCAGGACCCGCACGGCAATTGGCTGGCGCGTTTCGTCTTTCCGGAAAAGACCAGCGAATTCACCATCACCGTCGATCTGCTCGCCGACATGGAGGTCATCAATCCATTCGATTTCTTCATCGAGCCCTATGCCGAGAAATGGCCGTTCACCTATCCGCCCGAACTGTTGCATGAAGATCTCGCCGCCTACATCGAACCGGAGCCCGCAGGGCCCGCGCTTCTGGAATTTGTCCGCAGCGTTTCGCGCGAGCCGCGCGGCACCGTCGATTTTCTGGTCGAGCTTAATCAGCGCCTGCAACAGCTGATCCACTATCTGATCCGCATGGAGCCGGGCGTGCAGACCCCGGAGGAGACGCTCACCTCCGGGGCCGGTTCCTGCCGCGACACCGCGTGGCTCCTGGTGCAGATCCTGCGCCGGCTCGGCCTGCCGGCGCGCTTCGTGTCCGGCTATCTCATTCAATTGCGTCCGGACGTGAAGCCGCTCGACGGTCCGGCCGGCAGCGAGACCGACTTCACCGATCTGCATGCCTGGACCGAAGTGTATTTGCCGGGCGCCGGCTGGGTCGGGCTCGATCCGACATCGGGATTGTTGTGCGGCGAAGGTCATATTCCACTGGCCGCCACGCCGCACTATCGCGCGGCAGCGCCGATCAGCGGCATGGTCGAACCGAGCGGAGTCACCTTTAGCTACGAGATGACCGTGCAACGCCTTGGCGAACGGCCGCGCGTCACCGCGCCATTCTCCGAGGAGGCCTGGACCGCGCTCGATGCGCTTGGCGAGCGAGTCGATGCCGATCTCGTCAAGCACGACGTCCGCCTGACCATGGGCGGCGAGCCGACCTTCGTGTCGATCGACGATTATCAGTCGGCGGAATGGAACACCGAGGCGCTCGGCCCGGCAAAGCGCGAGCGCGCCGACGATCTGATCCGGCGGCTGCGCGACCGCTTCGCGCCGGGCGGGCTTTTGCATTACGGCCAGGGCAAATGGTATCCCGGCGAACCGGTACCGCGCTGGGCGTTCGCGCTGTACTGGCGCCGTGACGGCGTGCCGATCTGGCGCAACCCATCGCTGATCGCCCGCGAAGCCGCAAAACCTAAAGCTTCGATCGAAGACGCCCGGCATTTCGCCGAAGGCATCGCCGCGCGCGTCGGGCTCATGACCGACTTCGTGCAGCCCGCTTACGAGGACCCGCTCGACCGGATGCTCCAGCAGGGCCTGGTCCCGGAAAATTTCGACCCGAGCGACCCGAAGATCGACGATCCACGCGAGCGCGCGCGCCTGCTCAAGCTGTTCGACAGCCGGCTCGGCGCGCCGAAGGGTTTTGTGCTGCCCCTGCAGCGCTGGACGGCGCAAGCCAAGCCGGGCTGGCTCAGCGAAATCTGGCGAACCCGGCGCGGCCGGCTGTTTCTTATTCCCGGCGATTCGCCGCTCGGCTTGCGCCTGCCGCTGCAATCGCTGCCTGCACTCGCGCCGGCCGACCAGCCGATTCTATTGCCGGCCGATCCGTTCGCGCCGCGCCGTCCCCTGTCGGACCCGCGCGTCACGCATCCGATCAGATATGAGGGTTCTCCGTTGCCGCATGGCGCGCCGGCATCGCCGCCGCTCGTGCCGGACGTGCCGGCGCGCTCGGCCGGCGCCGGCGCGGCGCTCGATGACCGCGACGTCGCCGTGCGCACGGCGTTGGCGGTCGAGGTGCGCGACGGCCGTGTCTGCGTCTTCATGCCGCCGACAGAAACCCTCAATGACTATCTCGATCTTGTTGCCACCATCGAGACTACCGCGACCGAACTCGACCTGCCGATCCACCTCGAAGGCTATGCACCTCCGCCCGATCCGCGGCTCAACGTGCTGAAAGTGACGCCGGATCCGGGCGTGATCGAGGTCAATATTCATCCGGCGGAGTCGTGGCGCGAGGCTGTCGACATTACCCGGGCCGTTTATGAGGACGCCCATCAGGCCCGGCTCGGCACCGACAAGTTCATGATCGACGGCAAGCATACCGGCACCGGCGGCGGCAACCACGTCGTGCTTGGCGGCCTGGAGGCCGCCGACAGTCCGTTCCTGCGCCGGCCAGATCTGCTCAAGAGCCTGGTGCTCTACGCCTTGCGCCATCCCTCGCTGTCTTATTTGTTCTGCGGCTTGTTCGTCGGGCCGACCAGCCAGGCGCCGCGCATCGACGAGGCGCGCCAGGATCTGCTCTATGAGCTCGAGATCGCGCTCGGCAAGGTGCCGCGGCCGGGCGGCCCGGACTGGGTACCGCCATGGCTGGTCGACCGGCTATTCCGGAACATTTTGGTCGACGTCACCGGCAATACCCACCGCACCGAGATTTGCATCGACAAGCTGTTCTCGCCGGACGGTCCGACCGGCCGGCTCGGCCTGGTTGAATTCCGTTCGTTCGAAATGCCGCCGGACGCCCGCATGAGCCTTGCCCAGCAACTGCTGCTGCGTGCACTGATAACCTCGTTCTGGCGGAGCCCGCTCGAAGGCAAGCCGGTGCGTTGGGGCACCGCGCTGCATGACCGTTTCATGCTCGAACATTTCGTCTGGACCGATTTTCTCGACGTATTGGACGATCTGAAATATGCCGGCTACGATTTCGATCCCGGCTGGTTCGAAGCGCAGCGTCAATTCCGTTTTCCGGTGTGCGGCGAAGTGCGCCACGGCGGGGTCGGGCTCGAGCTGCGCCAGGCGATCGAGCCGTGGTACGTGCTCGGCGAAGAAGGCAATCAAGGGGCCACCGTGCGCTTCGTCGATTCCTCGGTGGAGCGGCTGCAGGTGAAAGTCTCCGCACTCAATGCCGATCGCCATATCGTGACCTGCAACGGCCGGCGCGTGCCGCTGACGGCCACCGGACGCTCCGGCGAATTCGTGGCCGGCGTCCGATTCAAAGCCTGGGACCTGCCCGCGTCGCTGCAGCCGACCGTGCCCGTGCATGCGCCGCTCACTTTCGATATTGTCGACGGGTGGAATCGGCGCTCGCTGGGGGGCTGCATCTATCACGTGGCGCATCCGGGCGGACGCAATTACGAGACATACCCGGTCAATTCCTACGAGGCGGAAGCCCGGCGGCGCGCCCGCTTCCAGGATCACGGCCATACCGGCGGCCTGATCGAGGTGCCGCCGATCGAACTGTCGCTCGAATATCCAACGACGCTCGACCTGCGACGCGCCGACTAAACAACCGCTCCGCGCCAATTCTTCAGATCGCATCATGGCATTGCAATCACCCAGCACCGTCGAGGCATCGGATGCAGGCATCGAGGGCCTGATCTCCGGCTATCGGCCGCTCCATGGCGTGTTCGACGAAATGATGGATGGCGCCGGTCGCGTGCGCGCGCATTGGCGGCCGTTCCTCGGCATGCTTGCCGCGCTCGGCGGCGACGAGATCAACCGGCGCTTCGCGGCAGCCGATCGCTATCTGCGCGACTCCGGCGTGTTCTATCGGGTCTACGAGGACGCCGCCGGCATCGAGCGGCCCTGGCCGCTCAGCCATATCCCGCTGATCATCGAGCCGGGCGAATGGCGCCAATTGGAAGCCGGCCTGATCCAGCGCGCCGAATTGCTCGAAGCGGTGCTGGCGGATTCCTATGGGCCGGGCACGCTGACGCGCGACGGCCGGCTGCCCGCCGCGCTGATCGCGGGCAATCCGGAATTCTTACGCCCGCTGGTCGGCGTCGCGCCGCCCGGCGGCGCGCATTTGCGCTTCTACGCGGTCGACGTTGGGCGCGGCGCCGACGGCCGCTGGTGGGTGCTCAACGATCGGGCGCAGGCGCCGTCCGGCGCCGGTTACACAATCGAAAATCGTCTGGCGTTGTCGCGCGCCATTCCCGACATCTATCGCAAGGCCCGCGTCGAGCGTGTCGCGCCGTTCTTCCAGGCGCTGCAGGCCGAGTTGTTCGCGCTCAACAAGCGCGACGACGCCCGCATCGGCTTGCTCACTCCCGGTCCAATGAACGAGACCTATTTCGAGCACGCTTATCTGGCGCGCTATCTCGGCCTTCTTTTGGTGGAAGGCGAGGACTTGAGCGTGCAGGATGACGGCGTCTTCATCCGCACCGTGTCCGGACTGCGCCGGACCGAAGTGCTGCTGCGCCGCATCGATGCCGATTTCGCCGATCCGCTGGAGCTCAACGCCGCCTCGCGGCTCGGCGTCGCCGGGCTCCTGCAGGCGGTGCGCGACGGCAAAATCGTCATCATTAATGCGCTCGGCGCGGGCCTCGTCGAGGCGCGCGCGATGCTGGCATTCCTGCCGGCGCTGGCGCCGGTCGTGCTCGGCGCCGAACTGAAAATGCCGAATGTTGCGACCTGGTGGCTCGGCCACGCCCGCATGCGCGAGGATATGCTCGGCGAGCTCGACAGCATGGTGGTCGCGGCGGCATTTACCGATCATCTTCCCGACGCCGGACTTGGCAGCGAAATCCTGGGCGCCAGACTCGACGAGGCGCAACGCCGCTCGCTGATGCAGTCGATCAGCGACCGCGGCATCGATTACGTGCTGCAGGAGGCGGTGACCTTGTCCAGCATGCCGGTATGGCGTGACGGCCGCTTGCAGCCGCGGCCGTTCACGCTGCGCCTGTTCGTCGCCCGCCTTGGCGAGCGCTGGCAGGTGCTGCCCGCCGGCTTTGTACGCATCGCCGACGACCTCGACGCACGCGCCGTCAGCTTGCAGCGCGGCGCCGCAAGCGCCGATGCCTGGGTTTTGGCGCACGGGCCGGTGGCGGAAACGACGCTGCTGCCGAACCCCGAACGGATGCCGGTGCAGCGCGCCAGCGGGCTGTTGCCAAGCCGGGCGGCCGACAACCTGTTCTGGGTCGGACGCTATATCGAGCGCGTCGAGGCGACGCTGCGGATTGCGCGCGCCATCATCAACCGCGTCGCCGAGGCCGACGACGCGGCGGCGCCGGTCATTGCCACGCTCGGCGCCATGCTCGCCGCGTGGGACGCCATTCCGGTCGGCGGCAGCGCCGCACCCGCCACATTCATCGCACGCGCCGCACTGACCCGTCCGGATATGGACGGCGCGTTGCCGCGGCTGGTCGGCGCCGCGCGCTCGGCGGCCTCCGCTATTCGCGACCGCTTTTCGCCGGACGCCTGGCTGGCCATCAACGACCTCGCCGCGCTGATCGCCGCGCCGCTGACCGCCGTGCCCACCGAAAGCGCCATCACCGAACGGGTGGAAGCGGCGCTGCGCATCATCTCCTCTCTGTCGGGACTGGCGCAGGAGAACATGACGCAGCTTGCCGGCTGGCGCTTTCTCGAGCTTGGCCGGCGCATCGAGCGCGCCTTATTGACCTGCCGGCTGACCCGAGCCTTGGCCCAGCCCGGCACCGTCGACGGCGAGCTCGACGTGCTCTTGGAGCTCGCCGACAGCCAGATCACCTACCGGCAGCGCTATGTGATGATCGCGGCGCCGGCGCCGGTAATCGATCTGGTCATGCTCGATCCCAACAATCCGCGGTCGGTAATGTTTCAGCTTGACCGTATCGAGACGCATTTGCGTGCGTTACCCAGGCGCAGCTCCAGCGGCCGGCTTTCGCCGGTCGAGCAGATCGCTGCGGCGCTCGCCACCCGGCTGCGCACCGTGGACGCCGCCGCCGTGAACGAGGCGCTGACCGTCGATATCGAGCAGGCGCTGATGAAATTGTCGGATGCCATAAGCGCGGCCTATCTGATCAATACCGAACGATCCGAGCCGATGTGGGAGGCACTGGCGTGAATTACGACGTCAGGCAAACGACGACGTGCAGCTACGCGACGCCGGTGGCGCATGCCCGACATGTACTCCGCCTCACGCCGGTCTCCCGCGACGGCGAACGCGTGCATGTCGCGGCGCTGCAGATCGTGCCCGAGCCGGCGCACCGGCGCGAAGGTCAGGATTTTTTCGGCAACCGCCTGACCTGGATCGAAGTCAACGAGCCGCATGAGACGCTGACTATCAAGCTGTCGGCGCGCGTCGCCGTGGATGCGGTGGCACAGCCGGAGCTGACGCCGGCCTGGGAGGCCGTACGCGACGCAGCGTTCGCCACCGGCGATATTGGCCCGCTGTCGCCGGCGCATTTTCTGTTTCCAAGCCGCATGGTCTCGCTCGACCCGGAAATTCGCGATTACGTTCGCCAAAGCTTTCCGCCGGCACGCCCCGTGCTCGCCGCCGCCATCGAGCTGATCGGCCGCATGAAGGCCGATATCGCCTACGAGATCGGCGCCACCACCGTCACCACAATGCCGCCGATGTCGTTCGCGTTGCGTCGCGGCGTCTGTCAGGATTTTGCGCACATTATGATCTCTGGGCTGCGCGGCATCGGCCTGCCGGCCGCCTATGTCAGCGGCTATCTGCGCAGCGCGCAGCGCGCCGATCCGACGCGGCTGCAAGGCGCCGACGCCATGCATGCCTGGGTGCTGTTGTGGTGCGGCCCGGCGACGGGCTGGATCGGTCTCGACCCCACCAACGCGATTCTTGCTTCCGACGAGCATGTCACGCTGGCGGTCGGCCGCGATTACACCGACGTCGCGCCGATGGACGGCGTAATCCTGGGCTCGGGCGGCCAGCGCATCGCGGTTGCCGTCGCGGTTACGCCGGTCGCCTAGACCATGATCCGATCGGATTGAATCGGATCATGGTCTAGATTCTTATCTGGAGCATGATCTTTTCGGAAAACCGGTATCCACTTTTCCGGATCATGCTTTAGACCGCTCCTGCTGCCGCCTTAGCCAGCGCCGCAAGCGCCGCCGCCAGCCGGGCGGTCACCGCGCCGACGGGCGCGGCGTCGCCATGGCGCTGCGCGATCCAGGCCGGATCGTTGTACGACAACCAGCATTTGCCATCGGCGTCTTGCCAGGCCAGGGCCTTCAGCGGCAGGTCGATGCCGGTCGTTTGCAGCGCGTGCATCAGCGGCGTGCCGCCCGCGGCATTGCCGAAAATCAACAGCTCGGTCGGCCGCAGCGGCAGGCCCACGGCCTTGGCGCCGGCGGCATGGTCGATGCGCGCGAAGACCGTCATGCCCTTGGCAGTGACTTCGGAAGCCAAGCGATCCACGATCTCCTTGACGCCGTGCGCGCTCGGCAGCGTTATCAACCCATTTGCACTCATGGTCTAGACTCCCATCGTGTTGCGGGCTTAAGCGGTAACAATGCGCAGCGAGGCCGGTTATTGACCGCGGCCCGCTCCCGCGAATAAAGCACGTTGCGGCATGAGGAATTCTAGGCATGGCCGACAACGACGGCAAGAAACCGGCCCACACGCTCGCCGATCATTTGTATGGGCGGGATGTCGTCCACGTCCATGCCGACGATTCCGATCACGATCACGACCATGATTTCGACAGCGACGACGGGCCGCTCGAAGACAATCCGTTGTGGCGGCAGGACAATGTCACGCTGACGACGGTCGGCGTCGACATTGGCTCGTCCGGTACGCAAGTGATCTTTTCCCGCGTCCACCTGCGGCGCCTGGCCGAAGATCTGACCAGCCGTTATTACATCGTCTCGCGCGAGACTTTGTTTCAGTCGCCGGTGGCGCTCACCCCCTACCTGAGCGAAGAGCGCATCGACGATCAAAAGCTCGGCGCCATCATCGACGATGCCTACGCCGCAGCCGGCTTGTCGCCGAAGCAGATCGATACCGGCGTCGTCATTCTCACCGGCGAAGCGCTGCGCCGCGACAATGCCCAGGGCATCGCGCGGGTTCTGTCCGAGCAGGGCGGCGATTTCGTCACCGCCACCGCCGGTCATCACATGGAGGCGATGCTTGCCGCCTACGGGTCCGGTGCCGCACGGGTGTCGAACGACCAGGGGAAGCGCATCCTCAATATCGACATTGGCGGCGGCACGACCAAGCTCGGCGTGGTGGAGAATGGCAAAGTGATCGCCACCGCCGCCGTGCATATCGGCGGCCGCCTGCAAGTGGTCGAGGACGGTCAGATCGTGCGGCTCGATCCGGCCGGCAAGCATCACGCCAAGCGCGCCGGCTTTTCCTGGGAGCGCGGCGGCGCTGCGACTCCAGCCGAGCTGCAAAAAGTCGCCGACGGCATGGCCGATGCGCTCGTCACCGCCGTCACGGTACGGCCGCTGCCGCACGATATCGCTCGGCTTTATCTGACCGATCCGGTCGCCGAAACCGGCCGCATCGACGGCGTGATGTTTTCCGGCGGCGTCGGCGAATATGTTTACGAGCGTGAAAGCCGCGACTTCGGCGATCTCGGCGCCAAGCTCGGCGCCGCGCTTCACGCCCGCATCGCGCGAGGTGCGTTGCCATGGCCGATTCTGCCGGCCGGCGAATGCATCCGCGCCACCGCGCTCGGCGCGTCGGAATACTCGGTCCAGCTTTCCGGCAATACCAGCTACATTTCGGCGCCGGGCAAGCTATTGCCGCGCCGCAATCTCCAAGTGGTGCAGCCGGCCTTCGATCTCGCCGACACCATCGATCCGGACCGGCTGGGCGCGGCCATCCGCGATCACATCGCCGCTTTCGATCTTGCCGATACCGACCGCGATATCGCGCTCGCTTTGCGCTGGACCGGGCTGCCGCGCTACGAGCGGCTCGCCGCCTTCGCCGAGGGCATCAAGCGCGGGCTCGCCGACCGCATCGAAAAGAAATTGCCGCTTTACATCATGCTCGATGGCGACGTGGCGCAAACACTGGGCCATATTCTGCATGACGAGCTCAAAGTCGACAGCGAGCTTTTGGTGATCGACGGCATCGTGTTGTGGGACTTCGATTACATCGATCTCGGCCGTATCCGCATGCCGTCCTATACCGTTCCGGTGACCATCAAGTCGCTGGTGTTCAACGAAGACCCGCGCGGACCGCAGCCGCGCCAGCGCCTGCATCATCGCGAACACGATCATCCGGCCACCCCTCACCATCATCATGGGCATGAGCACGACGACGGCCACGATCACGGCCATCGCTAGTTTGCCGCCGACCCGCTAAGATCGCCGTCAAGGACGAAGTTTCCAGGGATGAGGACCAGGGTGACGCTTAGGTGAATCATGGCCGAGAACGCAAAAAGAAACGCGGTCGTTTCCGAGGAACTGGCGAGCAAGTTCAAGACCGAGAAGGAAACGCCTTATACCCGCTGGGTGAAAACCGAGGGCCTCGACATCCTCCCGTCTTTCTATGTGAAAAACCTCAATACGGTTGCGCTGAAGCCCTGGGCGCGTCGCGGCGGCAATGCCGTGTTCCTCAACCACGACGCCTCACGCACCTCCAACGACTGCTACGTGATGGAGATTCCGCCGGGCAAGAGCCTTCACCCGCACCGGCAGCTCTACGAAGAAATGATCATGATCTTAAGCGGCCGCGGCTCGACCACGGTGTGGAACGACGCCGGCGCCCGCATCACCTTCGAGTGGAAGCACGGCGCGCTGTTCGCCATTCCGCTCAACTGCCATCACCAGCACTTCAACGGCTCGGGCCTTGAGCCGGCGCGCTATGTCGCGGTCACCAACGCGCCGCCGGTCATCAATCTGTATGAGGACCTCGATTTCATCTTCAACACCAAATATGACTTCAAGGACCGCTTCGCCGGCGAGCCCGATTATTTTGCCGCCAAGGGCGAGCAGAAGGGCTTTCTGCTGACGACGAATTTCGTGCCCGATGCGGTCAATATTCCCTTGATCACGGCCGCGGAGCGTGGCGCCGGCGGCGGCCATCTCCGCTTCAACATGGCCAAGGGCTCAATGAACAGCCACATCTCACAGTTTCCAATTGGCACCTACAAGAAGGCGCATGCCCACGGCCCCGGCGCCCACGTCATCGTGCTGTCCGGCGAGGGCTTTTCGCTGATGTGGCCGGAAGGCGAGGAGCAGCAGCGCTTCGACTGGGAAGTCGGCACGCTGATCGTGCCGCCGAATATGTGGTTTCATCAGCATTTCAACACCGGAACCACACCGTCGCGGTATCTCGCTTTCAAGCATGAGGGCGTCGCCATTCGCAACGCGCAAGGGGTGCCGAAGGCCTGGATTTCGCGCCGCGCCGGCGGCGATCAGATCGACTACATCGACGAACAGCCGGAGATTCGCCGCATCTTCGCCGCTGCGCTTGCCAAGCACGACATCGCTTCGCGGATGGATCAGGCTTACGCCAAGGAGCAGAGCGAGCTCGGCATCAAATCCGCCTGAGCTCGCGCTCATCCACATGAAGCCAGCACCGTTCGATTACCACGCACCGCGGCAGCTCAAGGAAGCTGCCGAGCTCCTTGCGAGCCTGCCCAACGCCAAAATTCTGGCCGGCGGGCAGTCGCTCGTGCCGATGATGAATTTCCGCTACTTGATAACCGATCATCTGGTCGATCTGGGCCATGTCGAGGATCTGCGCGGCATCGCCGTGATCGACGGGCATCTGCGAATGGGCGCGATGATGCGGCAGCGCGACCTTGAATTGTCGCCAGAGGTGGCGCGGCATTGCCCGCTTTTGGCCGAGGCGCTGCGCCATGTCGGCCACCGTCAGACGCGCAATCGCGGCACTATCGGCGGCAGCCTCGCGCATGCCGATCCGGCCGCCGAATCGCCGGCGGTGTGCGCGGCCTACGACGCGGTTCTGCATCTGGCCAGCATCCGCGGATTGCGCGCGGTGCCGTTTCGCGATTTTGCGGTTGGCTATATGGCGACGGCGCTTGAGCCCGACGAGATGATCGCGGCGGTCGAACTGCCGATCTGGCGCCTCGGGCACGGCCACGGTTTCCACGAATTTGCCCGCCGGCACGGTGATTTTGCGCTCGCCGGCGCCGCCGCGCTGCTCGACATCGGCGCCGGCGGCATGGTGCGGCGCGCCGCGCTGTCGTTGTTCGGTGTCGCCGAGCGGCCGGTACGGGTCGATGCCGCCGAAGCGGCGCTCCTCGGCAAGGTGATCGACGCGGGCGCAATCAAAAGCGCAGCCGCCGCGGCGTGGCTCGTCGAGCCGATTTCCGATATCCATGCCAGCGGCGATTACCGTCGTCATCTCGCCCAGGTGTTGAGCGCGCGTGCGCTCGTCGACGCGGCGCGGCGCGCGGGCGTCGAGGTCTAAGAGCGGCGTAGAGTAAGGCGTATGGCAAAACAGGCGACGCGGATCACGGTCAACGGCAAGTCGCACGCGCGCGTCGTCGAATCGCGGCTGACGCTGGCCGATTTCCTGCGTCATGAGCTCGGGCTGACCGGCACGCATCTCGGCTGCGAGCACGGCGTTTGCGGCGCCTGCACGGTGCTGGTCGACGGCCGTTCGGCGCGCTCCTGCCTGATGTTTGCCGTGCAAGCCAATGGCTGCGAGGTCACCACCGTCGAAGGTCTCACGCCGGACGGCGGGCTGTCGGCGCTGCAGCAGGCGTTCATGGACAATCACGGCCTGCAATGCGGCTTCTGCACCCCGGGAATGCTGATCACGCTGACCGAACTGCTGCGCGACAATGCCGATCCGACCGAGCAGGAGATCCGCGAGGCGCTGACCGGCAACCTGTGCCGTTGCACCGGCTATGCCGGCATCGTCAAAGCCGCGCTCGATGCCGCGCAACGCCTGCGCGGCGGATCGGGGGCTTAACGATGGGCGCAAAGCATTTCGGTGCCAGCGTGAAGCGGCTCGAAGATCCGGCGCTCTTGGCCGGCCGCGGCCGTTTCGTCGACGACATCAAGCTGCCCGGCATTTTGCACGCCTGCTTCGTCCGCTCGCCGCATGCCCACGCGCTCATTCGCGCCATCGATGGCGGCCCGGCGATGGAAATGCCCGGCGTGCATGCGGTTCTGGCAACGGCCGACCTGCCCGAGCCGATGGACCGCATGCCGATCCCGATGCTCACGCCCAATCCGGCTATCGCGGTGGCGCGGACGCAGACGGTTCTGGCCCGCGATGAAGTCTGTTACGTCGGCCAGCCGATCGCGGTTGTGGTCGCGGATTCGCGTTACATCGCCGAGGATGCCGCGGCGGCGGTGATCGTGGAATACGACGTGCTTGCCGCGGTCGGCGATTGCCGCGCCGGCATCGCGGACGGCGCGCCGCGTGCGCATAGCGATCTAGACACCAACATCATCGCGCGCTTCCCGTCGGCCTATGGCGACGTCGACGCCGCCTTCGCCGGCGCCGCACATGTCTTTCAGGAAGTGCTCTGGCAGCACCGCGGCGGCGGCATGGCGATGGAGACGCGCGCCGTTCTGGCCAGCCACGATCCAGCATCCGATATGCTGACCGTGTGGTCGGGCACGCAGACGCCGCATCTCGGCCGCGGCACGCTCGGCGATCTGCTTGCCCGCAACATCGAATCGATCCGCATGATCGCGCCGGACGTCGGCGGCGGCTTCGGGCCGAAGGCGATCTTCTATCCCGAGGAAGCGGCGATCCCGGCGGCGGCGCTGAAGCTCGGCCGGCCGGTAAAATGGATCGAGGATCGCCGCGAGCATTTTTTGTGCGCGACGCAGGAACGCGATCAGTACTGGGACACAGCGATCGCGGTAGATGCGGACGGCAAGATCCTCGGCGTGCGCGGGACGATGCTGCACGACAGCGGCGCCTTCGTGCCTTGGGGCGTGATCATGCCCTATATCGCCGCGGTCACCGTGCCGGGACCTTATGTAGTGCCGGCCTATTCGCTGGAAACCGTCGTCGTCCTCACCAACAAGGTGGCGACCACGCCGGTGCGCGGCGCAGGGCGGCCTCAGGCGGTGTTCGCCATGGAGCGCCTGATGGACCGCGTGGCGCGCGAGCTCTCGCTCGACCGCGCCGAAGTGCGGCGGCGTAATTTCATCCAGCCGGAGCAGATGCCCTATCCGGTCGGCCTGTTGTTCCGCGACGGCAAGCCGCTGGTCTACGACAGCGGCGATTACCCGAAAGCCCAGCAAGCGGCGCTCGACCTTGCCGGCTATGACGGCTTTCGCGAACGCCAACGCGCCGCGCGCGACCAAGGCCGTCTGATCGGCATCGGCATCGGCAATTATGTCGAGGGCACGGGGCTCGGTCCGTTCGAGGGCGTGACCGTGCGCGTATTGCCAAGCGGCAAGGTCGCGGTCGCGACCGGCGCCACCAATCAAGGCCAGGGCACGCGCACGACGCTGTCTCAGATCGTCGCCGAACAGGTCGGCTGCCGTATCGAGGACATCGTCATGACCACTGGCGACACCGGCGCGATCGCCCAAGGCGTCGGCGCCTTCGCCAGCCGCCAGGCGGTGAATGCCGGCTGCTCGGCGCAGATCGCCGGGCAAGCAGTGCGCCAGCGGATCGTTGCGCTGGCGGCACGCGCGCTTGGCGTCGACGGGGCCGATATCGATCTTGAAGATGGCAACGCCGTCGCCACGACCGGCAACAAGCCGATGATCCCGTTCGGCGAGCTGGCGCGCTTGGCACAGGGTATCCCGGGCGTCTCGTTGCCCGCCGGGCAAGCCGCCGGCCTGGAGCACACCGCTTACTACGCGCCGACACAGGCCGCTTATTGCTCAGGCACCCATGTGGTGGAGGTCGAGGTCGATCACATGACCGGCGGCGTCAAGGTTATCAGTTACGCGGTCGCCCATGACAGCGGCCGGGTGATCAACCCGCTCATTGTCGACGGCCAAGTGCAAGGCGGCGTCGCCCACGGTATCGGCAACGCGCTTCTTGAATGGATGCAATACGACGCCAATGCGCAGCCGCTAACCACGACCTTTGCCGATTACCTGTTGCCGATGGCGACGGACGTGCCGACCTGCGCCATCGCTCATGTCGAGACCGTCAATCCGCTCAATCCGCTCGGCGTCAAGGGCGCCGGCGAAGGCGGCACCATTCCGGCGCCGGCCGCTATCATCTCGGCGATCGAGGATGCGCTGTCGCCGTTCAACGTGCATTTTGCCGAAACGCCGCTGATGCCGGAGCGTATCGTCGCGGCGCTACGCGCCGCCGGCGCTTATGAGAAGATGTTGGCATGACAGTTTTTCCGCTCGCCCCCGCGAAAGCAGGGACCCAGATTGACGCTGCTGGATTCCCGCTTGCGCGGGGATGAGCGCGGGAGAAATCGCCACGATGACAGACGCAGACAACAAAATCACCCCATTCTGGCGCTTCTCGCTAGCCTTCTACCGTCAGGCCGGCGTGTCCGATGCCTGCATCGCCTTGCAGGACGGCTGCGGCGTCGACGTCAATTTGCTGCTGTTTTTGTTCTGGCTCGCCTCGCAGAGCCGGCAAATGTCGCCCGAGGACGTCAAAAAACTTGACGACCGCGTGCGCAGCTGGCGCGAGCTGACGATCATGCCGATCCGCGATGCCCGCCGAAAGCTTAAAGGCGCCGCGACTTTCGTCGAGCCGGCCAAGCAGGAGGCGTTCCGCGACAAGGTGAAGGCGGTCGAGCTCGAAGCCGAGCAATTGCAGCAGGAAGCGCTTTACAGCTTCACCACATCCGGCCCGCTCGGCGCTCAAGCGGCGCCCCGCGCCGCCGCGCGGGCGAATATCGCGGCCTATGCGCAAGCGATGGGACGGGATTTTCCCAAAGGGGCGGCCGATCTCCTCGCCGCCGCGTTCGATGCGCTCGACGGCTGATATTACCCTCCTACTGGAAGATCGCGCCGCGGCGTGTCACAAACCTTCGCCAAGACGGACGCCAAGGACACGAGGGAGCGAATGGCCAAAACTCCGGCGCGGCTGATTGTCGGCATATCCGGCGCCTCGGGCACCATCTACGGCGTGCGCCTTCTGGAAATGCTGCGTAAAGCCGACATCGAGACGCACTTGGTCATGTCGAAGTCGGCGGAAATGACCCTTGCCTACGAGACCGACCTGAAGCCGAAGGACGTGCGGGCGCTCGCTTCGGTGCATTACCCGGTCAGCGACATCGGCGCGGCGATCTCCTCCGGCTCGTTCCCGACCATGGGCATGATTATCGCGCCGTGCTCGATCCGCACCATGAGCGAGATCGCCACCGGCGTGACAGCTTCGCTGTTGTCGCGCGCCGCCGATGTGGTTCTGAAGGAAAAACGCCGGCTGGTGCTTGCGGTGCGCGAAACGCCGCTGCACGGCGGCCATCTGCGCTCGATGATCACGCTTGCCGACATCGGCGCGGTGATCGCCCCGATCGTTCCGGCTTTCTATAACCGGCCGCAATCGGTCGACGACATCGTCAATCACACCTGCGGCCGGCTGCTCGATCTGTTCGGCATCGACACCGGCACGGTGAAGCGCTGGAAAGGCGGCCAGACGGAACAATAATTTGCGGAACAATAATTTGCGAAGCCATAATCTCACGTCAATCAGCAGCGAGGGTACGCCAATGGATCAGAAACGTTACGACATCGGTCTCAAGATGCGCAAACAGGTGCTCGGCGCCGAATATGTCGATCGCGCACTGTCCAACGTCGACGATTTCAATCGCGATTTTCAGCGCATCCTCACCGAATATTGCTGGGGCGAAACCTGGGGCGACGACACGCTCAAGCCGCGCGAGCGTTCGATCCTCAATCTCGGCATGATCGGGGCGCTCGGCAAAATGGAAGAGTTCGCCACCCATGTGCGTGGCGCGCTCAATAACGGATTGACGCCCGACGAAATCCGCGCCGCGCTGACGCAAGTGATGATCTATTGCGGCGCGCCGATCGGCGTCGACTGCTTCCGCATCGCCAAGCCGATCATCGCCGAGTATCTCAAGAACAAAAAGTGACGATGCTCGACCAGCCGCAAGCGCGACACACCAAAGAGCCATCGAGCGGGCCGCCGCTCGATTTTCAGGAGCATCTGGCGCGCCTCGACGCGGCGGGCCTGCTCACGCGCATCGACCGGCCGATCAACAAGGATGCCGAATTGCATCCGCTGGTGCGCTGGCAGTTTCAGGGCGGCTTGCGCGAAGACCAGCGGCGGGCGTTTCTGTTTACCCACGTGATCGACGGCCAAGGCCGCCGCTACGATCTGCCGGTGGCGATCGGCGCGCTGGCGGCCTCGGCGCAGATTTACGCCATCGGCATGGGACGGCCGGTCGAGCAGATCGGCGATGCCTGGATGCAGGCCATCGCCAATCCCATCGCGCCGGTCGCGGTGACGGCAGCGCCGTGCCAGGAGGTCATCATCACCGGCGACGCACTGCGCCGGCCGGACGGCGGATTGAAGCTTTTGCCGGTGCCGATCTCGACGCCCGGCTACGATGCGGGGCCGTATTTCACGGCGACGCTGTGCATCACGCGCGATCCGGAAACCGGCGTCCGCAATATGGGCACCTATCGCGCCGGGCTTAAAGCAACGGACCGGCTCGGCGTGCGCATGGCGGCACGCCCGGGCGGCGCCGGCGGCTATCTGCATTGGCAGAAATACCGCAAGCGCAAACAGCCGATGCCGATCGCCATCGTGGTCGGCGCGGCGCCGGTCGTCATGTTCACCGGGCCGCAAAAGCTGCCGGTCGATTGCGACGAGATGGCGGTGGCAGGCGGCCTCGCCGGCGCGCCGATCCGGATCGTCAAAGCGGCCACCCTCGATCTCGACGTGCCGGCCGATGCCGAATTCGTGGTCGAGGGCCTGATCGACCCGGAATTGCTCGAGCCGGAAGGGCCGTTTGGCGAAAGCCACGGCCATGTCGCGCTCGAAGGCTTCAACATGTCGATGCAGGTCACCGCGATCACCCACAAGAAGAAGCCGGTCTGGGTTTCGATCCTGAGCGAAGTGACGCCGAGCGAATCGAGCGTGATGAAGCGCGTCGCCTACGAGCCGCGCTATCTGTCCCATTTGCGCGATACGCTGTCGATCAAGGGTGTGCGCCGCGTCGCGCTGCATGAGCCGCTCACCAATCTGCGCAAGGTCGTGTTCGTGCAGTTCGCGCCCGGCACTCCGCGCACCGAAATCTGGCGCGCTTTGCAAGGCGCGGCGACGCTGCAGGCCGATATCGGCAAATACGTCATCGGCGTCAGCGAAGATATCGACCCGGACAATCCCGATGCGGTGTTCTGGTCGCTCGCCTATCGCGCCAACCCGGTCGAGGACGTGCACATCGTGCCGTATCGCTCCGAAGGCCACGGGCCGAAATCGGGCGGCCCGCGCGAGGAGTCGACCATGCTGATCGACGCCACGCAAAAGGAAGCCTATCCGCCGATCTCGCTGCCGAAGCGCGAATACATGGAGCGCGCCCGCGCCATCTGGGACGAGCTCGGCCTGCCGGCGCTGACGCCGCGACAGCCATGGCACGGCTATTCGCTCGGCGACTGGGACGCGGTATGGGACACTTATGCCGAGCGGGCGGTGCACGGCCAATGGGAAGAAACCGGCAAGGAGACCTTCGCCCAGCGCCGCGGCGGGCTGACACCGGAAACGCCGGTGAAGAGCGTGAAGGAGTAGAGTCCGGTCATTTCGGCGCCGCGTTCAACCGCGCGCCGGCTCTTACCGCGCCGAGACCGTATCGCGCCGTCCCACCATGATCTCGGCCGCGGCGTGAATGGCGGCACGCACGCGCTGATAGCTTCCGCAGCGGCAGATATTGGTCATCGCCGCGTCGATCTCGGGATCGGTGGGATCGGGCTTTTCCTTCAGCAGCGCGACGGCCGCCATCATCATGCCGGACTGGCAATAGCCGCATTGCGGCACGTCATGATCGATCCAGGCTTGCTGCACCGGATGCAATTTGCCGCCCGGCGACAGCGCCTCGATGGTGGTGACATGCGCGGCGCCCAGCGTGCCGACCGGCACTTGGCACGACCGCGTGGCGACGCCATCGATGTGGACGGTGCAACAGCCGCATTGGGAGATGCCGCAGCCGTATTTGGTGCCGGTGAGCCCGATCGTGTCGCGCAGCACCCACAACAGCGGCGTGTCTTCCTCGACGTCGACGTTATAGGCCGTTCCGTTGACCGACAGGGCGATCATGCCTGGCTTCCCGCGATGGAACCCCGGCGGCAGATTACCGCGTTCGATTCCGCTGGGAAATGCCCATTTGGCGGCTGCCAGGCTGCCAGGGCAGATTGCCACGCCGTCTTTCACTCTCTTTTCACGCGCGCCAATCCAGGGCATTCTGGGGCGACACTGCCGCGTTCTGCCCGTCCGGGCGGGGCGGTCAGGGTATGAAGAAAAACCGGATTTTGGAGGAAACTTATGAGTTATCGCATCAGCCGGCGT
>DATAWA010000191.1:0-28402 GCA_036267435.1 Xanthobacteraceae bacterium | reverse complement strand
CTCGGATCAAGTCCGAGGGCAGGCATTTTCCGGATCATGCTCTGGCTTGCCGAGATAGGCCTGTGGCGGGGCTAGAACAAGCGCCTGACGCGAGAGCGCAATGACAAAAGGGAGGACGTTTTGCGTCCTCCCTTTTGCACCTTGCGCGGGTTTCCGCGAGCGACGCCGGCGATGAGAGGCTTTGGGCCCTCGCATATCCGGCGTCGGTCACATCCCCTCGCCTCCCTGATTTGAAAGCCGCGTCAAACATTCACGCGGCACGTCGAGGACCTTCACCTAAGCCACCCTAGGCGGCGGCGCGCGCCGCGCCAACGACGACGTGCCGTTAAGTTTAACCCCGGCCGCGTGATGGTTTCGATCGCAATCCTTCGCCATCGGCACGCGATCTGCTCCCCCTTCCGGCAAAGCGTCGGTTGCCGCGAACAGTGTCCCGATCGGGGACAGACTGTTCGCGACCGGTACAAGGCCAGGGGGCTGTTATGAAACACGCAGCGAGCCAGCAACTCTACGCGTATTGGCAAGAGCGGCGCGGCAAGCGTTCCGCCCCCGAACGCAATGAAATCGAGCCGGGCGCCATACGCCAACTGCTCAGCGATGCTTTCATCCTCGCGCTCGATGGCGGCGCCGGCTTTCCATTTCGGCTGGCTGGCACGCGCGTTTGCGCGCTGTTCGGCCGTGAGCTCAAGGGCGAATCTTTCATCGGGCTGTGGGCGGCCGCAAGCCAGCCGACGGTCGGCGACCTTCTCGACCTCCTCGATCACGAGCGGGTCGGCACTGTTGCCGGCGTGACGGCGCAAAACGCTGACGGCGATCCTATCGATCTTGAGCTTCTATTGTTGCCGCTCGCCGCCAGCCGGCCCAGTCTGGCCCGCACGATCGGCATTCTCGCGCCGCTGCAAATTCCGCCGTGGCTCGGCTCGTCCCCCGTCGGCGCGCTGACCTTGGGTGGCCGCCGGCATATCGGCGCGGCGCTGGAAAGCCGCCTGCTGCCGCGTTTCATGACGCCGCGCCGTCCGCGGTTCGTCGTGCATGACGGCGGCCGCGCTTTGTAGCGACTTCCGCGCAGGGGTCGGCTAACGCCCCGTTAATATGGCCCGCCTAGGCTGCATCGCTTGTCGGACAGGCGCATGAGCGGGATCGCAATAGCCGAACGAAAACCGGGTTTGCTGGCGCTCAGCCAAGACCGCCGACGGCATCAGCGCGTCAGGGTCAATTTGCTGGGCCGCTATATGCTTGCGGACCGGCGCGAATTTCCCTGCCAGGTGATCAATATGTCGCCGGGCGGGATGGCGCTGATCGCGCCGGTCGGCGGCGCTGTCGGCGAACGCATCATTGCCTATGTCGATCACCTCGGCCGGCTCGAAGGCCAGATCGCGCGGCTGTTCGAAAACGGCTTTGCGATGACGATTTCGGCCACCGCCCGCAAGCGTGACAAGCTCGCAGCGCAGCTGACCTGGCTCGCCAACCGCCATATCCTCGGCCTGCCGGAGGATCGCCGCCACGGCCGTATCGTGCCGCGCAATCCGGTCGGCCGGCTGATCCTGCCGAACGGCGTCAATCTGACCTGCCGCATCATCGACGTCTCGCAGTCCGGCGCCGGCGTCTCATCCAAAGAGCGGCCGCCGCTCGGGACGCTGGTCACCCTGGGCAAAGTGCAAGGACGGGTGGTCCGCCATCTCGAAGACGGCTTTGCCATCGAATTCACCCGCCTGCAGCACCCGGACTTCTTGGAAGACAGCGTCACCGGCGGGTAAACGCCGCGCCGAAAAACCGCGGTCCGCCCTCGGACGTGATGCCGCCTTCCGCTGCCATTTTGCCTCCGCGAGAATACCGAGCAACCGCCACCGGCCACGGCTTGGCAGTGCGCGGCCGCCTGACAAAAACTGTCGTGCGGCTGGGCACTTGGCGCGTCATCGATAAAATTTGAATCAAAATAGAATAGTTATATTTTTATACAATACAGACGCAGAAGATCGCGCGAGTTTTGCTTGGTGTTGATGCGTTTTTACTTCAAATTGAACGATTGAACTTAGCGCCGGCGCAAAAGCTTTGTGCGAAACGTGACCCTGACGAGACGGGAAGGGGTCACAATGAATTCGGTTGCAAAAGCAATCATCAGGCGCGGCGCCGCCGCGAGCGCTATGGCGCTCACGCTGCTCGCGGCGCCGCTCGCGGCACAAGAGCGTCCGCTCTTCATCTCGATCGGCGGCGTGACGCATGCGCCGATCGGTTGGGTCGAGTTCTGCGTCGAATACGATCCGGAATGCAAGACGAGGCCCGCGATGCCGCGTGACGTCGTGCTCTCGGCGGGGGCCTGGCAGGATCTGCAGCGCGTCAATCTATGGGTCAATACGCATGTCAAGCCGATGACCGACATGGATCATTGGGGCGTCGTCGAACGCTGGAACTATCCGGACGACGGTTACGGCGACTGCGAGGACTACGTGCTGGCGAAGCGCAAAATGCTGATGCAGGAGGGCTGGCCGCGCGCTGCGCTGCTCATCACCGTGGTGCGCGACCGCAACGGCGACGGCCACGCCGTTCTCACCGTCAAGACCGACAAGGGCGAGTTCATTCTCGACAATCAGATCAACGACATCCTGCTGTGGTCGGAAACCGGCTACCGCTTCGTCAAACGCCAAGCGCAATCCGATCCAAACGTCTGGATCGCGCTCGGCGACACCGCCACTTCACCCGCCACCGCGTCATCGCGCTAAGCGGAAGGCAAAGGAGCTACACGACCCCGGTCACGTCCCCACCCCTCCCCGTCCCCAGACCGGGTTCGTGGCGGCCGGCTCTCCCCCAGGAGCCGGCCGCACCCTTTTTCGGGGCTTAAGCCGCGCGGCGGCGTCTAAACCGCCTCCATTCCAGCGCGCCGTCTCCCCCAGTCCTGCACGGAACCTAAAACCTCCCCAAAATTGGGGAGAGACATCGTCGCGCGGCTTCGCGCGGCTTTGTGAGTTGTTTGCCGCGCTGACTCCGCTAAGTTGCGGCACCCCCCGGCTGGGGATCGCGTTCGGGGCATGAGGGACGTCTTCTTTGCTACGTAAAGCCGGTGCCGCATGATTGCCCTGGTCCGCATTGCCTTGCGGCGGCCCTATACGTTCGTCGTGCTCGCGCTGGTCATTCTCATTGTCGGCCCACTGGCGGCGCTACGCACGCCGGTCGACATCTTTCCAGACATCCGCATTCCCGTGGTCGCCATCGTCTGGCAATACACCGGCTTGCCGCCGGCCTATATGGCGGGGCGCATCACTACCCAGTCGGAGCGCGCGCTCACCACCACGGTCAACGATATCGAGCATATCGAAGCCTCGTCTTATAACGGCCTCGGCATCATCAAGGTCTATTTCCAGCCCGGCGCCGACATCCGTCTCGCCAATGCGCAAATCACAGCCATCTCGCAAACGCAGCTCAAGCAGATGCCGCCGGGCGCCACGCCGCCCCTGATCCTCAATTACAGCGCGTCAACCGTTCCAATCATTCAGCTCGCGCTCTCCGGCTCCGGGCTGTCCGAGCAGACGCTCGCCGATCTCGGCCTCAATACCGTCCGCACCCCCCTCGTTACGGTTCCCGGCGCCGCCATTCCCCTGCCCTACGGCGGCAAGCTGCGCGAGGTTCAGATCGACCTTAATTCGGCGGCGATGCAAGCGCGCAATCTGTCGGGCCAGGACGTCGCCAATGCATTGGCCGCGCAGAACCTGATCACGCCGGTGGGCACGGAAAAAATCGGCTCGTCCGAATACACGATCCACCTCAACGACGCGCCGAGCCGAATCGTCGAGCTTGGCGATCTACCGATCAAGAGCGTCAATGGCGCGATGGTCTACATCCACGACGTCGCCCAAGTGCGCGACGGCAATCCGCCGCAAATCAATATCGTGCATGTCAACGGCAATCGTTCCGTGCTGATGCAGGTCCTCAAGAACGGCTCGGTCTCCACGCTCGCGATCGTCGACGGCATTAAAGAGAAATTGCAGCAAATCAAGGATATTCTGCCGGCCAATCTGCAAATCGCGCAGATCGGCGATCAATCGATTTTCATCAAGGCCGCGATCAACGGCGTCGTGCGCGAAGGCATCATCGCCGCCGCCCTGACGAGCCTCATGATCCTCGTCTTCCTGGGCAGCTGGCGCTCCACGCTCATCATCGCCACGTCCATTCCGCTCTCGGTGCTCGGCTCACTCGCTACACTCGCCGCGCTGGGCCAGACGCTGAACATCATGACGCTCGGCGGCCTCGCGCTCGCCGTCGGCATTCTGGTCGACGACGCCACGGTGACGATCGAGAACATCAACTATCACCTCGAGCAGGGTAAACAGGTCGAGACCGCCATCCTGGACGGCGCCGCCCAAATCGTGACACCGGCTTTCGTCTCGCTTCTTTGCATCTGCATCGTGTTCGTTCCGATGTTCTTCCTGCCGGGTGTGGCGCAATTCCTATTCGTGCCGATGGCGGAAGCGGTGATGTCGGCGATGGCCTGCTCGTTCATTCTGTCGCGCACGCTGGTGCCGACGATGGCGAACTATCTGCTGCGCCCGCACGCGCCTCACACCGACGAACATGGTCTCGACGGCCCGCTACCGCCGTCGCGCAATCCTCTGGTGCGCCTGCAACGGACCTTCGAACGCCGCTTCGAGCGCTTTCGCCTGGTTTATCGCGAGCTTCTGTCGATGGCGCTGCGCCGGCGCGGCGCGTTCGTCGCCTGTTTTCTCGCCGCGGTAGTCGCGTCGTTCGCGCTGACGCCATATCTCGGCCGCGACTTTTTTCCAGCCGTCGACGCCGGCCAGATTTTGATGCATGCGCGCACCCGCGTCGGCACCCGCATCGAGGACACCGCCGCCCAATTTGGCGACATCGAAAAGGCTATTCGCCAGATCATTCCCACCGATCAGATCGACACGTTGGTGGACAACATCGGCTTTCCGGCGAGCGGCATCAACATGACCTACAACAACAGCGGCACGATCGGCAGCCAGGACGGCGACATTCAGATAAAGCTGGCCGAAGACCACCGCCCCACGGCCGACTATGTGCGGCTGTTACGCGAGGAACTGCCGGAGCGCTTTCCAGGAGTGACGTTTTCATTCCTGCCCGCCGACATCATCAGCCAGATTCTCAATTTCGGCGCGCCGGCGCCGATCGATCTGCAAGTACGAGGGCCGGACCTCAACGCCGACATGAGCTATGCGCAAAAATTGCTGCGGACGCTGCACCACGTTCCGGGCCTGGTGGACGCGCGCATCCAGCAGTCGCTGAACGGCCCGGCCTTCGACGTCGACGTCGACCGCACGCGCGCCCAGTATATCGGCGTTAGCGAACGCGACGTGACCAACAGCATGGTTGTCGACCTGGCAGGCAGCAGCCAGGTGGCGCCGACCTACTGGCTCGATCCCCATAACGGCGTGAACTACGCGATCGTAATGCAAACGCCGCAATATCAGTTCGATTCGCTCGGCGCGCTGAAGGACCTGGCGATCACCGCGGCCGGCGCGCAGTCGCAAACGCTGGGAGCGATTGCCGACATCAAGCGCGCGACCGAGCCCGCCGTCTATTCGCAATACAACATCATGCCGATGGTCCAGATCTACGGCACCACCCAGGGCCGCGATCTCGGCGCGGTCGCCGCGGACGTGCAGAAGGTCATGTCCGACAGCGCCGCGAGCATGCCGCGCGGCGTCCAGGCGGTCATGCTGGGACAGGTCACGACGATGAACAGCGCGTTCTCCGGTCTGCTGTTCGGCCTATTGGGCGCCATCGTGCTGATCTATCTCCTGATCGTGGTAAACTTCCAATCCTGGGGCGACCCGTTCGTCATTATCACCGCGCTGCCGGCGGCGCTGGCCGGCATCGTGTGGATGCTGTTCGCAACCCGCACCACGCTGTCGGTACCCGCCTTGACCGGGGCCATCATGTGCATGGGTGTCGCCACTGCAAACAGCGTGCTGGTGGTAAGCTTCGCCCGCGAACGCTTGGCGCTGGGAGACGATCCGGTGACCGCAGCGCTTGAAGCCGGCTTTGTCCGCTTTCGGCCGGTGCTGATGACGGCCTTGGCCATGATCATCGGCATGGCGCCGATGGCGCTCGGCCTAGGCGAAGGCGGCGAGCAGAATGCGCCGCTCGGCCGGGCGGTCGTCGGCGGGCTGATTTGTGCTACAGCAGCGACGCTGATGTTCGTTCCCGTCGTTTTCAGCCTTATGCACGACCGCCGCAGCAAAAAGAATCCGGCGATTGGAGAGCCACATGGCGTCTGAGCCCCCGCAACACATCGTGTCGCGACGCAGTCTCTACACTTTCGCAATTCTGGCCGGGACCGTCGCGGCCATTATCGTGGTCATGGGCCTGACAACGCGCCGGGTCGCCGACGCCAAATTGCGCGAATGGACCGAACAGGAAGCCGTCCCGGTTGTCGCCGTCGCCCTCCCCGATACGCACGGAAAAAGCAGCAATTTCGACCTCCCGGGCAGGCTCGAGGCTTATAACCAGGCGCAGATTTACGCGCGGGTCAGCGGCTATCTGAAGGATTGGAAGGCCGACATCGGTACGCCGGTCAAGGCCGGCGATTTGCTTGCCGAAATCGACGCGCCCGACCTCGACCAGCAGATTATGGAGGCGGAAGCCAACCTCTCGAGCGCCAAAGCCAACGCCACGCTGGCCGAGGCGACGTTGCAGCGCGGACAGAAGCTGATTGGGTCCGGCGCCGTATCGAAACAGGATCTCGATCAGCGCGCCGCCGACGCGGCCAACCGGGAGGGGCTGGTCAGATCGGCACAAGCCAACCTTGATCGGCTGCGCGTGCTGGAAAAATACAAGCGCATCACGGCGCCGTTCGACGGACTTGTCACGGCGCGCAACACCGACCTCGGCGCGCTGATCAATGCCGGCGCCGGCGGACCGCCGCTGTTCGTGGTGTCGCAGACCAACCAGTTGCGGGTCTACGTCAACGTTCCGCAGAGCTACGTGCCGAATGTGCGGGTCGGCACCAAAACCCAAATTTCGGTTCCGGAATATCCGGGACGGCAATTTCCAGCGACCGTGGAAGCCTCGGCGCAAGCCGTCGACGTCGCCTCAGGCACGACGCGGATGCTGCTTGTCGTCGACAACGCCGCCGGCGAGCTGATGACCGGCGGCTTTGCCAATGTGAGCTTCGAACTGCCGCATCCGGACGTGGCCATCAATGTGCCGTCCAGCGCGCTCATCTTCGATCAGAGCGGCTTGCATGTCGCCACCGTGGGCAGCGACAACCGCATCGCCCTGAAACAGGTCACGATCGCTCGCGATCTGGGCAAGGAGGTCGAAATCGGTTCGGGCCTCTCCCCGGAGGATCGCGTCGTGCAGAGCCCGCCCGACGGAGTTGCGAACGGCGACGTGGTGCGCCTTGCCGGCACCGCCGGCAGTCCCGGCAGTCCCGATGAGCCCGTCGCCGCCTTGGCGAAGTGATCCCAAGCTTGCGTCAGCGCCGAGGACTTCGCCGACCGCCGCCGGTTCGCGCGGGCTGCTAGTCGTCGTGGTCGCTGCCAAAATCCGAAGTCCAGAGCCCGCACTCGGCGCAGCCATAGCTGCGGATTTCGGTAATTCCCCCGGTATGCGCGCCACTGCGGAAGAGCTGCATGGTCCGTCCGCAATTCGGGCACGGATGGGCCTGCCGCCACTGCGGTTTGGCGAAGGAGCCTGTCTCACGCGATAGAATCATGGTCGCACCTGTCATTGCTGGATACCAACCGTATTCAAACGACTGGATGAAATTCAAACGCATGTTTGAGACGCGGCCAAGCCGGAACCGAGGCATTTTTGTGCCAAATGAACAAGGAAGTCGGGGGCGGGAAACGTAAAAATCCGTCTGGCGAGCGGATTTCAAGCCTTCCGGCAGCTAGTCGAGCGCCGGCGCCGTGGGCGACTTGTCCCAGGCGGCGGCGACGTCAAAGCCCCAGACCCACGCCATCCGATCGACAGCGTCGACCTTTGCCGGCGGCGCCGGCGCCGAAGTCAGATCGTATTTGTGCTTGGCGCGAACGATCGCTGTGGAGAGGCGCTGCACAGCGTGCACGCGCGGAATGCGGACGCGGCGAAAATTCCGCAATGCTTCGATCGGATCGTCGCGGCCGGCCGCAAGCCAGCGGGCCAGAATATAGGCATCTTCGAACCCCTGGCTGGCGCCCTGACCGGCATTCGGCAGCATGGCATGCGCCGCATCGCCGATGAGCTGAACGCGGCCATGCCCCCAATCATCGGTCAGAGGGCGCGTGAACAGACCCCATTTCGAGCATTGCGCGATACGGCTCAAGACCACGGCGAGCAGCGGCTCCGGATTCGGGAAGCTTGCGCGCATGGCGTCGGGATCGCCTGGAATGGACCAGCCTTCATCGACCCACTGATCGGTGTCTTCCTGGGTGACGATGTTCACCACCTCGCGGCCGCGCAGGTAATAAGCGAAAAAGTGCCGGCCCTTCCCAAGCCATTGTACGTGCCCCGAAGGCTCAAGCACGTCGCCCGGAAGCTCCCTGCCCGGCAGCAGCGCGCGCCAGACCATTTGGCCGGTATAGGCCGGATGGTCCCGCCCATAGAGAATGAGCCGGACCAGCGAATGAATGCCATCGGCGCCGATGACGAGGTCGGCGTCTCGCCTCACGCCGTTGGCGAAGGTCAATCCGACGATCGCAGCGCGTTCCTCAAGGCCGATCAGCCGATGATTGAGATGAATCGATCGCGGATCGACGCCGCTCGCCAGCACGTCCAAAAGATCGGCGCGATGGAAGCTATGAACCCCGGCACCGAAGCGGGCTGCGGCCGAAGTCTGGTCGCGGTAATCGAGTTGCGCGCCACTGCTCATATCGCGCGTGACCACCCCTGGCGCGATATTGGCGGCCGTAGCGAGCCGCTGACGCAGCCCGATCTCGGCGAGCGCTTTGATGGCCTGCGGACTGACATTGATGCCGGCGCCAATTTCGCCAAGCCTGGGCGCCTGCTCGAAGACCTCAGCCTGCATGTCAAAGTGTGCGAGCGCGGCCGCGGTCGCCAAGCCGGCGAGACCGCCGCCGATGATCGCAATGCGGGGGTGTCCCGTCATTCGATTGGCTTGAGGCCCTTCGCGTATTGCTTGAAGCGCTTGACGTAAATACCGGCGCCTCCAGCGATCATCTTGATCGCCGCATCGTCGAGCGTGCGGATGGCGCGTGCCGGCGCGCCGACGATCAGCGATTTCTCGGGAAAGGTCTTGCCCTCGGTGACCAGGGCGCCGGCTCCGACCAGGCAGTTATCACCGATGCGCGCGCCATTGAGCACGATCGCGCCCATGCCGATCAGCGAATTGGCGCCGATGGTGCAGCCGTGCAGGATGACATTGTGGCCGATCACGCAATCCGGCCCGATCACCATCGGGAAACCCGGATCGGTGTGCAGCGTGGCATTGTCCTGGATCTGCGAACGCTCACCGAGCTCGATCCATTCGTTGTCGCCGCGCAGCACCGCGCCGAACCAGACGCTGGCGTCGATTTTCAGCCGCACCTTGCCGATCAGCGTCGCTGTCGGCGCAATCCAGTAGCGGCCTTGTTCCGGCAGGTCCGGCCGGTGACCGTCGAGTTCATAGATCATGGCAACTCCCGATCCGCTCGCCTCCGCGATAGCGGAGGCCGGGCGGCGCGGAAGGATTATCAGACGGCGAGGAGGGCTTGAAGCGCGAGCACGACGACGGTGCCGCACATCAGGCTCCACAGCCCGGCGATCACCGTGGCCAGCATGACGATCTCGGCCCGCCGGCCTTCGATACGGCGGCCGCGGATCGTGTTGCGCATGATGATGTAGGGCGCGGAAAACATCAACAGCGGAATGGCGGCGAAGCGCGCCGGCACCGGCCCCACTTCGAGAAGCCGAAAGCTCGGCATGTGGCGGCTGAACAGGCGATAGCCGCTGGCGCAAAGGCCGGCGATCGCAAAGCCGATGGCGAGCGCGAAAAAGGAATCGATCGTCTGTGGTGAAATAGCCGGCAACATGGACATTCAACGTTCTCCCGGCAAAGCAATTGCAGAGGGCGTGGCGCACGGCTACGAAATGATTAAAGAAAGGTTAATGCCGAACTTTTGCGTTTGGCAGCGGGAGCCTGGCCCCATGAACGTCGTCTTGCGCACCTTCGCACTTCTCGCCGTCATGGCGGCCGCATTTGCAGCCGGACCATTGCAGGCACGCCCCCTCAATATCGTCGCCATCGGCGCCAGCAACACGACGGGCTTCGGGGTCGGCACGCAAAACGCCTATCCCGCGGTCCTGCAGGCGCTGCTGCGCAAGAAAGGCATTGCCGCCAGCGTCATCAACGCCGGCGTGAATGGCGACGTCACCGCCGGGATGCTGCGGCGCATCGACTCGGCGGTGCCGAACGACACCGACATTGTCATTTTGCAGCCCGGCGGCAACGATTTGCGGTTCTTCGGCACCAAGGCCGCGCGCGCGGCCAATATCGCCACCATGGCGAAACGCGTGCGATCCCGCGGCATGCGCGTCATCGTCTACGACCCGGACCCGGTGCCCCCCGATTTCTACCAATGGGACCACATCCACTTTAACGCGGCGGCGCATGCCAAGATCGCCGCGGCCCTTGCCGCCGAGATCGAGACACTGGTCAAACCCGCCGAACCGAAGCCGCCGGTCCCCGCGTCAGCGGCGCCAAGCAAAAGCTAGCACCGCGCCGAGGCATGCCGCCGTCGCCGCGATGATCCTCCGTGCGATACTGGCTTTTGATTCGCGGCGGATGGACTTCAATGACGGCTCACGCGGTTCCACGGCGTAAAGTCGCGCGCGCAAGGCGCAGACTGGATGCGCTCCCCATAGCCGGTGTGGCGGTCGTGGCCGGCGCCGCGGTGGCGTTCGTGTCCTATGTGCTGTGGCCGACCTGGCCGAATCAGCCGCCCGCGGATAATGCACCGGCCCTTCCGATCACCGTGGCCGCCGTGTTGTTCGACGTGCCGCCGGCGGCGATCCGTGAAAAAGTGCAACGGCATGCCGGCGACCAGGACCGGATCGACCTTGCGTTCCTGTGGCCCTCGCTGGCGCCGCCGCGGCCGGACGACAAGATCGCGGCCAACACGCCGCTGAACGCCACCAACGCCGCGGCGGCTGCCGCCGCGCCGGAAAACGAACGCTTGTTCGTGACCATCGCCGGCCTTGGCAGCGAGTTGCCGCCGCTGGAGCGGCTGCGGACAATTTATCCGCGTTATGTGGAGAGCCAAGCGAGCGCCGGCCCGGATGGGCTTGCGGTTCTGCCATTTCGCGCCGGCACGCCCTATGACGGCGAGGATTTGGTCTATGTCGGCACCGATCCCGAGCAGTTCTTCGCCTTATGCACGCGGACCGGCCGCGCCGTCCCGGGGACCTGCATTCAAGAACGCAAGCTCGGCACCGCCGCGATTACATTCCGCTTTCCGCGCGATTGGTTCGGCGACTGGCACACCATCGCCAACGGCTTCGACCGCCTTTTGACGCAATTGCACCCGCAGCAAAATTGACGGCAGAACGCCGCCGCGCCGCTGGCCGCTCAGGCCAGATCCATATCCAGGATCGGCATTTCGAGAATGTAGGCGCCGCCACGCCGCCCCTCGTCGTCGACGAACAAGACGCCGATGAATTCCTCGCCCAGATAGGTCTCCAGCGAATCCTGCTTGCGCGGGCGCGGCACGACACGGATGGTGGAATTGTCGAATTTGCGCTTGAGATAGGCGTCCAAGCGCTTGACCCGATCCACGTCGGTGACTTCGCCCAGATCGATCTCCATCCGAAAATTGTAAGACAGATCGTCGTCTTCGTCGTCGAGATTGAGTTCGCCCAGCCGCTCTTCGCCGATATAGACCTCGGCCGCACCCGCGTCGCGCGTGCCCGGCACGACGCGCAGGCGGGCGTTGCCAAACAGCTTCTTCAGATAAGTGTCGAGTTTCTTGACTTGTTGAACGTCCACCAGTGCCTCTCCGTTACCCGGTATAGCGGAATCTACATCTCAAATTTCGTTCTGGAATATCTGATCCATGGAACGGGCAGGTTCCGGACAACCGGCGACGCCGATCACCTTGGCCGGCACGCCTGCGACCGTCACATTGTTCGGAACCGGCTTGACCACGACCGAGCCGGCGGCAATCCGGGCGCAATGTCCGACTTCGATATTGCCGAGAATCTTGGCGCCGGCGCCGATCATCACGCCATAGCGGATTTTCGGATGGCGATCTTCGTCCTCTTTGCCGGTGCCGCCGAGCGTAACGTCGTGCAGCATCGATACGTCATCCTCGATCACTGCGGTTTCGCCGACCACGAGGCCGGTGGCATGATCGAGAAAAATACCGCGGCCGATTTTGGCGGCAGGGTGGATATCGCACTGGAAGATGGCCGAGCATCGGCTTTGCAGATAAAGCGCGAAATCCCGCCGGCCTTTTTCCCAGAGCCAGTGCATCAGCCGCTGCGTCTGAATGGCATGAAAGCCCTTGTAGTAGAGCAACGGCTCGATCAAGCGATGTGTCGCCGGATCGCGATCGACGACCGCCATAATGTCGGCGCGGAACGCGTCGCCCAGCGCCGGCGTGTCTTTGATGGCATCGGCATAGGCCTGGCGGATGAGCTCTGCCGATACGGCCGGATGGTCGAGCCGCGCCGCCAGCCGGTAGACGACCGCGACCTCAAACGAATCGTGATGCAACACCGTCGAATAGATGAAGCTCGCAAGCTCGGGCTCGCGATGGACGATGTCTTCCGCCTCGCGGCGGATGCGCGCCCAGACCGGATCGACCTTATCCAGAGCCGGCTTCGCCTGATATTGCGCCATGGCCTCACTCCCGCAAACGGCGTGACCTTGTAGCATATTGGGTGGGCGCCCGCTCAATACCAAGGGGTGAGACTACTCGGCCAAAAGCTCAATAAAATCAGCCAATGGCCGATAAATTAGGCCAATGGACGAGTTCACGGTCGCGCGGCCAGGAAGTCCAGCACCGCCGATTTGAAGGCCCGGTCGCCGACCGCCAGCATGTGGTCGCGGCCGGGAATGACAAAAGCGCGCGCACCTGGGATGAGCGCGGCAAGCTCCTGCGGCGAACCGGCGATCGGATCTTCACTGCCGACAGCGACGAGGACTGGCACGGCGATACGCCCGACTTCAGCACGGCTGAGCGTCTGCCGCGAGCCGCGCAGGCAGGCGGCGAGCGCGGTCAGGTCCGACTTCGTCTGCTCGGCAAAGGCGCGAAACATCCGCGCCGTCGGATCGGTGACGTCCGTGAGCGACGGTGCTTCCAGCGCATCTGCAATGCTGTCAGGCAACCCGACCCCTTCGACCAGCCGGATGCCGAGGCCGGCGATGACAGCGGCGCGCACGCGATCCGGATGCTCCGACGCCAAATACGCCGCGATCCGCGCGCCCATCGAGTAGCCCATGACGTCGGCGCATTGCAGGCCCAGGTGGTCGAGCAACGCTTTCACGTCCTCAGCCATCATCGAACTATGATAGGCGGCCGGATCGTAGAGCTTGCCGGACGCGCCATGGCCGCGATTGTCGAGCGCGATGGCGCGGCGGCCGGCCCGCGTCAGGGCCGTGACCCAGCCGGGCCCCACCCAGTTGATTTCCTTATTGGAGGCGAAACCGTGGATCAGGACGATCGGCTCGCCCTCGCCTTCGTCGAGAAAGGCGATCTCGACCCCATCGTGTGTGAAGTGCGGCATGCGCCGACGATTGTCATACCCGGACGGAATGCGCCAGTGCCAGTTGCTCCGCCTGGCGCAGCCGGCGTATTTCTTGGGCTTTAGCTTATTATGCGAGGCCATGGCCGGGCGGACGCGGACCACAACGAAACCGACGTTTTGGCTTTAGCTGGAATTGCCGCCATGGGACGGCTATGGTGCACGCCAATTTCGGAGCCCGCCATGACGGATATGACAGTTCCGCATTTCCACAACGATATCGGCGTCCCGGTCATCGAAATCGGCGCCCAGGAATTCATGTGCGTCGGCGCCAAGCCGCCCTTCGATCATCCGCATGTCTATTGCGACATGGGCGACGATACCGAATACGTCTGCCCGTATTGCTCGACACTCTACCGCCACGATCCAAAGCTTAAGCCCAATGAGGCGCGGCCGGCGGAATGCGCGTTGACTGAAATTGCCCTCTAACCCCCTGCCGTGACGGCCTCGCGCAGCGTCATCGTTGCAGGCGCCGGCATTGGCGGTCTGACGGCCGCTCTGGCGCTGGCGCGCAACGGTTTCCGCGTCATCGTTCTGGAACAGGCCGAACGTCTTGCCGATGTCGGCGCCGGCATCCAGCTCTCGCCGAATGCGAGCCGCCTGTTACTCGAGCTCAATCTTGGCGACCGGCTGCGGCCGCACGTCGTTGCGCCCGTTGCGCTGCATGTCCATGACGGCGCAAGCGGCCGCGAGATCGTTCGGATGCCGCTCGGTGAAGCGCCGGCGCGTTACGGTGCAGCCTATTGGATGATCCATCGCGGCGATCTGCAAGCCGCGCTCGCTGCCGGCGTCGCGCAGGAGCGCGACATCGTCCTGAAGCTCGGCACGCGTATGGAGGATTTCGCCACCCATGCCCATGGCGTGACCGTGTCGGCGAGCGGCGCCGGCGGCTTGTGGAACGAGCACGGCCACGCGCTGATCGCAGCCGACGGCCTGTGGTCTAAAGCACCGGCGCGGTTCGGGTATAAAGAACCGCCGCAGTTTGCCGGGCGCAGCGCCTGGCGCGCGCTGCTGCCTGCCGCGGAGGCGCCGCCCGAATTTCGCGGTCCCGAGATTCGCCTCTGGCTCGGCAGCGACGCCCATGTGGTGCACTATCCGGTCAAGGCCGGCGCCGTTATCAACATCGTCGTCATCACCAACGATAGCTGGAACGCGACGGGGTGGAGCGTGCCGGCGCCCCGCGTCGACCTTTTGCCGCGCTTGCCGGCCATGCGTTGGGCGGAGCAATTACGGGCCTTGGTTCGTCAGCCCGAGACCTGGCTGAAATGGGCGCTTTACGACCGGCGACCGCTGCCGGCCTATTCGCACGGCGCGGCGGCGCTCCTCGGCGATGCCGCCCATCCGATGCTGCCCTATTTGGCCCAAGGCGCGGCCATGGCGATCGAGGACGCCGTGGTGGCGGCGCATTGCCTCGCACGCCAGCCCGACGATGCCGCGGCGGCCTTGAAGGCCTATTCGGCGATACGGCGCGGGCGCACCCGCAAGGTTCAGCAACAGGCGGCGGCCAACGGCGCGCGCTACCACCGCGGTATTCTACCGGCGGCACTGCGCAATGCGGCAATGCGCGCCATCGGCGGCGAGCGGCTGTTGCGGCACTATGATTGGCTTTACGATTGGCAACCCGCGGCGCTGTGACTAAGGGCTCATCATGCCGGCTACCGAAAAATTATTTCCGACCACCATCGCCGGCAGCCTGCCGAAGCCGGCTTGGCTTGCCGTGCCGAACAAATTGTGGGCGCCGTGGCGCCTCGAAGGCGACGAGCTTGCGACCGCCAAGGACGATGCCACGCTGCTTGCGATCAAGCTGCAGGAAGATGCCGGCATCGATATCGTCGGCGACGGCGAGCAGTCGCGCCAGCACTTCGTGCACGGTTTTCTCGAAGCGGTGGACGGCATCGATTTCAACCGGCGCGTCGAGATGGGCATTCGCAACGACCGCTACAAAGCGATGTGCCCGACCGTCGTCGGCCCTTTGCGGCTGCGCGAACGCGTTCACGCCCACGAAGCCCGGCTCGCCCGCGCTCACACCGCGCGCAAGCTCAAGCTCACCTTGCCTGGGCCGATGACCATCGTCGACACCATCGCCGACACGCATTACGGCGACCGCGTCAAAATGGCTTTTGCCTTTGCCGCCCTGCTCAACGAGGAAGCACGCGGGCTCGCCGCCGACGGCGTCGATGTGATCCAATTCGACGAGCCGGCCTTCAACGTCTACATGGACGCCGCCGCCGACTGGGGCATCGAGGCCCTGCACCGCGCCATTGACGGCGTTTCTTGCGCGACCGCCGTGCACATCTGTTACGGCTACGGCATCCCCGCCAATATCGAATGGAAAGCGACGCTCGGCGTCGAGTGGCGGCAATACGAAAAATTCTTTCCGGCGCTGGCCAAAAGCCACATCGGCCAAGTTTCGCTGGAGTGCATCAATTCGCACGTACCGATGAGCGTGCTCAAATTGCTTCACGGTAAGGACATACTGCTCGGCGTCATCGACGTTGCCACCGACCGCATCGAAACGCCGGACCAAGTTGCCGACGTGATAACGAAAGCGGCAGAGTACGTCCCTGCGCAAAAAATCATCGCCGGTACGAATTGCGGCATGGCTCCGATGCGCCGCGAAATCGCCGCAATGAAACTCGATGCACTCGCCCGGGGCGCGGCGCTCGCACGGCAGAGATTCGACTGACCCGTCGCGAGCGCTGAAACAATCCACAGATCGTCAAATGCAAACGCTGCAGCAAGCGGCTGGTAGCATTTTATTAAAGTTTGGCCGGTTGGATATGAGCAACGTCAAAAAGGGAAGTCCGATGCAATTGCCGTTCGTCACCACTGTTTCGTTCGCCGATCGCGACGGCATGACCGTGCATCTGCAGTATGGCGTGGCGGCGCCGAGCGAACGCGAAGCACGCACCGAGCTCGAGCGGCGCTTGATCAACCAGGAAATCTACAATTATTCGATCTCTGAAGTCCGGCAGGCGACTTCGAGCGAAGCGGAATCGCTCAATCTGCCGGCAGGCTCCATCATCCTTCTCAACTAAGCGACTTAAGAATTCTTCGTCAGCATCTCGCGCAGAACGGTAGCGTGACTGAGGTCGACCTCCCGGGTGGCCGTGATCAAGGTCGCGGCGCGGCCCCCGATCAGGTCGCGGAGCGCGGCAAGCCGTTCGGCGTGCCCGGCAAGCTCGCGGCGATAGCGGCGGCGGAATTCAGCGAAACGACTAGGCTCGTGACCGTACCACTTGCGCAATTCGGTGGTCGGAGCGAGATCGCGGGGCCACAGATCGACGGCAAGTTCGGTCTTGGAGACGCCGCGCGGCCATAGCCGGTCGATGAGAATGCGTATGCCGTCGGCCGCCCCCGGCTTTTGGTAAACGCGCTTGATGGCGACGGCGACGGACTTTCGCCGTTTGACCGCCGGCGTACCTTTCCCTTTTGCCGCTTTCTTTTTTCCCGCTTTCATCGATCGCTGCGCGCGATGACTTCGATCAATTCGGCAACCTTGCGCCGCTGCTCGGCCTTGTTGCCGGAAGCGATGGCGTGCTCGACACAATGCGCCGCGTGATCGGCAAGAATCTCCTCCTCCGCGCGCCGCAACGCGGCCCGCACCGCCGATAGTTGCGTCACGACGTCAATGCAGTAGCGGTCCTCTTCGACCATCTTCGTCAAGCCGCGCACCTGGCCTTCGATGCGGCTGAGCCGCTTGACCACCGAGCTCTTGGCAACGTCTCTCATGGCCGTTATATACCCCTACTGGGTATCCGTTTCAAGAGGATAGCGTGCACCATCCCGCCCATCCAGCAAGCGCCGCCGCGGCCATCGATCCGGTCTGCGGCATGGCCGTCGATCCGGGCAAAAGCGCGCACCGCTACGAGCACCAACATTACATCTATCACTTTTGCTCCGCCAAGTGCCGCAGCAAATTTGCCGCCGAGCCGGAAAAGTTCCTTCAACCGGCTCCGGTGGCCCAACCGGCTCCAGACGACTTGGTCTACACCTGCCCGATGCACCCGCAGGTGCGACAAGTCGGGCCCGGCTCCTGCCCGATCTGCGGCATGGCGCTGGAACCCGCAGTCGCTTCCGCCGAAACGCCGCAAAATCCCGAACTTCGCGACATGACGCGACGGTTCTGGATCGCGCTCGCTCTGACCCTGCCGGTCGTCGCGCTGGAGATGGGCGGCCATATGGACGGCCTTGTCGCCGACACCGGCCGTTGGCTTTCGCCAAGCGCGAACAACTTCGCACAACTGGCGTTCGCAACCCCGGTGGTGCTGTGGGCCGGCTGGCCGTTTTTCGTCCGCGGTTACCGCTCGTTCGCAACCCGCAACCTCAACATGTTCTCGCTGATCGCAATCGGCACCGGGGTCGCCTGGATTTACAGCGTCGTGGCAACGCTGGCGCCGCGGCTTTTCCCACCGGCCTTTCTCGGCCACGAAGGAACGGTCGGCGTTTATTTCGAGGCGGCGGCGGGCATCACCGTGCTGGTGTTGCTCGGCCAGGTGCTGGAATTGCGCGCACGCGACAAAACCTCCAGCGCCATGCGCGCCCTGCTTGATCTCGCGCCGAAGACGGCGCGCCGGATCGCGCCTGACGGCCACGATTTGGAAATTCCACTCGACGCCGTCATCGCCGGCGATCACCTGCGGGTGCGGCCGGGCGAAAAGATTCCGGTCGATGGCACGGTCCTCGACGGCCATTCCGCTGTCGACGAATCCATGCTGACCGGAGAGTCAATGCCGGTCGGCAAGGCGCCAGGAGCCAAAGTCATCGCCGGCACGCTCAACCGGAGCGGCAGTTTCGTGATGCAGGCGGACAAAGTCGGCCGCGATACGCTCTTGGCGCAAATCGTGCGGATGGTCGCCGCCGCGCAGCGTTCGCGTGCGCCGATCCAGCGGCTTGCCGATCAGGTTTCGTCGTGGTTCGTGCCGCTGGTCTTGCTCGTTGCGCTCGTTACCTTCGCGGCGTGGTCGCTCTATGGACCACAGCCGCGTTTCGCCTTTGCCCTCGTCGCCGCGGTCAGCGTCCTCATTATCGCCTGCCCTTGCGCGCTTGGGCTGGCGACGCCGATGTCGATCATGGTCGGCGTCGGGCGCGGCGCCCGTGCCGGCATCCTCGTTAAAAATGCCGAAGCGCTGGAGCGGTTGGAGCGCGTCGACACGCTGGTGATCGACAAGACCGGAACGCTGACCGAGGGTAAGCCGAGACTGATCGCCATCGTCGCAGCGTCTGGATTTGACCAAACCGAGGTGCTGCGACTCGCTGCATCGGCGGAACGGGCAAGCGAGCATCCGCTAGGCGCCGCCATCGTTGACGCCGCCGCCGAACGCAATATCGCGATGGCTGAAACCTCCGACTTTGACGCGCCGCCCGGCAAGGGCGTCGTTGCTACCGTCCAAGGCCGCGCCATTACGGTAGGCAGTGCGAATTTTCTGTCCAGCCGGGGCGTCGATACGAGCTCGCTCGACAAGGATGCCGGCCGCCTGCGGAGCGACGGCGCGACGGTGGTTTTCCTCGCCGTTGACGGCAGGCCCGGCGGCCTCCTTGCCATCGCCGACCCTATCAAGGCGACAGCGGCGAAAGCGCTCGATGCCCTCGGCCGCGAAGGCATACGGGTCATCATGCTGACCGGCGACAATCGCGTGACCGCGGCCACGGTGGCGCACCGCCTCGGCATCGCCGATTTTGAAGCCGACATGCTGCCCGAAGACAAGGGCGCAATGGTCGGCAGATTGCGCCGCGAAGGCCACATCGTCGCCATGGCCGGCGACGGCGTCAACGACGCCCCGGCGCTTGCCGCCGCCGACGTCGGCATTGCCATGGGCACCGGAACGGACGTCGCGATCGAAAGCGCCGGCATCACGCTGCTCAAAGGCGAACTCACCGGAATCGTGCGCGCGCGGCGGCTGTCGCGCGGCGTCATGGGCAATATCCGGCAAAACCTGCTGCTGGCGTTCCTCTACAACGGCGCCGCCATCCCGATTGCCGCCGGCGTTCTTTACCCGGCGTTCGGGATCTTGCTGTCGCCGGTCATAGGTGCGGCGGCGATGGCGCTGTCTTCGGTGAGCGTGATCGGCAATGCGCTGCGGCTGCGCCGTGTTTCGCTCTAAGCCCGAATTAGCCCCAACTGTTGCGGACGCGCTTTAAGACGTCGACCGCGGCGCGCGCGGGGCGCGGCGGTGCATGCGCGGCGGCGGCGGGAGACCAGCCGCAGCATTCGAAATGGTCGAGTAGCGCGGACGGAATAAAGCGCGTGCGCGCCGCATAAAGGTGGCGGTTGCCGTTGCTGCGCTGACCGTGCACGAAGAACCGCTGCGGCACGATCACGTGCAGATGATCCCGCGCCCGCGTCATGGCGACATAGAGCAAGCGGCGCTCTTCCTCGATCTCGGCGCTCTTGCCGGTCGCGAGATCCGACGGCAGGCAGCCGTCCACCGCGTTCAACAGGTGAACCGATTTCCATTCCTGGCCTTTGGCCGAATGGATGGTCGAGAGAATGAGATAGTCCTCGTCAAGAAGCGGCGTGCCGGCGCGATCGCTGGTGGCTTCCGGCGGATCGAGCGTAAGCTCGGTGAGAAATCGCTCGCGGCTCGGATAGGTGGCGGCGATCGCAAGAAGCTGATCGAGATCGGCCTGGCGCAGTGCCGCATCATCGTGAATGCGTTCGAGATGCGGTTCGTAAAAGCGGCGCACCAGATCGAACTCGGCCGGCCAGCCGGACGCGCCGGAGCGCACCAGGCGGACGGTTGCGACAAAGTCCGGCCAATGCTCGGCGGCGGCCGCCGGCGGCCTCTCGGCATTCAGCGCCTCGGCCGGATCGGCGGCCGCCGCGATACGGTCGAGCGCCTTGCCGGCGATAACCGGCCCTATTCCGGGCAACAGCTGAATGACTCGGAAACCGGCAACCCGATCGCGCGGATTTTCGGCGAAGCGCAACAGCGACAGCATATCCTTGATATGCGCGGCTTCGAGAAATTTCAGACCGCCGAACTTCACGAACGGGATGTTGCGGCGGGTCAATTCCACTTCAAGCGGCCCGCTATGATGGGAAGCACGGAACAGCACCGCCTGCGACTTGAGCGCAAGTCCGGCTTCGCGGTGTTGCAGTACTTTTTCGACCACATAATGCGCCTGATCCGCTTCGTCGCGCACGTTGACAAGAAAAGGACGCTCCGCAGATTTTCGCTCGGACCACAGATTCTTGGTGAAGCGTTCCTCGGCGAGCCCGATCACGGCATTGGCCGCCGCCAGGATCGGCTGGGTCGAGCGATAATTCCTCTCCAGCGTCACCACTTCGGCGCGCGGGCTGAAATGCCCGGGAAAATCGAGAATATTGCGCACGGTCGCGGCGCGGAACGAATAGATTGCCTGGGCGTCATCGCCGACCACCGTCAAGCCTTGGCCGTTGGGCTTGAGGGCCAGCAGCACCGAAGCCTGCAGCCGGTTGGTGTCCTGATATTCGTCGACGAGAACGTGGTCGAACCGCGCAGCGATTTCCTGCGCAATCGACGGCTCCTGCATCATATGCGCCCAATAGAGCAAGAGGTCGTCGTAATCGAGTACGTTCTGCGCCTGCTTGGCCTCGACATAGCTCGCAAACAGCCTGCGCAATTCATCCTGCCACAGCGCGCACCATGGAAAGCAGCAATCGAGCACTTCGCCCAGCGCGGTTTCGCTGTTGACCGCGCGCGAATAGATCGCGAGGCAGGTTCCTTTGGCGGGAAAGCGTTCCTTGGTCTTGGAAAATCCCAGCTCATGCCGGATCAGATTCATCAAGTCGGCGGAGTCTTCGCGATCGTGGATGGTGAATTCGCGGCCAAGTCCGATGTCCGCGGCAAACTCGCGGAGAAGCCGGGCGCCGATGGAATGAAATGTGCCGGCCCAGGCGATGCTATGCGCCGCGCCGGCAGCCCCGACCGTCATGTCGGTCAGGATGCGGCCGACACGGCGCGTCATTTCCGCCGCGGCGCGGCGGGAAAAGGTCAACAGCATGATGCGGTGCGGGTCGGCGCCGTGCTCGATCAGATGCGCGACACGGTGCGCCAGCGTATTGGTCTTGCCGGAGCCAGCCCCGGCAATGATCAAAAGCGGGCCGCACGCGGCCGGCGCCGCGCCACCGTGCTCGACGGCGTGGCGCTGTTGCGGATTGAGCTGTTGCAGGCGCGCCGCCGGCATGGTCACGAATCGTTTGAGATCGGGATTCAGACTGAATCACGGTCCCGTTTTGTTCGCAACCGACGCAGGATTGCCGCAGCATGGGCCCGACTTTTATTCTGAGCCCCGTCCACTATAGTCGCTCACGAGGAGTCTCGATCGGCGATCGCGCTGGCCGCCGCCGACAGTTTCGTTACCGGTAGCGTCAAAATCGAACGCCGAAACACCGAAGCGCCGGGATAAGCGGCATGATCACAACACCGTCACCGGCGAACGTCGCGCTGCTGCTGGGTTTAAGCTTTTTTCTCGGGCTCGCTTTCGAAGAATTCTTCGCCCACACCGACGAGCGCCGGCCTGGCGGTATCCGCACCTTTCCGCTGCTGGCGCTGGCCGGCGGCACGCTTTATCTGCTCGATCCCCAGCACTTCATTCCCTTCACCGGCGGACTTCTGATCCTCGGCGCCTGGCTCTTCGTCTACTACGCCGCCCACGTTACAGAGCACGTCACCGCGCAGGAAAAGCCGCCGCAGGCGGAGGCGGAAAACAGCGACATCAACATCGGCCTCGTCGTGCCGATACTCAACCTGTTGGCATATCTGCTTGGCGCCACCGCGCTCGCGCTGCCGCACTGGGTCGCGGTGACGATGACCGTCGCCGCGGTGCTGCTGCTCACCGGGCGGGCACAACTGCACGCCCTGGCGCGACGGGTCGAGATCAAGGAGATCGTGACCGCCGGCGAGTTTCTGATCCTTACCGGCATCGTGCTGCCGCTCTTGCCCAATCATCCGGTAACGACGCTCACGACGATTACGCCGCGCCAGGTCTGGCTGGCGCTGGTCGTGGTCTGCAGCTTCTCCTATGCCAGCTATCTGGCGCAACGCCATTGGGCCGCGGCGGCGCGCGGCCTGTGGATGGCCGCGCTCGGCGGCATGTATTCGTCGACCGCGACAACGGTGGTGCTGGCGCGGCAGGCCAAAGCCGAGCCGGCGCTCAAGCGCCAGGCGCAGGCCGGCATCACGCTTGCCACCGCAATCATGTATTTACGCATTTTGGCGGTCGTTGCGATCTTCAATGCGGGGCTGGCGCGCGTGCTGATTGTGCCGTTAGGCGCGCTGTCGCTTGCTGGCTTCGCGATATGCGCGCTGCAATATTGGGGCGGCTCGCGGGCGCAACAGCCGCCACAAGGCCAGATACAGCCGGCAATGGCCGGCAATCCCCTAGAGCTCGGCGCCGCCACCATCTTTGCGGCATTGTTCGTCGCAGTATCGGTCGTCTCGGTCCTCGCCAAATCGCAATTCGGCGTATCCGGCATTTACGGACTTGCGACGATCGTCGGCGTCACCGACATCGATCCATTCGTGTTGAATCTGGCGCAGGGCGGCGTGACCAATGTGGCCACGGCCGATCTCGCGGCGGCGATCCTGATCGCGGCCTCCTCCAACAATATCCTCAAGGCGATCTATGCCGCCTCGTTTGCCGGCGGCAAGGCAACGGCCGCCAGCGCGGCCGCACTCATCGCGCTCGCCGCCGGCGGCGTTGCCATCGCCGCCGGACTGGCGACCGGAATGCTTTGAGCATCGCTCGCGAAACAAAAGCCGCTCAGCGGATGACCTGATCGCTCTGGAATTGCGGCGTTGTGGTGCACTTTTTCTCGGCCGCTGTGCGCTGCAGCAGTTTCTCTTCGCTCAGCACGGAATCGTAATCGGGCCGGTAGGCGAGCGAGCCGATCACGCCGCCACCGGCGCCCTGATCCGCTCGCTCCATCAGCGCGCGCAGTTCCTTTTCGCGGGCGACCAGAACCTTCCACTGCGTGGCGAGAGCATCGCAGTGATAAGCGCTGTAAAGGGATGGATCGACCAAGAGCGAACCCGCGCCATCGTTCGTGCTGCATCCGCCGAGGGCGACGCCGGCGACGACGCCTAGCATGACGGCAAGTCCCGGGCGCACCACCGCTGTGGACAGACTGACGCGTGATGGAGCAATGGCCTGCAAGGCAGCCGGCCGCCACTCACAACCGATGAAATTGCCGAAACGCATCAATAAGCCCACTTGCGCCGAACCCGCGCCAAGTCCCCGAAGGCAGTCTGCAGCGGGCTAGCGCCGCAAATATGGCAACGCCGCCGCCGGTCGACGGCACGAAACCGAATACAGTCAGTGGATATCGGGAAATTTGACGCCGAGGCTCAGGCCGTCGCGCCAGATCACGCGGCAGTGCCGGCGGGCTCCCCCGTTACGGGTCAGCAGCAAAACGAACTCGACCGGCAACTCCACGTCACCGTCAACAGTAAGCCGCGCTCCGCTATGCGAAATGTCGGCGATCGCGCAGGCGACCTGCGCATCTTTGTCGGTCAAAATCTTTGCGCTGTAGTGGAAGCTGCGCCGCGGCTTTTTGCGCATTTCGGCGCGATTACGAGAATTTGCCATCGCGACCATCGCAATCCCGTTCCCGCGCGTGCGGTGAAACGGCGTAAGAGAAACAACCTAGGCAATCGGCCCTAACGGCCCGTTAATCCGGGCCGTCACTGCGAATTTCAGCTTTGCTGATAAGACGTTAGACGCTCCCTGCGGTGGTATCGCATTGTAGCCATATGTGTCGCTTGTGATACATTCTTGTGAGGGTGCGATGACATTGACGTCGAGCTGCCGATGAGCTTTGCCTGGCTGTCCTGGTCCAACCCGGTTGCGGTGTGGTGGGGCTTTTTGCTGACGGTCAGTGCGATCAACATCGCGCTGCTGTTCGGTTTGCGCGCATGCTACCGCGTCAATCCCTTCAAAGCGCGCGGCGTTGCCTTCGCGGTCGAGCCGCTGGCGCTCCTCAGCACAGTTTACGTCCTCGGCTGCGCCTTCCGCTCGATCCTGCCGCGCGCCGACGTGCAGCGGATTTGTTTGTTCAATACCTGGCTGTCGAGCGTGCTGGTCGGCCGCTCGGTCGCCACCATAGCCGAGCTGTGCTTTGTCATTCAGTGGGCGATCGTGCTGAGTGACCTCGGCCGGATCGCGCATTCCGACACCGCAAGAAACATCGCCAAACTGGTCGTGCCGCTGATCGTGCTGGCCGAATGCTGCTCATGGTATGCGGTGGTTTCGAGGGATTTCTTGGGCAACGCGCTGGAAAACTCGCTGTGGACGATAACCTTCGCGTTGATCGGCATCGCGCTTGTCCGGCTTGCCGTGAGCTTTCGCGGCGTCGCGCAATTCGCGCTTGCCGCCCTGGCGGCCGGAACGGCCGGCTATGTCGTCTTGTGCAGCATCGATGTGCCGATGTATTTCGCCCGCTGGCAGACGCAGCTCGCCGACGGCACGCATTATCTCGGCCTGTTGGCCGGCCTGCACGACCTCGCCACCCATTGGGTGGTCACCCGCAGCTTCGCCCGCTGGCACAATGAAATGCCGTGGATGTCGCTCTATTTCAGCGTCGCGGTGTGGACGAGCCTGCTGCTCGGCGGCTTCGGGCTGATCCGCCATCTCGTGCCGCGCTACCGCGTGCGCCGGCCGCTCCTGAAAGTGACGCGGCGCCCTATTCCAATCGCCATTCGCTCGTCCTGACGCCGGCTGGCGCGCCTTCGCCGTGGTCTCAAAGATAGTCTTGTAGTCTTGACGATAGTCATGACGATAGGCAGTCAGTCACGAATCAAATATCATTTTGACGCCGATTCGCGTGCGCCTCGCGTTTATTTGGACGGCCTTTATTTGGACGGCTGGAGACGACAGGCATGATCATCACAGTGGCCACCATGAAAGGCGGCAGCGGCAAGAGCACGCTGGCGAGTTGCCTTGCGGTCTATTGGCACCTGCGCGGCCGGCGCCCGAGCCTCATCGACGCCGATCCGCAGCGTTCGATCATGCGGCTGGCGGCGCGCGAGCGCGCGCTTGGCGGCGTCAGCGTGATCGAGGACGCAAGCGACGAGGCCGCGGCGGCGGCGCGGCGGCTTGCCGCGGGCGACGGTCTCGTCATCATCGACACGCCGGGATTTCGCTCGCGCACGACGCTCGATTGCCTGGCGATTGCCGACTTTCTGCTCATTCCCGTCAAGCCGTCGCCGTTCGATGTCGACCGCATGCTCGATACGGTAAGCCTCCTGACTGGCCGTACCGACGGACGGCAGCCGCCGTTCCGTTGCGTGCTGACGCAAACCACGCGCGATTCGGTGGTCGCCAAGCACATCCGCGCCGAATTGACCGCCGCCGGCCTGCCGGTGCTGCAGAACGAAATGGCGAACCGCGTCGCCTATCCGGAAGCCGCGCTGTGGGGCGCCACACCAAGCCTCATCAGTTGGAAAGGACCGGCCGCCAAGGAGATCGCAGCGATTGCCGAGGAGGTCGACATGGTGCTCGGCGCACAGCAGGCCGCCGCATGACCCGCAAACCGCTTCCGAAAGCCATCACCCAGCCGCTCGGCACGTTCCGGCCGTTCGACCGCTCCACCGCGCCCGACAAAGAGGCGCCGCTGCAGCCGCTACCGCAGCCGCCGGCCGCCGATAAGACGATCGAGCCGGCGCTGGCGGTATCCTCGGCACCGCCCGCCAACGATGCCGCACCCGCGGCTGCCGGCCTGCCGCATCATCTCGCGGCGGAACGGCGCAAAGCCGCACTGAAGATCGTCGCCCGCCATAAGAATTATGCCGCGCTCGGCGGCTTGGTGCCGTTGCCGGTCGCCAATATCGGCGCCGTCACCGCGGTCAATCTACGCATGGTGCGGCATCTCTCCGCGCTTTATCAGGTGCCGTTCGAGCGCGACCGCACCCGGGCGCTGATCGTTGCGCTGGTTGGCGGCGCGGTTCCGACCGGCGTCGGCACCGCAGCCTCGACCACGCTGATGTGGGTCATACCGGGCGGCCTGTTGGTCGGGCTTGGCGCCGCAGCGCTCACCGCCGGCGCGCTCACCCGCGGCATTGGCCATGTCTTCATCGAAAGCTTTGAAGCGGGCGCGTTGCCGGGCGGCGAGCCACCGGCGGAATAAACCTAATCCGATTTCGTTTCAGGCACGTCGGGGGCCGTCGTGGCCGCGCTATGTTGGTGCCGCGCGCCGCTGCTCGGCGTGGCATCGTCCTCCTCGGCTAGGCCGCACACCGGAAACGGCGTGCCCGGCAGCAACATCCGCCATAGGCTTTTGACGTCTTCACCGGGTTTGCAGGGCCGTCCTGTCATCGGAACACTATGGGCGAAGCGCAGGCTCCGCGCCAGCGCGCCGCAAGCCCGCTGTGGCGCATTGGCCGCCTCACATGCGGCGACCAAAGCCCCCATATAACGGAGCACACCAATGTGAGACTGGGACCGTCAACCCGCCGAGGAACATCATGGACACTATCAAGCCACTTTTTACCGCGACCGCGACCGCCACCGGCGGCCGCAACGGCCACACCGCAGCGAGCGACGGCTCGGTGCGCGCCGACTTGTCCGTGCCCAAGGCGATGGGCGGTCCCGGCAAGCCGAACACGACGACGCCGGAGCATCTGTTCGCCGCCGGCTACGCCGCCTGCTTTGGCGGCGCGCTCGATTTCGTCGGCAAGCAGCACAAGAAGGACGCCAGCAAGGCGAGCGTCACCGCCGAAGTGAGCATCGGCCCGCGCGACGGCGGCGGCTTCGGGCTCGCCGTGAAGCTGCATGTGGCGGACCAAAGCCTGCCGCAGGCCGAACTCGAAGCGCTCGCCAAGGAAGCGCACGAGAAAATCTGCCCCTACTCGCACGCCACGCGCGGCAATGTCGATGTGCAGATCGACGTGAAGGGGGCGTGAGGGGCGCAGAGCGAGACCGGCGGCGCCGGGTGCGCAAGTCAAAGTAAACATTGTCCGGTGTGGGCGGCCGGACTCGAAAGAAAAATCGCGGGCGCGCGGTTACGACAAACAAACATGTTGCAAATAGCCGGACGTAACAAATCTATGTCCAATAATTTAATATCGTTATCAGACGACCAAACCCTAAGCCGCTTCCTCTATCAATGAATAGCTGGTGCTGCGCCCTCCCCGGCGTCCTTCTTGAGAATGCCGCGCGCAAGAAGATCGTCGATGTCGCGCAGCGCCGTATCGGGTGAGCACTTTTCTATCGTCGCCCATTTGGAGGACGTGAGCTTGCCCTCGACCGCAAGGTGCGCCCTTGCTATCCGCAAGGCGCGGGCCGGTGCGGCGCGTCGCGTTCAGAACACACAAACCAATGAGCGTTATTATTGAGCAGCTGTTCTTCCATGCTCCACTAAGGATTAAATAACCTCTGCCAGAATGTTCTTGCGTGCGTTTTAGGTAGAGGCAAATTTACCGGTGAAGGTGATTTCACCGCCTCAAGAATATTTATGAATTGCGCACGCGCTTCGACCAATACCTCGTCGTCTAACGGACTGTTTTTGTCGATCTGAGTGCCCAAGTAAGTATCGAGCTCTTTTATGGCGTTTGATAAAAAACTAGGTTCCGCTTTGGTTTGAAGTGGTCCCGGTTGTCTGAACAGATTTTCCGCGTCGATAAGTGGAGCCTCTGCCAAAGTTAAGCTGCCAAGCGGAGGGGCAGCGGGGTGAAGTAGGCTTGATCGGGCGTGGTGCCGTCAAGGCTCGAATGCGGCCGCC
>DATAWA010000190.1:0-8349 GCA_036267435.1 Xanthobacteraceae bacterium | reverse complement strand
GCGTTCGATCCGGATCACCGGCAGAATGATGATCGTGGCCGACTCGTCCGCCGTCTCGCGCCCGAACCGCACGATGCGTCCTTCGTCCGGGAATTTGATAACGTTGCCCACCAGCCGCTTTCCTCTGCCGCCGGCAGGGAGACGTTCTGCTCCCCTGCACAGACACCGGCATCGCTGCGATTAAGCCGCATGCAAGGTTAACGCTCCGCTAACGCCAACCTCATAGGCTGGCGACCCAATTCGCCTCGCGATCGAGTATGCGTATGGAAAGCGCAAGTCTGGCCCATCTGATCAATTTGACCCGCGCTGGGCTGCGCGGCGGCGTCGACATGCGTCCGACTTTGTTGCGGGTCCTCACCGACCTCTATGTGCAGAAACTAACGCATACGGTTGACGAGGAGCGGCATTACACCGAATTAGCGCTACGGCTCCTGGATGCCGTCGACGTGCCGACACGCGCGGCGGTGGCGGCACGGCTGGTGCGGCATCTGACGCCGCCGGTGCGGATTATTGAGAAGCTGGCCGCCGACTTGCCCGACGTTGCAGCGGCCGTGCGCGCCGATCCTCGCCTGCAGCGCAGGCCGCAATTGAGCGAAGCGGCGGCTGCCACTATCGCGGCCGATCAGGCAGAAATTACGGAAATCGACGAGGTCCAGGTTCCAAGTTCCGGCGAGGACCGCGGCACGGAGTTTTTGACAGCCCAGGAGCCCGGTCTTCTGCCCGCCGACATGGCAGGCGAACTCAACGAACTGTTTTTCGCCGCCAGCGCGGACGAGCGGCGTCTCATCCTTCTCAATCTCGAGATCGCCACGCCGATGCCGTCCGGCCGAATTGGGCTGCAGCGCGACGCCGCAGTTGGCCGCCGGCTGGAAGCGGCGGCGCTTGCCCGCAACCGCGAAGATTTCGCGCAACATCTTGCGCAAGCCTTGCAAATTCCCCGCGTCCAGGCACGCCGCATTGCCGGCGACGAACTGGGCGAACCGATCGTCGTCGCCACCAAGGCGCTCGCCACGCCGCGCGACGTCGTCTATCGCATCCTGCTGTTCGTCAACACCACCGTAGGTCATTCGGTCGAGCGCGTGCACACGCTCGCCGGCCTCTACGATGAGATGACGCTGTCGGCCGCCGAACACATGGTGTCGATTTGGCAGTCGCTGCATAGCGAGCAGCCACTGGGCAACCATCGACCGCTTCACTGGAACGACGAGGCGCGCGCCCGCGCGCGAACGGCAACCGCGGCCGTGCGCCGGGCGCCGTCAGCGCATCGGCCCAACGATCGGCGCACCGCTTCTTAACGTACGATATCGAGAAAATTTCGGCCGGCCGGATCCTCGACCTCGACGATCCACAGATCGGAATCGAATTTCATTTCGCGCGCGAGCTTGGCTTCGACCGCCTCGTCAGCGGCCGGCTGCTGGGGCAAGCTTGCCGTGAATGTGCGGTCGGTGCCAAGGCTGGTATCGAGCGTACTCTGAGGAGCAGGCCCGAACAGATCGGACGTGCCATCGAGGCGGCTGATGCGCACGAAGACAGCCCCGGCCTCTTCCGCGCCGCGTCGGCGCACCACGGCAAAGGTGCCTTCGACCTGACAGCGCCGCAGATAGGCGGCAACCCATAGCACGGTTTTCAGACGCATCGTATTGCGCTCACATCGGCCGAGATATGACTCGAACGGCGCGATACCGCAAATCAGCGTACTATTGCAGCGGATGGCCGACCAGAATGGCAAGTTCGCGCATGAGCCGTTCGGAAACTTCGCCGGTTACAGGCAGACGGCGCTCGCGCTCGAATTTTTCAATGGCGGCCATTGTAGGGTCGTCGAGTATGCCGGACGGCTGCACTTGGCCGTAGCCATAATCCGACAGCGCCCGCTGCACCGCCGCGACCCGCGGCGACGGTCCGATCAGATCGGCGATCGGGTCGTCACGCCGCATCGCGACAGGTTGGGCCGCTACCGAGATGCTCGACGGCCGAAGCGGCGTGGGGGCGCTCGGCTTCGGCGCATCGCTGCTCGCAATCGGTTCCGGCTTCGGGTTGGCCAAGAAGGGTGCCGCATGCGGTCCAGACTGCAAGAGCAGCGCGTTGACGACGATAACGACGCTTGCCGCAGCGGCCAAAAGGATGGCAGCCGAATCAACCGGCCGCCGCGCGGTTTCCGTCCATAGGCGCACGACCAATGCGGCACCGGCGCCACTGAGGCGCGCATGGATAGGTCGATCGCGGTTGCGACGCTTACGCACTTTTCTTCACCAGGGTACCGTGGGCGTGCAATTCTTGAACACGCGGTTCAGAGCCAATCAGACGCGGCAGCCGCGCTCCCTTGGCCGGCAAAAACCTCACCGGACCCACCGGCTGCCGGTCGTCGGCGGATTGCGCGAGCCGCGCCCGCTCGCAGTCGATCGGCAACCGCACGGTGACGCGCGTGCCCTCGCCGAGCCGGCTGCGGATCGCGATCTCCCCGCCATGCAAGTGCACCAGACCGTTAACGATGGAGAGGCCGAGCCCGGTGCCGCCGTGGCGGCGATCGTAGGAATTGCCGGCTTGGAAATAAGGTTCGCCGACCCGCGTCAAATCTTCGTCGCTGATGCCCGCGCCATTGTCTTCGACGGCAAAAGCGATATGAGCCGCCTCGGCTCGCACGCTGATGGTGACGGTGCCACCGCGATCGCTGAAACGGATCGCGTTGGACAAGAGATTCAACAGGATCTGATTGAGCGCACGCTTATCGGCAACCATGTCTGGCAAGTTATCGGCCGCGACTTTTTCCAGGTGGACGCCGGCCTCGCGGGCGCGCAGCGTGAGGATGCCGCAGCAGGCGGTGACGGCCTGTGCCGGCGCAAATGGCTCGGGTGTAATCTCGAAATTGCCGGTCTCGATCTTCGACATGTCCAATATACCGTTGACGACCGACAGCAGATGATGTCCAGACCCGTTGATGAGGCCGGCATATTCGCCGCGACGCGCTGCGTCGAGGCCGAGGTCCTGCTCCTTCGTGAGCATGTCCGAAAAGCCGATGATCGCGTTGAGCGGCGTGCGCAATTCGTGACTCATGGTGGCGAGGAAACGGCTTTTGGCCGCATTGGCGCGTTCCGTTTCGGCATGCGCGTCGAGCAAGGCCTGCTGATGCAATTTGCGCTCGGTCACGTCGCGCATCACCGCGACCACCTCGCAGTCCGTTTCGCCCCGTCGATCGGTTTGCTCCAGCGGCCGGCAGCGCATTTCGATCCAAACGAATTCCACCGTCGCGCAGCCTTGCCCGTCGACGCTGTCGCGGCGCACGCGGAATTCGACCGACCGCGACTGGCCGAGTGCGGCGGCATCGCCGAGCGCTGTCAGATAGGCCGGCCGGTCGGTCACATGCACGCGGTCGAATAAGCCATGCCCATGCAGTCCCACGACGCGGGAACCAAACAGCGATTCAGCGGCCGGCGAAGCAAATAATACCGAGCCGTCTCGGCCGTGCCGGGTGATGACGTCGGCGATATTGCGCGCCAAAAGCCGGTAACGGTCTTCCTCCGCGTAATGCAGCCAGAAGCTCGTTCGCGCCAGCGCCTCGGCGCCAAGCGCAAGCCCCGTTGCGTAAAGTCCCGCGGAAACGATGCCGAACATCGCCAACGCCCCCGGCGCGATCGTGCTGGGGGGCGGCAGTAGCCCGTGGGCGCCGAGCAGCATCAGAAGCCCGGCGGCGGCAAGCGCGAAGGTTGAGGCGGTCGCCACCACGCGGCGCGACGCCGACAACGCCGCTTCGAGCGGCACCACAACCAGCCACACTGCGGCGAACGAGGCGATGCCGCCGGTGTCCGCCGCAAGCGCGGTCACCAGTCCGGTCAAGGCCAGCGACGACAAAGCGTGGGCGCTCTCGTAATGTCCGGTGCGGGAGAGAAAATAAGCGCTGACAATCTGCGCAATAAGCCAGGTAAAGATCAAAATCTCGACGACGCCTGGAGCGCCACGAACCGAGAGATAGACCGGAAATGCCGCCAGCGCGATGATGCTGCCGAGAAGGCGCGGCGCGATAAAGGCGCGGTGGCGCGCCGCCGTCAGCACGTCCTGTTGCGCCGACGGATGCACCAGCGTCTCGATATAATTGCGAATTGGCGCAAACAGGCCCACGTTCCCGACGCACGCGCGGCTATGCCGACGCGCTCCCCTTTTTCTGTTGCCGGATCGTGTCAGAGGCCGCTTAAGCGAACGCTAAGGGTTGCGGCGCGCCGGGCGCGCGCGGCAGCGGGAAAGCTTTGTGAGGGCGGCAAATCCCCGTCATGGTGAATCGCCGGTTGCCGCACACGGTTGCCAAATGTTTGCCGTATGCACGCCGCGAGCGGGAAGTCCGCGCGCGCCGAGGGTTTAATGTGCCGAAATTGCGGCACATGACGGCCTGTACGGCATTCGTTCAATTTTTAGCTAAATCGTATTTTTTCCAATTGCGCGAAAATTTGCGGCGTATTCTGTTCGATTATGGGCAAAAGCTTATCGACCGAGCGAACGCCGCCTTCAAGGCTGCCTGCTAGTTTCCCCGCACGTGCGGTAACGTACGTGTTAGGGGATGTGGGTCCGATGTTCTTTCTACTGCGCATGGCGTTTTGGCTCGGCTTGGTGCTGATCCTGTTGCCAACCGGCTCGTCGGAGCGAGCCGGACCGGGCGATGCGGTGAACGCATCGCAGGCCATTTCGGCCGCCTCGGCGACGGTCGGCGATCTACGGCAATTCTGCTCGCGCCAACCCGATGCCTGTACCGTTGGCACGCACGTGGCGACGGAACTCGGCTACAAGGCGCAAGCAGGCGCCAAGATGCTCTACGATTTTCTCAGCGAGACGCTGGCTTCGAAGGATGCTTCTTCGAAGGATGCTTCCAAGGAGCAGGCGAAAGACACATTGAAGACGACCGGCTCGGTCGCGGGCCGCAGCACCTCACAGAATACGCTCACGCCCGCCGATCTTGTCCCGGTCTGGCGCGGTCCCGCGCCGCGCAAACATTCCGCCTAAAGCCCGTTTCCTCAAGCGTCGGCCGGACCGGCCGCGGCATCCGGCCGCCGTTCATCGCGACGCCCGAGAATACGTCGACCTCCGCTCCTTGGAGCCTTATATAGAGGCGGATCAATCCCGCTTCGGCTCTGACCCGGAAATCGGCACGATGGCAGACATCGACGACATCATTGACAATTTTTCCGTTCTGGACGACTGGGACGACCGCTATCGCTATCTGATCGAGCTCGGCCGCGACTTACCGCCGCTTGCCGATGCCGCGCACAGCGCCGCCAACAAGGTGCAGGGCTGCGCCAGCCAAGTGTGGCTCGACACCACCGTGAAGCCGAACGGCGACGGCGGACCGATCCTGATCTTCGCCGGTGACAGCGATGCCCATATCGTGCGCGGGCTCATCGCGGTCCTGTTTGCGGTCTATTCCGGCAAAAGCGCCAAGGACATTCTCGCACTTGACGCCCTCAAGGTCTTCGAGGGGCTCGGCTTGAAGGAACATCTCACCCCGCAGCGCTCCAACGGCTTCCGTTCGATGGTCGACCGCATTCGCTCGGACGCGCGCATGGCGCTGACGACGGCTGCACCATAATCGCATAAACCCGCAGCGGGCGATCGCGGGTATTCAATCCGCGAAGGCAATCGTATGGTAGAGCCCTTCGGGATGTAGGGGCTGCCCGTTGAGGGATTACACACTGCGCACGGTACTGACGGACGTGTTCGCCGGCACGGTCTGCAGCATTTTATCCATCGCCTATTGCCTGTCCTATGCGGCGCTCATTTTTACCGGTCCGCTCGAGCATCTGTTGTCCTACGGTATCGCCGTGACCTTTCTCTCGGCCGCCGTTGGCGGCGCAATCGTGGCGATGCGCAGCTCGCTGTCTTTCGCGGTCGCCGGTCCCGACAGCTCGATTTCGGTCGTCCTCGCGGCGCTAGTCGCAACCTTGGTGCAGCGGCTGTCCACGACCGGCGACACCGATCTTCTCGCTTCGGCGCTCATCGCCATGGCCCTGGCGACGGCGCTAACCGGGTTGTTGCTCTGCGTGCTCGGATTCACACATGCCGGCCGCGCCATTCGATTTGTGCCTTATCCGGTGATTGGCGGCTTCCTTGGCGCGACTGGCTGGCTTCTGATCACCGGAGCGATCCAGGTGGTGACCGGCCGGCGGCCCGCCCTCGACAATATCCCGGCCTTTGCCGACATCGCGACGTTGACCAAGATCGCACCCAGCGTGGCGATCGCACTCGCGCTTCATGTGTCGTTGCGGCGCAATTCCAAGAGTCCCTTTGTTCTACCCGCCGTGCTGTTGACCGCGATCGCGGTGACACATCTCGTTCTATGGTCGACCGGAACGACGATTGCGGCCGCCCAGGATCAGGGCTGGCTGTTCCGGCTGCAGCCGGCCGCCGGTTTGACGTTGCCATGGCAGAGCGCGGCGCTGCACAGCTTTCCGTGGTCTTCGCTGCCGCAGATCGCCGGCGACGGGCTCGCCGTCATATTTGTCACGGTCGCCAACTTTTTGCTGAATACGACCGGACTAGAAATCGCCACCCGCAGCGAAGCCAACATCGAACGCGATCTCAAAGTCCTCGGCCTCGCCAATGTCGTCATCGCCGCGCTGGGCGGATATGTGAGCTGCACCTCGTTCAGCCGCTCGATGCTGGTGCGCACCGCCGGGGCCACCAGCCGCATCGGCGGCCTGACCGTGGCCGCAATCTCCGCGGCCGTGCTTGTCGCCAATCCCTCATTTCTCGGCTTTGTGCCCAGATGCGTTCTCGGCGGCCTATTGTTCTATCTCGGCGCCGACCTGGTCTATCAGTGGCTCGTGCGGTCTTCGCGGCGGCTTTTGCCTGTCGAATACCTGTCGCTTCTCGTCATTGCCGCACTGATCATCTACGCGGGCTTCATCGCCGGCGTATTGATCGGAATCGTCATCGGCTGCGCCACTTTCGCTCTGAGCGCGAGCCGCGTAAACGCGATCAAGTTCAGCTTCGACGGCTCCGAGTACCGCTCGTCACTCGATCGCGGCCCCTACGAATTGTCGCTTCTTGCCAATCACGGTCGTGAAATCCAGGGCATGACGCTGCAGAGCTATCTGTTCTTCGGCTCGGCCAATCGGCTGTATCAGCACGTGAAGACGCTCTTGGCGGCGCAACCGGATTGTCATTTTCTGATTTTCGATTTTCGCCTGGTCACCGGCATCGATTCCTCCGCCACCCACAGCTTTGCGCAGATCAAACAGGTCGCGGCCGTGAATGGTGCCCGGCTCGTGCTGGTCAATCTCACCGTTGAATTGGAGCGTGCCTTTCGCGCCGCACATTTTATTTCCGACGACGTGATGGCTGTATCCGATCTCGATCGTGCGTTGGAGTGCTGCGAGCAAAGCATCATCGAGGACCATCGAACCGCAGCGGGCGACGAGCGGTCGTTGCGGGCCTGGTGGACCGATGCGCTGGGCGCCGCAAACGCCGATCGCTTAGCCGAATTTTGCCGGCGCTGCGAAGTTCCGGCCGGGCGGATCATCGCGCGCCAGGGCGATGCGGCCGTCTCGATGCATTTCATTCTGGAGGGCCGCATCGGCATCGTCGCCGATATGGGCGAAGGCCGGACCATGCGCCTGCGCAGTCTCGGCCCGCACACCACGATCGGCGAAATGGGATTGATCACCGGGCAGCCGCGCAGCGCGACCATCGCGGCTGAGACCGACAGCGTCCTTTACGAACTCACGGCCGCGGCTTACGAGCGCATCAAGCGCGAAGAGCCGGCGCTCAGCCAGGCGCTCCTCGGCTATATCGTCTCGGTGATGTCGGAGCGGCTGAGTTTCGCCAACCGTGCCGTCGGCGTGCTGCAGCGTTGATCGGCTAGTGGTCCGATTCTAACATTCGCATCCCGTTTCCGCAGGCTATCATGCGAATGTTAGAATCAAAGGACCACTAGCAACTATCATTGCTAGTGGAGCTTTGGATTTGACATTCGCTTCACGAGTTTGCGGCTAGGTGGGTAGCGAATGTCAAATCCGCTCCACTAGCGGTTCAGGCTCTCCGGCGGCGGCGCTGCTGTCCGAGCCCCATGTCCTTGGCGAGTTTCGAACGGGCGGCCGCGTAATTGGGCGCGACCATCGGATAGTCGGGCGGCAGATTGAATTTTTCGCGGTATTGATCGGGCGTCAAATCGTAGCGCGTGCGCAGATGCCGCTTAAGCGATTTGAATTTCAATCCGTCTTCGAGACAGACGATATATTCGGCGGTCACCGAGCGTTTGATCGGCACGGCCGGCTTTGCCGGTTCGGCGGCGCTCACCCCTTGGCCGTCCGATACCCGCTTGAGCGCCATGTAAATCTGGCTGATGAGATTGGGAATCTCGGCGCTGGG
>DATAWA010000189.1:0-7369 GCA_036267435.1 Xanthobacteraceae bacterium | reverse complement strand
GGATCAATGGATCACGCAGTTCTTCGCCCGCCACGTCCATTGCGGCATGAATATGCAGGAAGCGATCGACGCGCCGGCCTGGCATTCCGAGCATTTCCCGAGCTCGTTCTGGCCGCGCACGGCACGGCCGGGCGTGCTGGTGGTGGAGGGCCGCGTGCCGAAGGCCACCGTCGATGAACTCAAGCGCCGCGGCCACGGTGTCGAAGTCGGCCCGGGCTGGTCGGAGGGACGTTTGACAGCAGCATCGCGCGTCGGCCGCCGGCGCCGCGCCGCCGCCAATGCCCGCGGCATGCAGGGCTACGCCGCGGGACGCTAGGCTCTGCTTAAAAACTCCAGGAGCGCCGCGGTGAACGCCGCGGGTTGTTCCAGCGGCGCCATATGTCCGCTGCCGGCGATCACCTTCAATTCGGCATTGGGGATGGTTTCCGCCAGCAATCGCGCCGCCTTGCTGCAGGTGTAATCGTATTGCCCGACCAGAACGAGGGTAGGGGTCTGCACGGCTCTCAGCACGCTGGTCGACCGGAACAGCGATTTGCGCTTGGCCAGCACCTCCGACAGCGTGAAGCGCAGCCCGTCGATCGGCGTTGCGCGGATCAGTCCGGCCATGTGGCTGCTGCAGCGCGCGCTCCGCCGCGCGTAAACCTTGAAGAGCTCGCTGCGCAGCATGTCGGCGACAAGCTCATCGATATCGTTTTGGCGGATGAGCGCGACCCAGCGCCGGGCCATCGCTTCGATCTTGACCGGATCGTCGGCGCCGGCGCCGACGTCGGCCAGCACCAGCCGCGAAACGCGCTCGGGCTTGCTCGCGGCCAAAGCGAGCGCCGGCCCGCCGCCGAGCGAAAAGCCGACAATAGCGGCGCGCTCGATGCCGAGCGCGTCGAGCACGCCAATCAGATCGCGCGTGAGATGCGCGGCTGAGTAGTCGGTGGCGGCAGCGGGGGTGTCGGTCAGGCCATGGCCGCGCAGATCGCAGGTGATTACCCGGAACCGCCGGCGCAGCGCGCGTTTCTGGTGAAACCACATGCGCTGGCCGCAGCCGAGGCCGTGCAGCAGGACGACGGGCGGGCCGTTGCCCAAATCGTTGCTCGCGTCATCGACGGCAATGGCAATATTGCCGGCCTGGATCCTGATCATCCGTTATCCGATCGTTGCAAAGCGTTTTGATCAGAAACGATGGCGGAGGTAAGCCTTCGGGATGCGTGCGGCAATCACGCCGCGACGGTCCCCAGAAATTCTTCCACCTCGCGGCGCAGCTTCTCCGTCGCGGTTTCGACTTCCTCGGAGGCCGCCAGCATGGTTTGCGCCGAAGCGCGCGTCTGCATGACGCCACCCGCGACTTCGCCCAAGGCCGCGGTGATCGCCTTGGCGCCCGAAGCCGCGCCGGCGACGTTTTCCGAGATTTCTCCGGTCGCCGCCTCCTGCTGCTCGACCGATACGGTGACGGCGCTGGTGTAATTATTGATATCCTGCATCCGCTGGGTAATGTCGCGAATCGCCGACACCGCCTTGCCGCTCGACGCCTGCACCGACAAGATTTCGTGCGTGATCTCCTCGGTGGCCTTGGCGGTCTGCACCGCAAGCGATTTCACCTCGGAGGCGACCACGGCAAAGCCGCGGCCCGCTTCGCCGGCCCGTGCCGCCTCGATGGTGGCGTTGAGCGCCAGCAGATTGGTCTGTCCGGCGATATCCTGAATAAGCTTGACCACGTCGCCGATCTTCTGCGCCACATGCGCCAGCGCGGCGATGTCGGTGTTGGTGGCGCTGGCGTCGGCTGCGGCGCTGCGCACCACCTCGTTAGCTTGGCCGAGCTGCCGGCTGATCTCCTTGATCGAGACGGAAAGCTCGGCGGCGGCCGCGGCCGCGGTCTCGACATTGGTCGAGGCCTCGTTGGAGCCATGCACGGCGCTTTCGGCGCGCTGTAGCGTATGGTCTGACGTCGTCAGCAGCGTTTTGGCCGCTGCCTTCATCGCCGCGGCGCTTCGGCCCACGGTTTCCAGCCCGTATTCGGCGCGGGCGCGGAACGCCGAGATCGCCGCGTCGGTGGAGCGGCGCCGCTCGTCGCGCTGGCGCAGCGAGTCCCGTTCCTTCTCGGCCCGCAGTTGGCCGGTGACGTCGCTATGGGTGGCCAGCCAGCCGCCGCCGCGCATCGGCCGGCTCACCACCGCGATAATGCGGCCGTCCTTCAATTCGGCGGTCTTGGTCTCCGTGCGCCCTTCAGTCACGCGCTTGAGGCAGTCTTCGACGTAACGGTCGACATCGCCGGAGAAATTGCCGGCGCTGAGCCGGTGCAACAGAAGATCGCGCAGCGGGGTGCCGGCACGGGCGTGTTCGGGCCGCAACTGATACATTTCGATGTAACGCTCATTGCACAGAACCAGCCGTGCCGCCTTGTCGAACATGCACAGGCCCTGGGTCATGTTATTGAGCGCTGCGCGCAGCTGGCGCGTCTGCGCGCGGCGCCGGCTCGATACGATGAAACCGGCGAGCGCCGCGGCGCCAAGCGCGAACGGCGCGGCCATCATTGCGGCGGCCACCGGTTCGGGGCTTTGCGTCAGGGCAGTGACGATCGGGCTCGGCCCGTTGAAAAGGTATAGGACGAGGCCCGCCGCGAAGCCGGCCGCTCCGGCGGTGACGAGAAATATCCAGTTGCGGCTGGCCCGAGCCAGGCTGTTAGCGCCGACCATAGGTGTAATGCCGGATCGTTCGGGGAACGTTAGTCGCGAAGCGGTTGTTTAAGGGTTAAGGATGGAAGGACGGTCGTTAACGAAAGCTTGAACGCAACGCGGGCGTGTGGGCCAGCTCATTCGGCTGGCGGGATGACGGCAACGGCGGCGTTGCCTGAAGAAGGCTTGCGCTTCGCCTTCATGTTTCCGACTCTTTTTCCGCCGTACTATTGCGGCTTCGCTGGGGGATTATGCAATGGTCCGGCCGTTAGCCGCGCTCGCTTTGTGCGGACTTTTCGCTGTTGGCTCAGGTCTGACCGGCTGCACCAATAGCGCGCCGCCCGCGGGTCAGCCCAGCTTTTACATCGACCTTGCCGAGCCGGGCGCGGCGCTCGATGCCAACGTGGCGGCCTCGATGATCTCGGGTTATCGCGGCAATAACGGATTATCCGCCGTGACGCTCGATCCGGAACTGATGCGGCTCGCCAGCGAACAGGCCCAAGCCATGGCCGCGCGCGACAAGCTCGATCACGATACCGCGCATCCTTTTGCCGAACGCATTCGCAAGTCCGGCTTCGACGCCAGCGTCGCCGTGGAGAACATCGCCGCCGGCTATCATACGCTGGCTGAGGCGTTTTCCGGCTGGCGCGACTCGCCGCCGCATCGCGCCAATATGCTCAATCCGGCCGTGACGCGCATGGGCATCGCCGCGGTGTACACGCCGAAATCGAAATTCAAGGTCTATTGGGCGCTGATCCTGGCCGCTCCGGACGAGCGGCACGGCTGACAGATAGCCCAGTTCAGCCGGCCTTCGAATATCTATTCGGCCATAGCGACCGTAACGTCGCTACCTCTTTATTGATCCTGCCGAGTTCGGCTCTGGTCTCCTGCATGCCGGTCCAGGTGGCGTCGAAATCGGTCAGCAATGCGGACAACATGATTTCGATGCGGTGCATCTGGTGTTGCAGAGATTCCAGTTTTTCGTGATCGCTCATGCGAGGCCAAAACACGTTCATTTTTGCGCATTCCAAAAAACAGACTGACTAATCAAAACGCACTGGCGCACGCCGAACTGAAATGAATGATAGTCACATTCCTGCAATGCACAAAGTTTCTGCGTGATTTATCAACAGCTTGTTGCGTCCTTTGTGCCGTGCAGGGATCGCCGGACGGTTCCGGGACCGCTAGACTAAGTCGAAGGTCCTGGGTCCGTAGGTCGTACGCGCCTCGTCGAGCAAGGGCGCCACGGCAGCGACGAATTGAGCATGCTGGCCGGCGGTCAATTCGACGATCTCGCAGCCGGCCGTCACGATAGTTGCGCGGGATTCCTGATCCTCGGCGATGGCAAGATCGCGCTGAAAAGCAACCGCGCGCGTCACCGCGTCGCGCATGGCGCTCTGCAGATCGGCCGGCCATGCGTCGAACGACGGGCGATGAAAAAAGATCGGTCGCGATATGTAGAAATGGTTGGTCACGGTGTGAAAACGGTGAAAATGGTGCACCCCGTAGGTCACCGTATTGGCAAACGGATTCTCTTGCGCGTCGAGCGTGCCGGCCTTGATGCCGGCGATGGCTTCGGTCAGATCGCAGCGCACCGGCACGGCGCCCAATAGCTCGAAAGTCCTGGCCTGCATATCGCTCGGCAACACGCGGATGCGCATGCCCTTGAGATCGGCCGGCACCTGCACCGGCCGCAGACGGTTCGAGATCTGCCGGAAACCGTTTTCGAACCAGCCGAGGATGCGATAGTTGACGCGGTCTTCGATGCTGGCGGCGAGGGTGCGCCCGAGCGCGCCGTCCATCGCGGCGCGGGCCTGATCCCGGCTATGGAATAAAAACGGCAGATCGACAAAACCAAGCTCGGGGACGCGATCGGTGAGGTAACTCGACGACTGGTAGCCGAGCGTGAGCACGCCGTCCTCGACCAGCCACAAAATCTCCTCGGCGCGATAGCCGAAATCCATGATGTTCCAGACATACTTCACGTCGATACGGTCGCCGAACGCGGCCGTAAGCGTGTCGCCGATCAGCTTGAGGCTTTTCGAGAAAGACGTGGTCGGCGGTCCGTAGCCGCCCATGCGGATCGTTATCGGCTTGGTCATTTTAAGCTTCCCGTTGCCGGGTAATTCGCGGGAAGTGCGGGCGAAAGTCAACGCACCAAGTGAATCCGCAAATTCACAGCGGAATGCGTCAGTCGCGCAGATGGTTGCGAACGGATCTGGCCGTGGCAAAAATGGCGCCGCGCAGCGTTTCGAGGCGGCAGGCGCGCCCAAACGGCGCTTCGGGCCGCACCGCGATCAGGCGGTTGCACAGCGTCAGGCGTTCGCTCCAGATATGGTCGAGCATGGTGTTGCCCGGAGCGGCGCAGGAATCGGTGCGGCCGATGGCGGCATTGTCGGCGAGTTCTTCGGTCAGCGCCGCACTCAGCAGCATGCCCGGCGCGAAGCGCGCAAAATGCTCGTCGTAGGCCGTCTTCCAGTACCAGGCGGCATTGCCGCTAAACAGCGTAATGGCGGCAGCGACCGGCCGGCCGTCGAGCAAGAGACGATTGATCGCGACTTTGCCTTCGGTGGCGAGCGCCGGCAGCGCCATGCGGATGAATCCGATCACATCGTCGTGGTGCGCCGCAGCCGTACCGGCTTCTCCCTTCCAGCCCGCCGCTTCGATGGCGAAGAAATCTTCGGCGGCAGCCGCCACGGCCTCGGGCGCGGACGCCGTCGTGAATAACAGCGCCCCGGTGTCGGCCAGCCGCCGCCCGGTCCGGCGCAGTTCCCGCTGCCGGTGCGCGGAAACCGCGTTTTCCAGATATTGCGTGCGCTCGTTGCGCGGCGCCAGCAAGGCGCGGTGATGACGGGCAAAATCGGCGCACGGCATCTCGGTGCGCTGCAGGATGTTGCAGAGCGCGAGCGCGAATGGCTCGTCTTCGGCAAGGAGGGGTAAGAGCAGCAATCCGGGCAGCGAAGCGTCGGCGGCGATATGCGCAAGCAAGGCCGCGATGACCGGCTCGGCCGCGTCACGGTCGACCAGCGGCGTGCCAAGCGGGCCGTAGGGATGCGTCCAGCCGAGCAGAATCGGCAGCCGCATGCCGTAGCGGCGTTCGATCACGCGCGCGGGGAAAAAGCCGAGCAATCTGCGTGGCGAGGTCCCGGACCACACCAGAATGGCGCCGACGTCGTTGCCGAACACGGCGGCGGCGGCGAGCGCAAAACCCGGGTCGTAGAAGATATTCGGCTCGAGCGAGCGTCCTGCCAGTTCGCGCCACTCGCTTGCGATCGGAAGAACGTCCGCCAGCCAACGCCATTCGACCGCAAAGGAATTGATCGCGTATCGGTCGGCGAGCACGGCACGCCGCGCGCTGGCGATGGCCGACACGGTCCGATCGAGCGCAACATGCGGCGCGAACTGCGAACCGATCGATGCCACAACGACCTCGAGAGTGGAGCCGCTAGCTGTAGCAACGAGGCGTTAAGAATAGGTTGGAAGAAATTAATAAATGCGGCGGAGTCCCCGGCTGCGCAAGGCTAGGGCGCGGCCGGTTCGCCGCTATCGGCCAGCGCCAAGGCGACGATTTCGCGCTCTGGCGCCGTGAGCGGGCGCTGCGGCGGCACCGGGTCGCCTACGTCATAGCCCTTAATTTGCAGCGCAGCCTTGATGCAGGCGGCGAGATCGAAGCGGGCGAAAATCTCGTTGATCCGCCACAAGCGCCGCTGCAGCGCCATCGCTTCCGCCCAGCGCCCGCCGCGGCACAGTTCGTACAGCGCAACGCTTTGCCGCGGAATGACGCAGGCCGGTCCGGCCATCCAGCCGACGCCGCCGATCAGCATGACGCAAGCCGGAATGTGGGCGGAGGCCGAAAACACCTTGAGCCCGGGGCAGCGATTGGCGATCGACAAGAGCCGTCCAGTATTGGTCGAGGCGTCCTTGATGTAGCCGATGCGCGGATGCTCGGCGAGGCGGGCAATCACGTCGAGCGACAGGTCGGTCCGCTGGAATTGCGGATTGGTATAAAGCACGACCGGAATATCGACGGCGTCGGCGATGGCGCGGAAGTAGGCTTCGACCTGCGGCTCCGCGAGCGGGAAATAGGATTCCAGTATAGCCAAAATGCCGCTCGCTCCGTGCTTCTGGTAGTCGCGCGCTTGGCTGACCGCATCCGCCGTCGCGGTCGCCGCGACGCCGGCAACGACCGGGACGCGGCCCTGCGCCGCCTCGATAGTCGCACGCACAACCGCGCTGCGTTGCGCACCGGCGAGATAGGCGAATTCGCCGGTCGAGCCCAAAGGCGTGAGCCCATGCACGCCGGCGCCGATCAAATCGCCGACCAGGCGGCCGAGCACATCCGCCTTGACGCGGCCGTCGGCGTCAACGGGCGAGACGAGATAAGGGAAGACACCGTGGAAGTCGGGCATGGGTGTATTGCCGGCTCGGTTAGTTCGGGATGAACATCTACCGCTCATTCCCGCGCCAGCGGGAATCCAGATTTCGGTGCAAGACGGACTGGGTCCCCGCCTTCGCGGGGACGAGCGGAATCTGCACCGCCTCTACTTGGATCGAACCTGTTCTAGGTGTTTGGTCCCGGACTTTGATGGTGCATCCTTATCGCATGATTCGAGGGAAGCGCTATGGGACAAATTTTACACGGCGGCGCCACCACGACGGCGGCGGTCCGTCGAGCAATACAAAATAGTCAAGCGAGCCTGAGAGCC
>DATAWA010000188.1:0-30148 GCA_036267435.1 Xanthobacteraceae bacterium | reverse complement strand
CACGATGACGACCTCGGCGAAGCGGATGGCATTGAGCGTGTCCGACACCGAAAGCTTTTCGAGCTTCTCATCGATGCGAGCGCGCCGCCGCATCCCGGCGGTGTCGTGGACGCGAAAGCGCCTGCCTCGCCAGGCAAGATCGACCGTGATCGAATCGCGCGTGATGCCGGCCTCGGGTCCGGTCAACAGCCGTTCCTCGCCAAGCAGGCGATTGATCAGGGTTGATTTTCCGGTATTCGGCCGGCCGACAATGGCGATGCGGATCGGCTGGGGTTCCTCGGCAATGGCAACGGGCTCTGCCGCCGGCTCCGCGGTGAATTCCGGTAACGCGGCGCGCAGCGCATCGTAAAGGTCCGAAAGCCCCTCTCCGTGCTCGGCGCTAATCGCGACCGGCGTGCCGAGCCCCAGCGCATAGGCTTCGAGCGCGCCCGCTTGGCCGGCGCGCCCCTCGCTCTTGTTGGCGACCAAGATCGCGGGCTTGCCGGACTTGCGCACCAGATTGGCAAAGGCGCCATCGACCGGCAGCGCACCAGCTCGCGCGTCGACTAAAAACAAGATCGCGTCGGCCTGCGCCATCGCCGTCGCCGTTTGCGCCTGCATGCGTGCCGACAGGCTTTCGCGTCCGGCATTCTCAAGGCCGGCGGTATCGATCACCTTGAAGGTGAGATCGCCGAGCTTCGCCTGGGCCTCCCGCCGATCGCGCGTTACGCCGGGCTCGTCGGCGACCAGCGCCACGCGCCGGCCGACGAGCCGATTGAAAAGGGTCGATTTGCCGACATTGGGCCGGCCGACAATAGCGACAGTGAAAGACATGAGCGAACGACATGAGCTGAAACGGATGGCCGGTGCGGCAAGCAATGCAATATATCATCCCACTGGGCCGGCGCGGCAATGTCGACGGAAGCGTCAGATGGCGACGAGCCTATTGCGAGGGCGCGCCGGCCGTCGGCTTGGGCCACATCGAATCGAATGACGGTGCGTTTTGCGATGCCGGCTGGGACGCCGGCGCCGGTGCGGGCGCCCGTGCTGGCGCTGCCGCCGGCTGGACCGGCGCGGTCGGTGGCGGCGCTGGCCAAATGCCCTGCGATTGCTGGGCCGCTTGCGATGGAGGCGGTGCAGTCGGCGGCGGCGCCGGCCACGCCACATCTTGCGATGCAGCGCCTGTCGGCGGCGGTGCCGGCCAGTTCGCCGGTGCGGTCTGTTGCGGCGGAGTGCCCTTAGCGCCGACATCGATCCGCGTTGGGTTCGATTTCGGCGGCTTCAGGACTCCGTGTGGTCGTCCGATCGCCACTTTGGGCTTGGGCTTTGACTCGGGCTTTGACTCGGGCTTTGCTTCGGGCCTGGACTCGGGTGCAGGCCCCTGCTGTGCCAACTGGCCCGGCGGCGGATTTATTGCATCAGGATCGGCATCGGCCGCGTCGGCCGGCGGCTTGTAGCCCTTCACCAGATCCGCCGGTACTCCGGTAGTCGCGCCGGGAACGCCGTTTGGAAAAAGCGGGACCCGCTGGCCCTTGAGTGCGGTCTTGGTGCTGAACATGTCGTTATCGAAAATAGTCGTCGGATCGAACTGGCCGCCCGGCGTGCACGCGGCCAGCACCAGCGCGAAAGCAAGCGCAGAGCCGGCGCGAAATAGCAGCTGTCCGGACCGGTTCGGCATCCGTTCAGCCCTTTTTGCTCGCCGCGATGAGCTCGCTCAGAACTTGAGCGCGGCTGCGCGTTCCCGCCGGCGACAGCGGATCGGCCATGATCAAGTCGGTCCACTTACGTGCGCCGGTCATATCCCTGGCTTTCCAGGCCGAGAGCGCCAAAATCTCTTGTGCGCTATAGCGAAACGTCCGATCGGGTGCCGTCAAAGGCTCAAGCCTCGATAAAAGCTCGGAATAGGGCGCGCTGTCGACCAAGAGATAGCCGGCGCGCACGGCCGCCAAATCGCGGATCACCTGCGGCTGACCGGCATCGGCGGCGATTGTGTCATAGCCTTTGACTGCCGCCGTACGCTCGGTCGGTGCAAGCTCGGCGGCTTGCCGAAGCTTCGCCAGCGAGCGGTAACCGGCGGTGCCATCGGTGGCGAGCTTGGCAAAGGCGGCTTCCGCCTGCTGGTGCTTTCCCGCTTCAGCAAGCTCGACGGCCTGTTCGAAGGCGGCGCCGGATTTTTCCGCCTGCTGGCCTTGCCACCATTCGTCGCCGCGCCAAGCGGCGACGCCAACGACAACAAGGACGCAGAGGGCAATGAAGTAAGTGCCGTAGCGGTCCCACAGCTTTTTGAGCTGTTCGCGACGGACTTCCTCGTCGACTTCATTGAAAATATCGGTCACGCGGCCGTTCCCCAGACTTACCTTCAGCCCAGAACGCGCGCGAAATCAAAAGTCGCTCGCCGGCCGCCAAACGGCGCCCCCTAAGGCCTTGTGAGGGCTAGTTTAATGATATGGCGCGAGCAAGGCAAAACACGTCGGGCGGAGTGGCGAGAATTCGCCATGGTTTAAACGCCCAGGCCGTGGCGTTTCAGGCCCGTGACGGGCCCTCCCCGCGCTTAGTCAGCGTGGGGACCGCGGGCGCCGCGTCCCCCGGCTTACGCATGGGATAGACATGTTCCGGCCCTGGAAACGCCCGGGAGCGGACCTCCTCGGCATAGCTTTTGATCGCCTGTTCGATGGAGGGGCCCAGATTGCCGAAGCGTTTGACGAATTTCGGCACCCGCGGCGATAGACCCAGCATATCCTCGAGCACCAGAACCTGGCCGTCGCAGGCCACGCTGGCGCCAATGCCGATGGTTGGAATTGCGATCTGGGAGGTGATGCGCCGGCCGAGCGGCTCAGCGATCGCTTCAAGCACGACGGCAAAGGCGCCGGCATCCGCCACCGCGCGCGCATCCGCTTCGATCGGCTCCCAGTCGCCCTCCTCGCGGCCCTGGGCGCGGAACGAACCGATCGTGTTGATCGCCTGGGGCGTCAAGCCGACATGAGCCATCACCGGAACGCCCCGCTCGACCAGAAACGCGATGGTGTCTTCCATGCGCCGGCCGCCCTCGAGCTTTATCGCACCGCAGCCGGTCTCCTTCATGACACGCGCCGCCGACAAGAACGCTTGTTCCTTCGATGCCTCGTAGGAGCCGAACGGCAGGTCGACCGCCACCAAAGCGCGCTTGGAACCGCGCATGACGGCCAGCCCCTGCAAGACCATCATGTCGAGCGTCACCGGCACCGTGGTCTCGAGACCATGCATCACCATGCCGAGCGAGTCGCCGACCAGGATGACATCGCAATAAGCATCGACCAGACGCGCCGTGTGGGCGTGATAGGAGGTCAGGCAGACGATAGGCTCGCCGCCCTTGCGGGCGCGAATGTCGGGCGCGGTGAGCCGCTTGATCTGATCCTGCACCGACATTTTTCGGTATCCGCGGTTTAGTGGGCGGGCATGCCGAACACCGGCACGCCGATCACGATCGGATGGAAGACGAAACCGAGCGCCAGATAAAGCACGGTGCCGACGACGACAGCGATGATGTCGTTTTTGGCGCCGCCCACAGGTATCGGCGGTGCCCCGGAATCGGCGCGCCGCTTGAGCGTAATGCGGTCACAGACCGCCCAGGCCAGCACCGAGCCGAACAGGATGATGCCACCGAGATCGCCGTTGGCGCACAAATGCGCGAAAGCCCAGGTTTTGACGCCGGCCAGCATCGGATGCTTGAGCACGCGCTTGATGTTGCCGGGGATGTAAGCGGCAACGACCATGATGCTGGCAGGCCACATCAGTGCGACCACGATGTGGCGCGTCCAAGCCGGGGGATCCCAGATGGTGATTATGCCGGCGGCGCGATAAGCGGCAAAGCCGTAAGCAATGAGCAAGATGCCGACGATAGCGACGATCGAGAACAGGCCGCGATACGGCCATTCGCCGAGCCGGGCGACGAGCGCGGCCCGGCGATCCCGCATTGTCACGAAGACGTGCGCGCCGAGAAAAATAACCAGACCGAGAATTTCTTCCGCTAGGCCCATCTTGCGCCAAATCCATCTTGCGCCAAACTCTTAGGAGGCTCGCCAGTTCAGGGCCGGGATCATGGCGAGTGCGCATCCATTGTCAATGACGCAGCACCTCACGAAGCGTAATGATGGCTGCGCTCGAGATAGCCCGCTGTACCGATGAGGAGCTCGCGCTCGGCAAACGACACCATGTCGCCGCGCATGGCCGCGGAGCTGCCGTCGCGGGCGATTGCCGCGAGCACGCGCTGCATGGCCTTAATGGCGGCCCGCTGCGCATCGCTCGGGATAATGACGACGTTATAGCCGAGCGCTTCCAGCCGGGACGCCGGCAACAGCGGCGTCTTGCCGCCCTCGAACATATTGATGAGCTTGAATCCGGGAAGCCGCTTGGCGACCTCGGCGATCTCGTCCTCCGAGGTTGGCGCCTCGACGAACAACATGTCGGCGCCGGCCTCGCGATAGGCCATCGCGCGATCGACGGCGGCGGCAAAGCCCTCGACAGCGATCGCATCGGTGCGCGCAATGACAACGAAATCGGCGTCATGCAGGGCATCGCGGACGGCCTTGATTTTCTGCACCATCTCGGCGACCGGAACGAGGCTCTTGTCGTTGTAGTGTCCGCACTTTTTGGGAAAAGTCTGATCCTCGAGATGAAAGGCGGCGACGCCAGCGCGTTCGAAGGCGCGCGCCGCCGCTTGCGCATTCAAGGCGTTGCCGTAACCGGTATCGGCGTCGGCAATGAGCGGCGTCTCGATCACGTCGACCATGGACGCCAGCCGGTCGACGATCGCGTTCGGGGACATCAGCCCAAGGTCGGGGATGCCGCAGGATCGGGCGATGGCCCCGCCGCTGGCGTAAACCGCCGGAAAGCCGGCCTGCTCGACCAGCCTCGCCGAAAGCCCGTCAAATGCGCCAGGGGCAACCGCGATCCGGCCCGAACCCAGCAACGTCCTCAGTTTCGTCGTGGCGCGCACGGCGTCTCTCCGTTTCGACTTATGCCGCTGGCATGATACGTCTTACTCAAGGAAAGAAAACAGGAGGGAGACGGCAATGAGGCGTAGTATCGTGGCGGTTCTGGCCGTGCTGTGCGGCAGCGTTGCGGCCGCCGCGCAAGCGACGGCACAAGAACCCTGGCCCACGGCGCCGGTGCGGATCGTGGTGCCTTTCGGTGCCGGCTCAACCCCCGATGCCGTCGCCAGGCTGATCGCCGATTATCTGCACGACAAGACGCAAATGCCGTTCGTCGTCGAGAATAAACCGGGCGCGAGCGGCAATACCGGCACCGACGTTGTGGCCAAGGCGGCGCCGGACGGGGCCACCATCGGCATCAGCATCGGCGGCCCGCTCGCCATCAACACGCTCTTGTTCAGCAACCTGCCCTACGATCCGAAAAAGGATCTTACACTCATCACCATGCTGGTCACCCAGCCGAGTGCGCTTGCGGTCAATACCAGTCTCGGCGTGACGACGACGGCGCAGCTTTTGGAGCTCATCAAGGCCAATCCCGGCAAATACGCCTATGGCTCGATCGGCACCGGCTCGCTGTCGCAACTCGCCATGGAAGCGATCGCGCTCAAAACCGGCACGCAGCTCGTGCACGTGCCCTATTCGTCATCGCCGCAGGCGATGACCGCGCTCATCCGCAATGACGTGCAGATGGTATGCCTGCCGGCGATCTCGGTCACGCCACAGCTGAGTTCCGGAAAGATCAAAATCCTTGCCGTCAGCACCGCCGAGCGCTCGGCGTTATTGCCCGACATCCCGACGCTGAAGGAGGCCGGCATCGACGTCGAGGCTGACGCCTGGAACGGTCTCATCGCGCCGGCGGGCATTCCCGCCGCCATGGTCGAGCGCATCCGTACGCTCGTCACCGCAGCGATCGAATCGCGGCCAATCCGGGAAAAGCTCACGGCGCAGCTGATGGAGCCGATCCCTGACACGCCGGCTCAATTCCGCGCGCGCATCGACGCCGACATCGCACGTTGGACGCCGGTGATCCAGGCGGCAAAGATCAAGATTCAATAGCGAAGACGGCGGCGAACGCGAGACTGGTTGTCCGGATTCGCCGCCGTCGCGATTGCAAAAGCCGTGCGCTTAGCGGACTGCGCTTACGGGCCGAACTTATAATCGAAGCCGGCTTTGACCTCCTGCACGTTCAAATCGGCATTGGTGCTGACGCCGCCGAAGTTGAACTGCTTCGAGCCGAAGCCAAGATAATCGTACTCGGCGCGCACCGCCCAATTATTGGTGAGCGCGTATTCAAGGCCGGCGCCCGCGGTCCAGCCGACGCGGGTCATGTCGTCGGTGATGGCCGCGCCGCCGACCGGCGTGAAGGTGCTCTCGTCCTCGGCAAATGCCACACCGCCCTTGCCGTAGACCAGCAGCCGATCGAAGGCGGCGCCGACGCGGCCGGTGACCGTCGAGGTCCATTGCGGACTGGTGGTGATGGTGTCGCCGATGGAATCGGTGCCCGTGCCCTTGATCTCACTGGTCCAGCTGAAGTCGCCCTCAAGGCCGAGGACGAGCCAGTTGAACTGCGTATTCACGCCGAGCTGAGCGCCACCAAGAAACCCGCTGTTGTTAAAGGTATCGTTGGCGCCGGTGATCGGATCCGTCCACTGGGAATTTTCGAAGCCGCCGCCGATGTGGCCGCCGATGTAAAAGCCGCTCCAGTTATACACCGGCGGCGCATAAGCGACCGGCGCCACGGGAGCTGGCGCTGGGCGCATGGGCAGATCGGCCGCATGCGCAGAACACACGCACAAAACTGTTCCGGCGGCGAGCGTCAACCCGCCAACGAACGCACGCAATTTCATTTCAACCTCCAGCCTCGCAGATACTCGCCCCCGAGTTCACACGTCCTTGCGATATTCTCCGCACGACCGAACGCCGGGACTTCTGCCCCGCCGCCGTGCGGTAGAGAGGCCGCACGTTGCCGGGCAAAGCGTGGTCGTTTGGTGGCAGCAAAGTGGCCATCACGTTGGGCTTAACAATTTTGAAATGCGACAGTTCCGCGCGCCGAAATTTTGCCAGATTCTATTTCCCGACTGTGGCAAATACCTCACAGCATGGCCAACGCATCTGGTCACTCGCCCAATGGAACTACCGTGCGGTCGCGTTAGCGCTACACTGTGCCGATAAGAGTTCGCAAACGATCGGGAGGTTGGGATGGCAGGCATGCTGGCGGACGGCGTTTTTCAAATCGGCTTCGTGGTGCCGGATATTCACAGGGCAATGACATTCTTCAAGGACAAGCTCGGCGTCCCCGAATTTCTATTCATCGAGCAACCCGAGTTGCAAGATGAGACCTATCTCGGCAAGGCCGCGCCACTCCACGTTCAGCTTGCCTTCGGCTGGTGCAGCGACACGCAGGTTGAGCTGATCCGGCCGGTTTCCGGCGTGAGCACCTATTCGAAATTTCTTGACCGGAATGCGAACGGTGGCATGCACCACTACGGCATCGAAGTGGCCAATTACGCTCAAGCCGTGAAAGACATGGAAGACCGCGGTTACAGTCTCGTGCAATCCGGGCGGCACAACGAAACGCAGTTCGGCTATTTTGACACGACAAGCGAGATCGGCGCCCTCACCGAGTTGGTTTATCTGCAGCCCGAGGAACGGGCCTTCATGTGGGGTTTGAAACGCAAGACGTGATGCCCGCGGCGTATCGTCGATCGATGCGCCGCCGTCAGCCCAGCGCCTTTTGATACTGCTCCGGCGCAAAGCCGACCAGCAATTTGCCGCCGCCAAGCTCGAGTACCGGGCGCTTGATCATCGAGGGTTGCTCAAGCATCAGCGCCAGCGCCGCCTTGACGTTAAGGTTCGCTTTGTCCTTGTCCGGCAGCTTGCGGAAGGTGGTGCCGGCGCGGTTGAGCAAGATCTCCCAGCCGACTTTCCTTTCCCATTTTTCCAACTGATCGCGCGCGATGCCGGCGGTCTTGTAATCGTGAAACGCGTAAGCGACGCCGTGCTTGTCGAGCCAGGCGCGCGCCTTCTTCATGGTGTCGCAGTTCTTGATGCCGTAGATGGTGATGGGCAAAGCGCCGCTCCTTGCGAATTCGGGCGCGCAAGGATTTCAGGCCGCCGTGTCCTTGTCCAGACGCACGGCGCTCAGAATCGCCTTCAGCTCGGGAATGCAAGAGCCGCAATTGGTGCCTGCCCGCAGCACTGCGCCAATCTCGGCGACAGTGGTGAGCCGCTTGCCGGCGATGGTGCGATGCAGGGTCTGCAGGCCGACGCCAAAGCAGGCACAGATTGTTTGGCCGTTCGCATTCTGCGCGGGCTGGCCGCCGGCTTCGCCGGCGAGCAGAGAGGTGCGCATGTCCGGTCCGATCCGCGTGCCGAGCAGCGCCGCCAGATCGTCGCGGGCCGGCAGCGACGACGACGCGCCGGCGAGGAACAGGCAGGCGTCGAGCCGGTTGCCGATCATGCTGGCATAGCGAAACGTGCCGCGGCGAGGATCGGCGTAAATCACCAGTTCCGCCGGCGGCGGGGCATCGAGCAGCGCCGTGATCCAAAGCTCGCTGCCGCGGTCGCTCGGCAGCGGCTCCCAGCCGATCAGCGTGAACGCATGACCTCGCTCAAGCGGTACCCGCGCCCAGTAATATGGACCCTGAGGCACCGGCTCGGTGCTGCGCAACAAAAGACCTTGCCACTGTGGCGTGACCGCAGTCACGCGGACCGGCGTCGCCTTTAATTCCGGCTGTCCCGATATCGGATCCGTGACGCCGCCGACCAGGCTGTCGATCGGCCCCGCCGAGGTGAAGCGATCGGTCCAGTGAAACAGCGCGAACACCTCGCCGGGTCGCTGCGCGTGCGAGAGCCGGACCGGCAATACGGTTGTGCCGTGCGGGCTTTCGATCCTTGCCAGGCCGCCTTCGGTGAGACGCAGACGCGCCGCATCGGCGGGATGAACGTCGAGCGCCGGCTCGCGCTGATGCGCCATAAGCCGCGGTAGCCGGCCGGTCCGGGTCATTGTATGCCACTGGTCGCGCACACGCCCGGTATTGAGAACCAGCGGCCATTGATCATCGGCTGGGACTGCCGGCGGCCGGTACAGCGTCGGCACAAAGCGGGCTCGGCCGTCGGGGGTGGTGAAGCCCTTACCGTCAGCAAAGAGCCGCGCCGTCCCCGCCCCGCGGTCGGCCGTGTCGCGCCGCGCCGGCCAGCGGACCGGCGGCATGCCGTCGTAGTCCTCGTCGCTCAGCTCGGCGAGCGCACCGATGTCGAACAGGCGCCGTCTCGGCTCCGCGTTTTCGAACGCCGACAAAGCGGCATGCTCGCGAAAAATTCCGGCTGCGCTGTGGTACGCAAAGCCGTCCTGCCATCCCATGCGGCGCGCGACCTCGGCGAGCATCCACCAATCCGGGCGCGCTTCGCCCGGCGCGTCACGGAACGCGCGCTGGCGTGAAATGCAGCGCTCGGAATTGGTGACGGTGCCGTCCTTCTCGCCCCAGCCCGCGGCCGGCAGCACGATATCGGCAAAGCGCGTCGTGTCGGTCGGCCAGCAATCGCTCACCGCGACAAACGGACAGGCACCGAGCGCGGCGCGCACGCGCTCCGCGCGCGGCATGCTGTCCGCCGGGTTGGTGCCGAGAATCCACAGCGCCTTGATCCGGCCATCGAGCGCCGCTTCGAACAGATCGACGGCCTTCAGCCCCGGCTCGGTCGCCATACGCGGCGCATTCCAGAAGCGGCCGACGCGGCCGATATCCGCCGGATCGGCAAAACTCATATGGGCGGCGAGCTGGTTGGCGAGACCGCCAACTTCGCGGCCGCCCATCGCGTTGGGCTGGCCGGTCAAGGAAAACGGCCCCATGCCGGGACGACCGATGCGGCCGGTGGCAAGATGGCAGTTGATGATGGCGTTGACTTTATCGGTTCCCGCTGATGACTGATTGGTACCCTGCGAATAGAGCGTCGCCGTGCGCTCGGTGGCGGCGAACCAATCATAGACGCGGCCGAGATCGGCGGCCGCGACGTCGGCGATCGCCGCCGCATCGGCGAGCGTCGGCGCGGTACGGCGCGCGGCGTCGAGGGCTGCGTCAAAATCAGCGGCAAAGCCGTGCGTCCATTTTCGGTCGCAAACTCCTTCGGCGGACAGATGCACCAACAAACCGGCAAACACCGCGACGTCGGACCCGGCCCTTATCGCAAGGTGAAGGTCGGCGATATCGCAGGTCGCGGTGCGACGGGGATCGATGATGACGATTTTAGTGCCGCGGTGTTCCCGCGCGGCAACCAGGCGCTGGTACAGTACCGGGTGGCACCACGCCGTGTTGCTGCCGACCAGCACGACCAAATCGGCCAACTCAATATCCTCATAGCAGCCCGGTACGATGTCCTCGCCGAAAGCGCGAACGTGCCCGGCGACCGAGGAGGCCATGCAGAGCCGCGAATTAGTGTCGATATTGGCGGTGCCGATGAAGCCCTTCATCAGCTTGTTGGCGACGTAATAGTCTTCGGTGAGCAATTGCCCGGAGACATAGAGCGCCAGCGCGTCGGGCCCGTGAGCGGCGATGGTTTGTTTGAAAACCGCCGCGATGCGATCGAGCGCCTCGTCCCAGCTGGCGTTTCGCCCGCCCATTTGCGGATATAGCAAGCGCCCATCGGAAGCGAGCGTTTCACCGAGCGCAGCACCCTTCGAACACAACCGGCCGTTGTTGGCCGGGTGATCCTTGTCAGCCGAGAGAGTTCCGTCCGCGGCGGCCACGAGCCCGCAGCCGACGCCGCAATAGGGACACGTGGTGCGGATCACGCTGCTTGCCATTGCGGGCCCGCGTCTGCGCCGAAAGCGCCAGATGCCGGTGCCGCGTCGGTGTCCGCGCGCGCCCGCTCGGCAAATCCGCGGCCGAAAACGAGCTGGTCGCGGAACGGCGCAACATCGGCCTTGTCGTGCATCAATTGCACATACCAGGGACCGTCACCGACACTGCCGTACAGCACGCTGCCGACCACCCGGTCGTTGCGCAGAATCACTTTCTTATACAGACCGCGCTTGGCGTCATGCAGCGTGATCTCCTCGTCGCCGTCGTCGGCCGCCGCCAGCGCGCCGGCCGAGAATACGTCGATGCCGGTGATCTTGAGGCTGGTAAACGACGGCGGCGGCGCATAGGCCGCGCGCTCGTCGCCGGCGAGCCGGGCGCCGCACACTTTAGTCTGTTCCCAGATCGGAGCGACCAGACCGAAGACCCGACCGTTGTGCTCGATGCACTCGCCGACCGCATAGATATCGGGGTCGTTCGTTGCCATGTCGTCGCCGACCAGGATGCCGCGATTGACGTCGAGGCCGGCGGTGCGTGCGAGATCGACGTTGGGCCGCACGCCGACAGCCACAACGACTAGGTCCGCCGGGAGCCGGCGGCCGTCAGCCAGCGCCACGCCCTCGGCCCGCTCCTTGCCGATGAAGCCTTCGGTTTGCGCATTGGTGAAAATGGCGATGCCGCGCGCGTCAAGATCGCGTCGCAGCAGTTCGGCGGCGGCAACATCGAGCTGACGTTCCATCAGCGTCGGCATCAAGTGCACGATCGCGACCGACATGCCGCGGCGCTTTAATCCCCATGCCGCTTCGAGGCCGAGCAGGCCGCCGCCGATAACAACGGCGCGTCGGCCGTTGGACGCCGCCGCGATCATCGCCTCCACATCGGCGACATCGCGAAAGGCGCGAACACCGGGCAACTCCAGACCCGGAACCGGCGGCGCCACCGGCTTTGATCCCGTGGCAAGCAGCAGTTTGTCGTAGGCAATGGCGGCGCCATCAGCGAGCAACACCCGCTTGGCGCCGCGATCGATCGCGGCGGCGCGGCGGCCCATGATCAGATCGATGTCTTGCTGGACATACCACTCACGCGCATTGATCACGATCTCGCCGAACGTCTTGTCACCTGCCAGGACCGACGACAGAAAAATGCGATTGTAGTTCGGCTGCGGCTCGGCGCCGATCACGGTGATGTCGAAGCGGCCGGGTGCACGCGCCAGCAATTCCTCGACCGTGCGCATTCCGGCCATGCCGTTGCCGACCACCACCAACCGCGGCCGCCGCTGACCGCTGACGGCTTGCGCGCTCATTCGGCCGCGGCGCTGCGACCGTAGGCTTCGTCGATCATGTAGGCCGACAGGACACCATAGGCCGCGCTCCAGGCGGCCGCGAGTTCCGGCGTCCACTCGGGCCCGAGCCCACGTTCGAGAGTCCACAGCAACGCCGCGCCGACGGGCGCATAGTCGGCCGCGGACACGCCGTAGCCGACGTGGCGTTTGGCGAGTGCGCTGGCCGCCGGCAGTATCGCTTGCAGATTACTCAGCCCGCCGACGACAACGGCGAGAGTTGCCATCAGCTTACGGCCCTGTTCTTTCATGTCGCCGCGGAACAATGGTTTCACCGCCGGCGCGATCTCGAACAGCCGGCCGTAGAACAGCGCGGCGGCCTGCTCCGATATCGGCACGACTTTGGCAAAGCTCCCCTGCACCGCTTTAATCTGGTCCGGCGTCATAGCTCCACTCTCCGGCCGTGCTGCCTGCCGACCGCGGTACCTGCGGTCTGCTGTCGCACGGCGCACCTCCGCTTCCCATAACCTTCAACCCGCAATCAAACTTCGTGCCAGTGAGGCGCCCTGCAATAAACGCTTTTCAATCCGATGCTTAGGGGACAAGGGCGTACTGACTTGGGGATATGCGGCTGCTCAATTGCGTCGCTGCCCGCAACAAGCTTGTGCATGTCAGCAAGGCGCCGTGCTGTTTGCAGTGAAGCGTCTGCAAAAATTAGCAACGCTACGCACCCAGCCCTTCGAGACCATTTTGTCGACGATGCATTTTGTTGCGCCGCGCCGCTGTCGCATCACTCAGCATGCGTAAATTCTGAGCATATTTCGGTTACCGGCAATCCAAACAGCCAATGCGGCTGAAGAATGCGGCAAACCGAGAGCCGGTTGGGACCAACATTGCCGCTGGCACAAGCTTTGCTCCGACATCGCCGTCCAATTCTGCAGGAGCAACGCGATGCATACCCACAAGACGGAACAGCTCTTGATAGCCACTGTCGGCTTTTTCTGGTGCTTCCTGATGTGGTTTTCGACGGCTGCGTTCAGCCCAAGCATTGCAGCGAACTATCACCTCAGCATCAAGGATCTCGGCCTGTTGGCGAGCTCGGCGATTTGGATGGCGCCGATCGGCCGCGTGGTGGCGGGCTGGGCGTCCGACCGCTTCGGCGCGCCGCGCACGTTCGCCGTCATTCTGGCAGGGTGTGGCCTGGTTTCCATCACCTCGGCCTACACCACCAGCTACGAATTGCTGTTCGCCGAGCGGGTCATCGTCGCGATTGCCGGGGTGTCATTCGTGGTCGGCATCCAGCACGTCGCCCAATGGTTTGAATCCGATGAAATTGGCACTGCCGAAGGCCTTTACGCCGGCACCGGCAATGTCGGCGCCGGTGTCGGCGCGCTGTTCCTGCCGCGCATATTTGGCACCGATTATCACAGCGCTTTCCTCTGGCTCGGCGTGATCGCGCTGTTCGTCGCCTTGTGGTATCTGTGGCGCGGCAGCGCGGCCAAGACGGCCGAACGCAGCGCCGTCGTGCGGCGCAGCAGCGATTTCCGCGGTACGGTTTTTGTTTGGACGCGTTACATCGCCATCGCGCTGATGTTCGCCTATGCGATGGCGTTCGGCCTGGAAATCGCGATGAATGCCTGGCTGCCCGGCTACTTCACGCGCGGCTTCCATAGCGAACTTCTCGGATTGGGCTTCAGCAGCGTGGCCGGCCTGCAGATCGCCGCCGGGACGTTCGCCGCGGTGGAGTCGTTTAACGCCTCGCTGTTCCGGCCGTTCTCCGGCTTCTTGTCCGATCTGTTCCAGCGCAAGGGATGGACGCCGCTGCCGTTCATCGCCAAGGAGCTGCCTTATGCGCCACGCCTGCATTGGCTTGGCATCGCGCTCATCCTGATCACGCTGGCAATGGCCGCCCTGACGGCCGCCGGTTTGTACGGCTCGCTGCATTGGTCGGTCGCGGTGCTGGTGGCGTTCGGCGTCTTCCTGTCGTTCGGCACCGGAGGCACGTTTGCGCTGGTACCGCTGTTGTTTCCGGATCGCCCCGGGATCGCGGCCGGATTTATTGGCGGCGTCTCGACGGCCGGCGGCATCATCTATCCGCTGATCTTCGGCGGCAGCGCGAATATCCACATGGGATATCTCTATGTCGCGGTCTACATGTTCGTGCCGTTTGTCGTGTTCTACTTCTGGGCGGCGCGATACGAGCGCCATCCCGAAGAGCACGGCCTGTTCGGCGCCGAGCCGATCGGCCAGCGCGCGTAAATTCACAAATCAGCCGCCGGCAAACCCAAAACAAGGAGATCGACATGAATCCGGTCAGCCTGCCGGCTCCTCAGGAGCCCTGGTACAAATACGGCGTTGCCATTCTGGTGCTTGAAATGGCAATCGCGATCGCGGTGAGCGCCTACTCGCTGTACATGACGTTCAACGGCTTGGGCGGATTTCCGGGCAAGCACTAACCGCGGCGGGTGAAGCGGCAGGCGGTTGATGCCTAACATATAACCTTGCCTGGTAACGCGGCATTTGGTTGATTGACGGCGAGTAGAAGCGCTCAGGGCCACACGCCCGGGAGATTGCTCGGCAAAGACGATCTGTTCGTTCTGGAGCCCGGCATTGACGCGCTTACTCTTCCAAAATTCCTCGCGACAAAACGCCTCGCGAAAGAAGTGCGCCCAGCCCCGGCTTCGGCCGGCCCGCGCCCGGCTGCCTTTGCCAAATTTCACACTTGGCAGGCACCCGCCGGTGCCGATGGAGATCAATCATGACCAACAGCAACGCCGCCCACGCGCTTGACGAACTCAACAAGGAACAAACCTTCGGCGGCCTCGGCCACACCAAGGTCCGCGACGTGCCGCGGATCGACATGAGCAATTTCGACAGGCGCAAAGCCGAGATCGCCGACCAGCTATGGGCCGCCTCGACCGGGATCGGCTTCTTTCAGCTCGTCAATCACGGCATTGCGCAAGAGCAGACCGACGAAGCTTTCGTCATGACGGAGCGCTTCTTCGCGCTGCCGCATGACACCAAAGGCCACTATCCGCTGCTCAAGGGCACCAATGCCGGCTGGGAATATAAGAGCCAGGTGCGGCCCTCAACCGGCACCGCGGACAACAAGGAATCCTATCAGATCACGCTGCCGCGGATGGGCAAGCTGTGGCCGACCGGTGCGGAACTGCCGGGCTTCAAAACGGTCATGCTCGCCTTCGAACGCGCCAACTGGGCGCTCGGCATGAAAGTGCTGTCCTGCTTTGCGTGGAAGCTCGGCTTCCCGCCGGACTTCTTCACCGACTGCCACGATCCGCTGTCGAGCGAATATCAGAGCACGCTGCGCCTCCTGCATTACATGCCGATGGAGAACGCCAAGCCCGAGGATTTCACCGGCTGGCGCGCCGGCGCGCACACCGATTTCGATTGCCTCACGTTGCTGCATCAGCGCACCGGTCAAGGCGGATTGCAGCTTTGCCCCGGCAAGGAATCGGGCGAATTGGCATGGACCGATGTCGAGCCGCTGCCCGGCGTCATCACCTGCAATATCGGCGACATGCTGATGCGCTGGAGCGACGATAAGCTCCTATCGACGCTGCATCGCGTGCGCATGCCGCGCGCCGACGAATATCTCGGCCCGCGCTACTCGCTGCCGTTCTTCTGCCAGGCCAACAAGGACGCGGTGATCCAGGGCCCCGGCAAGCGCTACGCGCCGATCACCGCGCACGACTATCTGCAGCAGCGGATCGCGGCGAATTTCGCGGGGTGATGTTGCTCCCGAAGAAGGTGGTGGGCGCCGACGCGCCCTCCTCCGCTATTTCAGTTGAGGCGGTTTCAACTCGGGATATTTTGCAATAATGGGATGCATGATCTCGGTCACCATTTCCCCCATTGATTTCCCGATCATTCGCCGGTACTCGCTAAATTCGCTTTCGGAGCATAATGGTCGAATTCTTATCAGGACATCGTCTTGCTCAGCGATGTTTTTTGTGACGACTTCCATTATCATCTTAGCCGCGTCCTTGGACATTTTCTGGCTCTCTATTCTTTCCAGCCGCCCGATAACAAACGCCACGCTATAAACGAACTGAATGGGGGTCGTAACCGTGCCTACTCATACACTCATTGATACACTTGACGAACTTCCAACCGTAATCGTGGGTAGGAAGACTTGATTCTGAACATTCAGCGATGCATGCGTTTTTAACGATACTGCGCATGATGTCATCCCTTGCCGCAATGTCGACCGTTCCGAGACTGCCGTCATCCGCTTGCTCGCTTGCAATATCGGGTACCAGTGGGCCTGTCTGATCAGCAGTACCGTCCGTCGTCCAGCGACCCCGCCAATCTCGCGGTTCATCAGGATTGAAATTGTATTTTGTCAATTCTTGCTCGGCTTTCGCAAGTCGAATTGCAGCCTCCGGGCTCAACTCAAGCGTTCGAGTATGGACCGCAGCAATCATTGCCATGGCGAAGTCGCCGCAATTGAGCGATTGCGCGATTGCTCCGAGTCTTGACTGAAGTACCGTCGGCTGATCGCCGTACGCCGCGTTAAGTAGGGACGCGATTTCAGAAGCCGGTCTCGGCACAAGTCCAGCTTGGGTTTGATACAGCAGAGGCACACCCGCGAGCGACAGGCCAGCCGGCGTACAACTCAGCCCCAGTCCGCCGGACTCATTTGTCAACCGAAACACTCGCGTCAAGCTACGATCCAACGCTTTGGTCATGACTTTTCTCGCTATGTTTAGTTTTGGAGCGAAGTGGCATGAACCGCTCATATTGACCGGCACACACCAATCAGGTGAGCTTGTCGATTGATGTGCTTATCTGTTGAGGGAGCTCGGTCTTACGAGGGAAAGAACTCGGATTGACATCGCGTACCAGACATAACGTCGGGATTCCCTTGCAATCGGCGCCGTCTCCTGCCGGAAGACACCAATCAGCCCAACTGAAATGACGGTAGCGACAAAAGCCGAACCGCCATCCCTATTGCGAAACTGGCATCTTGGAATAGGTGCGTTTCAGCCGGCCGCAAAGTCTCTAGGACACGGCGAAAAGGTTCGATGGATCATCGATGTCTCGGAAATGGGATAGTGGGTTTCACAGTTCCATGAGACGTCTAAGGTCGTCAGCGTCTTCGCTGTTAATCACTTGCTTCTCGATACAGAGTCCAAGGGTCTTTTGGAAATTGATCCGCTTCGGCAAATCCATACCGCTTAGCCCAAGCCTTAAGTGCGCGGCGGGCATGTGGGCACAGCATCACTGTGGCAATAAAATTGCCATGCACGAAGACTTGTTCTTGCCTCTGTCCAGGCCGCGAATACCGTCTCGCCGCCCGGGATCATTGATCCATGTCGCCCAAAAGCAACAGACAGATCATTCAGTTGTCGAAACCGCGCGATCTTTCCAATGAGGTCATCGTGTAAATCCGCTAGCAGTAGCCGAGCGAATTCCAAATCGCTAATTGATGAGAACAGGTCCGTCTGGATCTCATCAATCATGCATTTCTCACTCCCATTCAATCGTCCCCGGCGGCTTGCTGGTCACGTCGTAGACCACGCGATTGACGCCTTTGACCTCGTTGATGATGCGGGTGGCGACTGCGCCGATGAAGGCCATGTCGAACGGATAGAAATCCGCCGTCATGCCGTCGGTCGAGGTGACCGCGCGCAAGCCGACGACAAAATCGTAAGTGCGGTGGTCACCCATGACGCCGACGGTGCGCACCGGCAGCAGCACGGCGAAGGCCTGCCAGATATCGTCATAGAGCCCGGCGCGGCGGATTTCCTCGATGAACACGTCGTCGGCGCGCCGCAAAATCTCGAGCTTCTCGCGCGTGATGGCGCCGGGGCAGCGGATGGCAAGGCCGGGGCCGGGAAACGGATGGCGGCCGACGAACGCGTCGGGCAGGCCAAGCTCGCGGCCGAGCGCGCGCACCTCGTCCTTGAACAATTCGCGCAGCGGCTCGACGAGCTTCATATGCATGCGCTCGGGCAAGCCGCCGACATTGTGGTGCGATTTGATCGTCACCGAAGGTCCGCCGGTGAACGACACGCTCTCGATCACGTCGGGATAGAGCGTGCCCTGGGCCAAAAACTCGGCGCCGCCGATTTTCTTGGCTTCGGCCTCGAACACCTCGATGAACAATTTGCCGATGGTCTTGCGCTTGACCTCCGGATCGTCGACCCCTTCGAGGGCCTTAAGGAAAACATCCGCCGCCTCGACGTGGACGAGCGGAATATTGTAATGACCGCGGAACAGCGCCACCACCTTCTCCGCTTCGCCGAGGCGCAAAAGCCCGTGATCGACGAACACGCAAGTGAGCTGATCGCCGATTGCCTCGTGGATGAGCACGGCGGCGACCGCGGAATCGACGCCGCCGGACAGGCCGCAGATCACGTTGCCGTTGCCGACCTGGCGGCGGATTTTGTCGATCGCTTCGAGCTTGAAGGCGCGCATGGTCCAGTCGCCGGTGCAGCCGGCGATCTTGCGCACGAAATTACGCAGGATCGCGGCGCCGTGCGGCGTATGCACGACTTCGAGATGGAATTGGGTGGCGTAGAATTTGCGCGCGTCGTCGGCGATCATGGCGATCGGCGCGTTCGCCGAGGTGCCGACGATCTTGAAGCCCGCCGGCGGCGCGGTGACGCGGTCGCCGTGGCTCATCCACACCGGATATTTCTGGCCGACCTCCCAGACGCCGTCGGTCAGCGCGGTCGGGCTCGTGATCTGCACCTCGGCGCGGCCGAACTCGCGATGATGGCCGCCCTCGACCTTGCCGCCGAGTTGCACCGCCATGGCCTGCTCGCCGTAGCAGATGCCGAGCACCGGTACGCCGGCCTCAAAGATCGCCATCGGCGCCAGCGGCGCGTCCTTGTCGAACACCGAGGCTGGACCGCCCGACAAGATGACGCCTTTCGGCTTCATCTCACGAAAGGCCTGCTCCGCCTTCTGGAACGGCACGATTTCGCAATAGACCTTCTCTTCGCGCACGCGGCGCGCAATGAGCTGCGTCACCTGCGAGCCGAAATCGACGATGAGAATCTTATCGTGGGATTGCGAAGCTTTAGATCGTGAAGCTTTGGATTGCGAATCTTGCGCCATGGCGGGTTCTAAGGGAGCTCCCTCAACCTGTCGAGATTTTGCAATCGGATTCATGCCGCCCGTCGCAAGGTGCTGACGAAAAAGCCATCGGTCTCGGTCCGGCGCGGCGTCATCAACAGGCCTTCGTCGGAAATAAGCGCCGCGCGGCCGAAAAGATAGGCGCGCTCGCCGAGCCCGGTGATGACCTCGGCGGGCTTTTCCACGGAAAAATCGCCGTGCCGGCCAAGAAAGGCCCGCACCCGGTCGCCGTTCTCTTCCGCCAGCACCGAACAGGTGACGTAGGCGATACGGCCGCCTGGCTTGACCAGGGTCGTCGCGCTCTCGAGCACCGCGTCCTGCTGTTTGATGCGCTCGGCCAGCGCCCTGGGCCGGATGCGCCATTTGGCGTCCGGATTGCGCCGCCAGGTCCCGATGCCGGTGCATGGCGCGTCGATCAGCACCAGATCGGCGCGGCCGGCGAGATCGGCCAGTTCATTGCCGATGCTCTTGGGCGTGCGGACCTGAACATTGCGGGCGCCGGCGCGGGCAAGCCGGTCGTGGATCGCCGCGAGGCGTCGCTTATCGGCATCGGTGGCATAGATCTGCCCGCGGTTCTCCATCGCGGCGGCGAGCGCCAGCGTCTTGCCGCCGGCGCCGGCGCAGAGATCGATCACCTGCTGGCCGGACGCGGCGCCGGCAAGGAGCGCGGCGAGCTGCGAGCCTTCGTCCTGGATTTCGATCTGCCCCTTGATGAAGGCGGGCTCGGCGTGAATGGCCGGGCTTTTAGCCTCGGCGGCAAGCCGGATGCGCAAGCCCCAGGGCGACCAGCACGTGGGCTCGGCGGCAAGATGGTCGAACTTCGGCAACACCTCTTCGCGCGAGGCGAGGAGCGTGTTGACCCGCAGGTCGAGCGGCGCACGGCTGGCGAGGCTTTCGCCCTCTTCGGCGCGGTCGTCGCCAAACACGCGCGCCAGATAAGGATCGAGCCATTCCGGGTAGTCGCCTTGCACATGCGCCGGCGCGCCGGTCAGATTGCCGGCGGCGAGCGCTGCCGTTTCCGCATCCGTCAGCGGGTCCGGCGCGTAGCGCGCGCCGCTGCACAAGGCGCCGATCGCCGCGCCATCAAGGCCGCGCTCGCGGTGAAGCATACCGAGCAAGACGGCGCGCGGGCTATCCTCGCCCATCAGCCACGCCGACGACGCCTTGCGGCGCAGCGCGTCGTAGACGAGGCCGGCGATGGCCGCGCGATCCCCGGACCCGGCAAAGCGATGCGACAGCCCCCAGTCCTTGAGCGCGTCGCCCGCCGGGCGAGGCCGCGTCGCGATATCGGCAAAGACTTCGATGGCTGCGGAAAGGCGGGCGGCGGGCGTCACTATTTCATCTTGCGTTTGATGGCGGCGGAGCGATGCGCCGCCGGCGTCTCGTGCCGCCGCACTTGCTTGCGCAGGGCGTCAATCGCCTCGGCCAGATCGCGCACGTGAATGCCTTTCGGACATTTGCCGGCTTTGACGCTTTTGAGCATGCGACGCAACAGATCGTCGTCGTGCTCGTCGCGATATGGCTTGAGATCGAGGTCCTTTGGCACCTTCTTGAGCCGCTCGTCGCCGATGGTTTTGACGTGCTTCTGCATGAAGCGGTCATAGGCCCGCCACTCGATGCCCGCAGCGCGGACGGCGGCCTCTTCGGCGCGCGTCGCGATTTGATGCGCGTGAAGATAATGCAGGCCGAGCTCATCGATCAGTGTTTTCTCGACCTCCTCATGCAGGATCAGAAACCGATCGGTCTCGACGGTGCGGCCGCGGAATTCAAAGCTCTTCGGCATGTGGCGGTCGATATAGATGACCTTACCGTCGAGGCTGTAACCGGCGAGATAAGGGATGTCGTGCCGGCGGTCGAGTTTCTTGACGCGCCGCACGACGGCGTCGAGCGCGCGGTCCATCATCAGGGAGGAGACGTACCATTCCGGCAGCCGCAGGCGTGTGTGCGGGGCTGTCGGATGGCAGATGTCGAGCGGCACGATCCGACTCCCTATAGCGGCCGCGGCAGCGTCAGGACTTCGAAAATGTAGATCGCCCAATTGAGCGCCAGCGCCACGACCGCGACGCCATACAGCGTTCCCCGCAGCCGCACGACGTTGCTGGTGACATGCACGCAGGCGTGCAGGATGCGGAAGATAACGAAAATCCAGGCCAGAATGACAAAAATCAGGCCGGCGAGGTGGGTAACATAGGCCAGAATAGTGAGAACGTAGAACAGCACCGGAATTTCAAACTGGTTGGAAAACGCATAGGCGAATTGCAGGGTCCGCGGCCGCCAGTTCGGCTCGCGCAACGCGATCTGCTCGGGCCGCACCGCGCCAGACGAGACATCGCGGGTGCGCAACGTCGCCATGCCGATCCAGAGCAGAAAGGTCAGGATGACCTCGACGAACAGCGGCAGAAGAATGGCTTGCGTAGTCATCAGATTGCCCCCGGCTGGTTGCGCTTCGACATCAAAGTTTGACGCTGATTGCGGTCTCGCCATCCTCGTCGATGAGCGCGCTGCGCCAGGATTTGCCTTCGAACAGCGCCTTGCGCACGGCGTCCGCGGTGCCGCCATGATTGAGATTGGCGGTGATCAGCGTGCCGCCGGTGCGCAGTAACCCACGCAGCGTCTTGTGCAGCGCCGACACCGGCGTGCCGCCGTCGAAGAAGGCCACGTCGTATCCGGGATCGAGCGTCGGCAACACCGCGGCGAAATCGCCCTCGTGCACGGTAATGCGATGGTCCATGCCGGCGGCGGCAATATTCTCTCGCGCCAGCACCACATGCTCCGGATCGCGCTCGACGGTGTCGACGGTGGCGTCGCGCGCGCCGGCAGCGAACGACAAGGCCGTGTAACCGAGCGCGGTGCCCAATTCCAGAATGCGGCGCGCGTTGGCCACGCCCGCCAGCGCGCCCAGCAATGGACCGTTGTCGTAAGGGTAAGCGTTGCAGCCGTGCTTGCCGCGATGGGTATTGGTCGCGGTGCGAATCTTGGCGAAAAGATCGGGCGCGCCTGGCATTTAGCCTCGGCTCGGATAATTCGGACTCTCGCGCGTGATGGTGACGTCGTGGACGTGGCTTTCGCGCAGGCCCGCCCCGGAGATACGCACGAATTGCGCCTTGTCGTGGAAGTCGGCGAGGTCCTTGGCGCCGACGTAACCCATCGCCGCGCGCAGGCCGCCGACAAGCTGATGCAGCACATGGGCGACCGGGCCCTTGTAGCCGACTTGGCCCTCGACGCCCTCGGGCACGAGCTTGAGCGTGTCCTTGATCTCCTGCTGGAAATATCGGTCGGCCGAGCCGCGCGCCATGGCGGCGACCGAGCCCATGCCGCGATAAGTCTTATAGGAGCGGCCCTGATAGAGAAACACCTCGCCCGGCGTCTCGTCGGTGCCGGCCAGCAGCGAGCCGACCATCGCGCTATCGGCCCCGGCGGCGAGTGCCTTGGCGAGATCGCCGGAATATTTGATGCCGCCGTCGGCGATGACCGGCGTGTTCGACCGCTTGGCCACCTCGACCGCGTCCATGATCGCTGTGAGCTGCGGCACGCCGACCCCGGCGACAATGCGGGTGGTACAGATCGAGCCGGGTCCGATGCCGACCTTGATCGAATCGGCGCCGGCATCGATCAGCGCCTTGGCCCCTTCGCCGGTGGCGATATTGCCGGCGACCACCTGCACCGCATTCGACATGCGCTTGATGCGGGTCACGGTGTCGAGCACGCGGCGGGAATGGCCGTGCGCGGTGTCGACCACGATGAGGTCGACGCCGGCTTCGATCAGGCTTTCCGAACGCGCATAGCCGGGCTCGCCGACCGAGGTGGCGGCACCGACGCGCAGGCGGCCCTGCTCGTCCTTGCACGCATTGGGATTGGCCACCGCCTTCTCGATATCCTTCACGGTGATGAGCCCGACGCAGCGATAGTCGTCGTCGACCACCAGAAGCTTCTCGATGCGATGCTGATGCAAGAGCCGCTTCGCCTCGTCCTGCCCGACATTCTCGCGCACGGTGATGAGACGCTCTCTGGTCATCAGCTCGGACACTTTTTGCCGCTTGTCGGTGGCAAAGCGCACGTCCCGATTGGTCAGGATGCCGACGAGCTTGCCCGGGATCTTGCCGTTGCCGCCCTCGACGACCGGAACGCCGGAAATGCGGTGCTCCTGCATCAGCGCCAGCGCGTCGGCTAGGGTCGCGTTCGGAGCAATGGTGAGCGGATTGACCACCATGCCCGATTCGAATTTCTTCACTTGGCGCACTTGCGACGCCTGCAACTCGGGTTCGAGATTGCGGTGCAGGATGCCAATACCGCCGGCCTGCGCCATGGCGATTGCCATATACGCCTCGGTCACCGTGTCCATGGCCGAGGCGATGATCGGGATGTTGAGCGTAATACTGGGCGTGATCCGGGAACGCACATCGACATCCGAAGGCAGGACGTCGGACAGGCCCGGCTTCAATAATACGTCATCGAAGGTATAAGCTTCGGGTGGTGGGTCTCTTGAAATCGCTGCCATTGCCAACTCCGCATGACCCGCTATGACAGGTCATCGCATCGGGGGAATGCTTTGCGGGCGAGCGGAACCAAAATCCGCCGCCCGACTCGATGACCCGCTTTTGGGTTGGCGGCGGTCGATAGCATGCCTCGGCCGCAATTGATAGTCCTCGTGGGGGCTTTGGATTTGATATTCGCTTCACGAGATTGCGGCTAGGTCGCTCGCAAATGTCAAAACCACTCCGCTAGCGATTACAAGGGGTGGAAAGCTGGAGGAATCGCCGTGAAAAAACGCCTGAACCGTCGTCAATTCAGCCTCGGCAGCATTGCTGCCGGCGCAACGCTTGCGGCACCCCGCATCGCCCGGGCCGCGCCGGTCAAAATCCGCTGCGGCTGGGTGGTAATCCCGGCCTCGCTGGCGCCGCTGGTGATCGAGAAGAAGGACATCCTCAAGCACTTCGGGCAATCCTACGTCGCCGAGGCCACGCGATTCGAAGGCACGCCGCCGGTCATCACGGCGCTGGCGTCCGGCGAGCTCGATATCGGGCCGCTTGCCTTCTCGTCATTCGGCCTCGCCATCCAGAACGCACATATGGACGATCTGCGGGTGATCTGCGACGAAATCCAGGATGGGGTAGCCGGCCACGGCAGCAACCAGTTCATGGTGCTCAACGACGGCCCGGTCAAAACCGTGGCCGACCTCAAGGCCAAAGTGCTGGCCACCAACGTCATCGGCAGCGCGGTCGACATTGCCATGCGCGTGATGTGTCGCCGCTCGGGGCTTGAGGCCAACCGCGACTACACCATCGTCGAGGCGCCCTTCCCCGCCATGAAAGCGATGCTGGCGGAGAAAAAGGCCGATCTCGTCAGCGCGGTGCCGCCGTTCTCGCTCGATCCCGCGCTCAACGCCATCGCTCACCCGCTGTTCAGCCAGAAAGATGCATTGGGCATCACCCAGCTGACAATGTGGACGGCGCGCACTCCGTTCATCGCGCAGAATCGCGCGGCGCTGGTCGACTTCCTCGAAGACACAATCCGCGCGATCCGCTGGTACAGCGATCCCAAGAATCACGAGGAAGCGGTCGCCATCGTCGCCAAGCTCACCAAATTGCCGCCGACGCGCGTGGACTGGGCCTTCACCGGCAAGGACCAATACCGCGATCCGAACGGCACACCCAATCTTGCTGCGCTGCAGAGCAATTTGCAGCTTCAAAAGGACGTCGGCTTCCTTAAAGAGAACATCGACGTGAAGAAATATTCCGACGTCAGCATGGTCGAGGAAGCGGCAAAGCGCCTGGCATGAGATCGACGTGCGCGCGTAAAGCCCGGGGCGCCACGAACCGATAGCTGCGATGGAAGAACCGCTTCCCTACGACCGCATCGTCCCCTTGATCGTCGCCACCGCCCTGTTCATGGATAACATGGACTCGACGGTGATTGCGACATCGCTGCCGGCTATCGCGCGTGCGCTCGGCACCAATCCGCTGGCGCTGAAGCTTGCGGTCACGTCGTATCTGTTGTCGCTCGCCATCTTCATTCCCGCCAGCGGCTGGACCGCCGACCGCTACGGCGCGCGCAACGTGTTCCGGCTCGCCATCGGCGTGTTCGTCTTAGGCTCGATCGGCTGCGCCGCCTCGCACACGCTGACGGAATTCGTATTCGCCCGCATCGTGCAAGGCTTGGGTGGCGCCATGATGACGCCGGTCGGCCGCCTGATCATGGTGCGCAGCATCCACAAGAGGCATCTGCTCAATGCGATGTCACTCGTCACTATACCGGCCTTGATCGGTCCGATCTGCGGGCCGCCGCTCGGCGGCTTCATTACGACTTATGCGTCGTGGCACTGGATCTTTTTGATTAACGTGCCGATCGGGCTGGCCGGCATCGCCTTGGCGACGCGTTACATTGCCAATGTCCATGTCGAGCGGTCCGATCCGTTTGACTATGTCGGCTTTATCTTGTCCGGGCTCGGCATCGCCGGGCTCGCGTTCGGACTTTCGGTCATGGGGCTCGATTTTCTGCCGGTGAGCATCGTCATCGGCCTGCTCGCGGTCGGTGCGATTTCGTCGATCGGCTACGTTATCCATGCGCGCCACGCCTCAGCGCCGATCCTCGATTTGTCGCTGTTGCGGCTGCCGACCTTTCGCGCTTCGATCTTCGGCGGTTTTCTGTTCCGGCTCGGCATCGGGGCACTGCCGTTTCTGCTGCCGTTATTGCTGCAGCTCGGCTTCGGACTGAGCCCGTTCCAGTCCGGCCTGATCACCTTCACCACGGCGCTTGGCTCGATGTTCATGAAAGCGGCCGTGGCGAGCGTGCTCAATCGCTTCGGCTATCGCAACGTGCTGGTCTACAATGCGCTGATCTCGAGCGCCTTTCTCGCCGCCTGTGCCACTTTCGTGCACGGCATGCCCTATGCCGCCATGGTCGGCATTCTATTGTCCGGCGGCTTCTTTCGCTCGCTGCAATTCACCAGCATCAACACCATCGCTTACGCCGAGATCGATCCGCCGCGGATGAGCCGTGCGACCTCGATGGTCGCGGCGGCCCAGCAATTATCGCTCTCGACCGGCGTAGCGGTCGGCGCGCTGGTCGTCGAGATCACGCTGCGGCTGAAGCACTCGCCGTCGATGGGTATCAACGACTTCCCGCCGGCCTTTCTTTTTGTCTCGCTGCTGGCGGCGAGCGCCGCGCTGATCTTCATGCGGCTGCCGCCGGATGCCGGAGCCGAGTTGTCGGGACGGGTCGAAGCGAAGACGGAACCGCCGGGCCGGCCGCAGCACGTTTGAGCCGCTATCGCTTCAGCCGCGAAACCCGCGTGCCAACAGATAGAGTTCGGCGGAATCGGACCGGCTTGCCGGCGGTTTGACGTGCTTGACGCTCTCGAAGTCGCGCTTGAGCGCAGCCAAAAGCCCGGCCTCGGTGCCGCCTTGCAACACCTTGCACAGAAATACTCCGCCAGGCGCCAGCACTTCGCGGGCAAACAGCGCCGCCGCCTCGGCCAGCGCCATGATGCGCAAGTGATCGGTCTGGCGATGGCCGGTCGAGTTCGCCGCCATGTCGGACAGCACGACGTCAGCGCGACCGCCGAGCAGTTCCTTCAAGCGCGCCGGCGCCGTCTCGTCGAGGAAGTCGAGATGCAAGAATTCAACGCCGGGCAGCGGCTTTAAGTCGAGAATGTCCAGCGCGATCACCCGGCCCTTGGCACCGGCGCGCCGCGCTGCGGTCTCGCTCCAGCCTCCCGGTGCGGCGCCGAGATCGACGACGCGCGCGCCAGCTTTCAGGACTTTATATTTGTCGTCGATTTCGGCGAGCTTGTAGGCGGCGCGCGAGCGCAATCCTTCGCGCTTGGCGCGCGCCACGTAAGGGTCCTTGAGCTGGCGCTCCAGCCAATTGCGCGACGACACCGAGCGGCGTTTCTCGTCGGTAAGCCGTGCCATCGCCGTTATGCCTGCCCCCACACGCCGTCGGCGCGCATCATTTCCACCAGCATGCCCTCGCGCAAGCCGCGATCGGCAACGCGCAGACGCGGCGACGGAAAAGCGCGGCGAATTGCATCGAGGATGGCGCAGCCGGCCAGCACCAGATCGGCACGCTCGGCGCCGATGCATGGATTAGCCGCGCGTTCGTCGAAGCTCATGGCCATCAATTCGGCGACCACGCGGGAAATTTCGTCGTCCGCCAGCCAGCAGCCGTCGACGCGCCGACGCTCGTAGCGGCGCAGCCGCAGGAGAACGCCGGCGATCGTCGTCACGGTGCCGGAGGTTCCGAGCGTATGGAAGCCGTCAAGGTCGCGGTGATCGGCGGCAAAGCGGTCGACGAAAGCGGCGACCTCGTCGACCATCGCGCCGTAGGTTTCCGGCGACACGATCTTGCCGCCGTAGCGCTCGGCCAGCGTGACGACGCCGACCGGCAACGATGTCCAGCCGACAATGTCCGGGGTCGGCGGTCCGCGTCCGTCGCCCGGCCGGCGCTTGAGACGAACCAGTTCCGACGAGCCGCCGCCAATATCGAACAATATGACGCCGTCAGCCGCCGGATCGAACAACTCGGTACAGCCGGTGGCGGCAAGCCGCGCCTCGGTCGCCGCATCGATGATTTCCAGTTCGAGGCCGGCTTCGCCGGCAACGCGGCGGCGGAAGTCATCGGCATTCTCGGCGGCGCGGCAGGCCGCGGTGGCGATGAGACGCGCCCGCCCCACGCCGCGCGCACGCATTTTGTCACGGCAGACCAAAAGCGCGTCGACCGCGCGCGCGATGGCCGCCTCGCCGATCTGGCGGGATGCCGCCACCCCTTCACCGAGACGGATAATGCGGGAGAAGGCATCGACAACGCGGAAGCCGTCGGCCGTCGGCCGTGCCACCAGGAGCCGGCAATTATTGGTGCCGAGATCGAGTGCGGCATAGGTCGCCACGGATTGCGGCTGGACGTGCGCGGGCCGGTCGTCGCGACGGTCGTCGCGGCGAATGCCATAGGGTGTCCGGCGACCCCAGCGAGTCCCGCGCGCCGGTCCATCGCGCGATGGCCCACCGGCGTCGAGGCCGCCCTGCGGCGAAGCCTCGTCGTCCATCCAATGCCTTCCTGCCGCGCCGGAGCCCTCATTTCGCTCGACGGATGCGGGCTATTGTTCAAGCCAAATCAAGGAAATGTAACAGGGGCAGACTTAAGGGCAATACTACCCCGCAGCCGCCTATGAGCCATGTTCCGCGCCCAGTTGCCGCGGTCTGGCAAGTCATTTATCACCCGGAAAAGCCATTTAGGATTGAATCGTATGAATTTGCAGCACCCCGCCAGCCCTCGGATGGACGGTCTGACGGCCGAGGAACTGACGGCCGCCAAATTTGCCGTCGGGCAATCCGTGCCGCGCGTCGAGGATCCGATGCTGTTGCGCGGGCTCGGCCATTATACCGACGACGTCAGCCTGCCCGGCCAAGCCTACATGGTCATGGTCCGCAGCTCGGTCCCGCATGGAACCATCCGCTCGATCGACATGGAGGCGGCGCGGGCCCTGCCCGGCGTGCTCGCGGTCTACGACAGCGCCGATCTTAAAGGCTACGGCACGCTCAAATGTATCGTCGGGCTACCCAATCGCGACGGCACGCCGTTGCGCAAGCCGCGCCGTGAGGCGCTTGCAGTCGGCAAAGTGCGCTATGTCGGCGATCCAATCGCCTGCGTCATTGCCGAAACGGTCGCCCAGGCCAAGGACGCGGCCGAAGCCGTCAAGGTCGACATCGATCCGTTGCCGATCGTCGCCAGTGCCGAGGAAGGCGCCCGCCCCGGTGCGCCGCAGATCTACGACGATGTCCCCGGCAACGTCGCGCTCGATTTTCATCACGGCGATACCGCAGCGGTCGATGCCGCGTTTGCCAAGGCGGCACATGTGACGCGATTGAAGATCGCCAACACCCGGCTTGTGGTCAATAGCATGGAGCCGCGCGCCGCAGTCGGGGTCCACGAGGATAACCGTTTTACGCTGCATGTCTGTTCGCAAGGCGTGTTCGGCATGCGCGCCAATATCGCCGACGCGATGGGCGCCGATGTCAAGGACGTGCGTATCCTGACCGGTCAGGTCGGCGGCTCCTTCGGCATGAAGGCGATGGTGTTTCCGGAATACATTTGTTTGCTGCATGCCGCGCGCGCGCTCGGCCGGCCGGTGAAATGGACCGACGAGCGGTCCGGAAGCTTCGTCTCCGACGGTCACGGCCGCGCCGCCGACGTCACCGGGGAACTAGCGCTCGATGCCGACGGCAAATTTCTCGCCGTGCGGCTGACGAGCTTCTCCGACGTCGGTGCTTTCCTTTCACCGTTCGGCCCGTTCATGGGCACCGCCAATGCGGTGAAGAACATGCAGGGCATGTACCGCACGCCGCTGATGGAAGTCTCGACCAAATGCGTCTTCACAAACACCGTGCAAGTGACCGCCTACCGCGGCGCCGGCCGGCCCGAAGGCAATTATTACATGGAGCGGCTGATCGACGCGGCGGCCGCCGAGATGGGCATCGACAGGATCTCACTGCGCCGGCGCAATCTCATCGCACCGAGCGAGTTTCCACGTAAGACCGCATCGGCCGCGACCTATGACTGCGGCGATTTCGCTGCGCTGACCAAACAGGCGCTGGAACTCGCCGACAGCAAGGGCTTCGCCAAGCGCAAACGCGAAAGCCGTAAGCGCGGCAAACTGCGCGGCCTCGGCGTCGGCAATTATCTCGAAGTAACGGCGGGGCCGGCGAAAGAGTCCGCGGGCATCATTTTCAATGCCGACGGCACGGTGACGCTGACCACGGGCACGCTCGATTTCGGCATGGGCCATGCCACGCCGTTCGCACAGGTCTTGAGTCAGCAGCTGGGCATTCCGTTCGACAAGATCTCGCTGGTGCAGGGCGACAGCGACCGCATCGTAATGGGCGGCGGCTCCGGCGGCTCGAAGTCGATCATGCACAGCGGCACCGCCATCGTCGAAGGCGCCGCCAAGGTCGTCGAGAAGGGCAAGCAAGCCGCCGGCTATGTTCTAGAAGCCTCGCCCTCCGACATCACCTTCGAGCATGGCA